>NZ_QHLO01000004.1:0-245104 GCF_003185945.1 Auritidibacter sp. NML120636
AGCTGCTGACGGGCATGATCCCGGTGCCAGCCAGTCAGCTCCACCACCGTATCCAGAATCTGACCCTTGACCTTCTTGGAAGCCGCAGCATACCTGGCCGCATAGTGCTTGGTGACTTCAATCCGAGCACTCATCGAGACAATGTCCTTATCCATGCGTTCACACTATGGCTTCGCGCTCACGATACGTGAGGCACGACCTGAGCTACGCGCTCAATATGAATAAGGTACGTCGACACCTAGACGTGACGTAGACCTCATCGGTAGTGTGAACTCATGGGACTACATGGACAATTTGATCAGATCACGACAGACGACCTGAAGGCCATGGCCAACGCCGAGGGGCTGAAGGTTTCGGTTTTTCTCCCCACGAATCCGACCCACCACACGTCTTCTGAAACGGCGACCCGCATCAAGTCGGCCGTCAACGAGGCAAAAAAGCAAAGTGACGTTGCCATTGATCAGATCGTGGCGCCGCTGGAAGACCTGGTGTCTGATTCTGATTTCGTCCGCGAGCAGTCGGAGACGCTCGCACTCTTTGCGGCCGACGGTTTCTGGCGGGCCTACCGTCTCGGCGTTCCGGTCACCGAATACGTCCACGTCAACCACCACTTTGTCCTGCGACCCATTGCCGAAGCGCTCACCGAGTCATCAGCGTTCTACATTCTGGCGTTAGCGCAGAATAAGGTGCGGCTTTTTGATGCCACCAAGGACACCGTCGAGGAGCTTCCGCTGCGGCACGTTCCCGAATCCCGTGAAGAATGGGAATCCGATGACCGCAGTTCCGGCTACACGCCCGGGGTGCGTGGCAATGGGAACAGCAACTTCGAAGTCGAACAACAAAAGTTCTTACACGATGTGGGCGCCTCGCTGGGTGATGAGATTGGTCGGGCACGGTCCCAGCCACTGGTGGTGGCTTCCGTGTCCGAGCTCGTCCCCGAGATTCGAGGCTATTCGTCGTACCCGGTAGTGACCGAGGAATTCCTGGCCGGTAACCCGGAGGCCAAATCCGGTGCCGAACTGCGCGATGCGGTCTGGGACCAGATCATCCGCCCACGCTTCGCCTCCGCCGATGATGCCGAATATGAGCGCTTCGCCAATGTAGCCGGTACGGGTTTGGGCGAAACCCAACCCGATGTGATTCGCGATGGAGCGGTCGAAGGACGGGTGGACCGACTCTTTATCAACCCGGCACTGTCGGCCTCAGACGGCACCGGTCAGGTGAACACCGCCATTCTGCATACGCTGTTGAATTCCGGACGGGTCATCATCATTTCCGACGGTCGCGTCGAGAATGTTGCTGCCTTGATGCGGTATTAACCATGTCTAGCCTCACGCTGGCGGCTCGGGCCCTCGACCGGATCCCTGCTACTGTACTGGACCGAGTTGTCCCTGCTCTGACGAATCGCTCGGGGGACCGGATGGACTCCGATGTTCGTCTTTCTCTGGCGGTTCTCAACCTCGCCACGAAAGACTTCTCCGATCTCCCGGTAGATCAGGCCCGCAGGGAGATCGAGAAGGAAGCGGCCGCCGGCGACCCAGGAAGTCCGGCCGTTTTAGCTGTCAGCACCCGGTATGTGGGCGGAGTACTCGCGCGGATCTACTATCCGATTGGAGCTCAGATCCCTCGTCCCGCTGTGCTCTACGCTCATGGGGGTGGCTGGACCCTGGGATCGGCGCGCAGTCACGATTCGACCGCCCGGTTCTTGTGCCATCGTGCCGAGGTCATCGTGATTAGCCTGGAGTACCCGCTCGCCCCGGAACACCCTCATCCGACGGCGCTGTTGGCCGTGAACGACGCCCTGGATGCCGTCCTGGAAGGCCAGGTTCCCGGGGTGGATCCGCATAAGGTGATCATTGCCGGCGATTCGGCCGGTGGGCACCTAAGTGCGGCGGTATCTTTGCTCAGAGCGGATTCAGGTAGCTCACAGCCAGTGGCACAGATGCTCTTTGTGCCGGTAACTAACCTGAGCCGGCTGGATACGGTCTCATACGACGAATTCGCACGCGGGTACTTCCTCACGCGCAAGCACATGCGATGGTATCGCAACCACTATCTGGGTTCTGAACTGGAGTTGGCCACCGACTGGCGCGTTTCTCCATTGTTGGCGCCACCTGAGTTGCTGGCACGCACCGCACCGGCCTACGTGTCAGTGGCCGGATTTGATCCACTACGCGACGAAGGTCTCGCCTATGCTCAGGCTCTACGTGAGGCCGGAGTGGAGACCACACTGCGGGTGAACTCCGGACTCTTGCACCCCTTCGTCAATTCCTTGGGCGTCTGGCGTGGCGCACGTGAGGCAATGCACCACGCCGTCAGGTTCATGCGCGACCTTTAACGTCTCGGCACCGTCCCGATTCAGAACGGTGCCGAGTGCGTGTGAGAATTAGCCGCGCTGTTCCTGCTTCTTGGCCCGACGGTAGCGGTGCAACAACGGTTCGGTGTAACCGTTGGGCTGGGTGGCCCCCTCAACGATCAGCGCACGAGCGGCCTGGAAGGCGATCCCGCCCTGACCGTTGGGCATCAACACCTCATAGTTCGGGTCGCCAGCGTTCTGCTCATCGACCACTGTAGACAGGCGAGCCAGAGATTCATCCACCTGCTCCTGAGTGACAACGCCGTGCTCGAGCCAGTTGGCCAGTAGCTGAGAGGAAATCCGCAGGGTGGCGCGGTCTTCCATCAGGGCCACGTCGTGAATATCGGGAACTTTCGAGCAACCCACGCCCTGGTCGATCCAGCGCACCACATAACCCAGGATGGACTGGACGTTCTCATCGATCTCCGCGGTCCGCTCTTCATCGGTGAGTTTCTCGGGCTCACCCAGCGGGGGCTGGAGCAACGGCTCGAGGGACTGGGCCTGACGCTGAGCGATCTCGGACTGGACCTGGAAGGCATCTTCCAGGTGGTAGTGCAGGGCATGTAATGTGGCCGCGGTCGGTGAGGGCACCCAGGCGGCGGTGGCTCCGGAGCGGACGTGACCGATTTTCTCCTGAAGCATATCGGCCATCAGATCCGGCTTGGCCCACATGCCCTTACCAATTTGGGCGGTACCGCGGAAGCCGGCCGCCAAGCCAATGTCGACGTTGGAGTTTTCGTAGGCCTTCAGGAAGGGCTGAGCCTTCATATCGGCCTTGCGCACCACGGCACCGGCGTGCATCGAGGTGTGGATCTCATCTCCGGTGCGATCCAGGAATCCGGTGTTGATGAAGAACACCCGATCGCTGGCTTCGTTGATCGCGGCAGCTAGGTTGACCGAGGTACGACGCTCCTCGTCCATAATGCCGATCTTCAGGCTGGTTGCGGGCAATCCAAGCAGCTGCTCGACCCGGCCCAGGGTCTCCACGGCGAAAGCAACTTCGGCCGGACCGTGCATCTTCGGTTTGACGATATACAGCGATCCGGTCGACGAATTCCCTTTGCCGGAGCGCAGGTTCGGCACGGCCACCAGCGAGGTGATAATCGCGTCCAAAATACCCTCGGGCACCTCATTGCCCTCGGCATCCAGCACAGCATCGGTGGTCATCAGGTGGCCCACGGTGCGCACCAACAAGAGCGATCGGCCCTTCAGTGAGATGGTGTCGGTGCCATTGGCGGCGGTGTAGTGGCGGTCATCGGCCAGCACGCGGGTGAAGGTCGTGCCGTTTTTGGTCACCTCTTCACTCAGCGTGCCGTTGACCAGCCCGGACCAGTTGGAGTAGCACAGGGTTTTATCTTCGGCGTCTACCGCAGCCACCGAGTCTTCCAGATCGATGATCGAGGTCACGGCAGATTCCAGCATGATGTCCTGGATCCCGGCGCCATCGGTGGAGCCAATGGTGCCCGAAGGGTCGAAGTCAATCTCCAGGTGCAGGCCGTTATGGCGCAACAACACCGTCTCGGGCCGTTGGGGGGATCCGGTGTAGCCGATGAAGCCCTCTGGATTAGCCAGCTCGGTCTCGGTCCCATTCGACAACGTGACTTTCAGGGCACCCTCAACCACCCGGTAGCCGGTGGAATCAGCATGAGATCCAGCGGTCAACGGGGCAGCGAAATCCAGCAGTTCGCGACCCTTAGCGATCACCGCAGCACCGCGAACCGGGTTGTAGTCTCCCACCGGTTCTTTCCCCTCAGACTGATCGATCGCATCGGTGCCGTAGTAGGCATCGTAGAGCGAACCCCATCGGGCATTGGCGGCGTTGATGGCAAAGCGGGCGTTGCTCACCGGGACCACCAGCTGCGGGCCAGCCTGGTGGGTGATCTCCACATCCAGGTTGGTCGTGGTGGCCTTGACCTCGTCGGGGGCCGGCAACAGGTAGCCGATCTCTTCCAAGAATGCGCGATACCTCGCAGCGTCGCCGACGCCGTTGTGCTCGCGGTAGTAGGTGTCCAGCTGCTGCTGTAGCTCATCACGGGTGGCTAACAGCGCCTGGTTCTTCGGGGTCAGATCGGCGAAGATCTCAGCCACCCCGGACCAGAAGCTCTCGGCGTGTTGCTCAGCAGCCGGTAGCGCGTGGGTTTCCACGAACTCCAGCAACTCATCGGCCACCTGCAGTCCAGCACGTTCGGTGTAGTTTGGTTGAGTCACGGTCAGTTCTCCTTATCTGTCGCGTCAAAGATGGCGCCGGGGTTCATGATGCCCAGCGGGTCCAGGGCGTCCTTAATGCGTTGGTTGAGTTCCATGATGTCCTCGCCGAGATAGTCCTGCAACCAGGGTCGCTTCAGTCGCCCCACTCCGTGTTCGCCGGTGATGGTCCCGCCCAAACCGATCGCCAGGTCCATAATCTCTCCGTAGGCCTGGTGCGCTCGGGCCTGTTGCTCCGGATCGGTGGGATCCAAAACCACCAACGGGTGAGTATTGCCGTCCCCGGCGTGAGCCATGGTCGGGATGCTCACCTGGTGCCGGGTCGCGATCTGGTTGATCCCCACCACCAACTCGCTAAGTTTCGGCAGGGGCACGCCGACGTCTTCTAGCAACACCGCACCCATCCGTTCAATAGAGGGGATCGCGACTCGACGGGCGGTGACAAAAGCCTCGCCTTCCTCAGGATCATCGGTACAGAAGGCCTCGGTAGCCCCCTGCTCGGTACAGATCGCTTCCATCCGCTGGATTTCTTCCACCGCCGAGGCAGTCGATTCATCGGATTGGGCAATCAGCAACGCTGCAGCCTGATCGTCCAGTCCCATGCCGGTAGCGGCGTTGACGGCCTGGATGGTGGCCTGATCCATGAATTCCAGCATGGAGGGGCGCATTGTCTGGGTGATCTGTTGCACCGCCTGGGTCGCCGACTCCAGGCTCGGGAAGGTGGCCACCATCGTGGTGGGTTGTTTTTGGTGCGGGATCAGGCGCAGATGGACTTCGGTGATCACGCCGAGGGTGCCTTCCGACCCCACGAACAGCTTGGTCAACGACAGCCCGGCCACGTCTTTGATGCAGGGGCCACCGAGCGTGATGATCTTGCCATCGGCGAGCACCACGGTCATCCCCAACACGTAATCGGTGGTGACCCCGTATTTCACACAGCACAAGCCTCCGGCATTGGTGGCCACATTGCCACCAATGGAGCAGATCTCGAAGGAGGAGGGGTCTGGTGGGTACCACAGCCCGTGCTCTGCCGCGGCGGCCTTGACCTCGGCATTCAGCGCCCCGGGGCCGGCGGTGACCGAACGTGTTTGCGGGTGAACCTCGATGGAGTTCATCCGTTCCAGCGAGAGCACAATACCGTTGTCCACGGCGGTAGAGCCACCCGAGAGGCTGGTTCCGGCACCCCGGGGTACCAGGGCAATGCGGTACTTGGCGGCGATGGTCACGATCTGTTGGACCTGCTCGGTGCTGGTCGGACGCACCACAACCAGAGGGGTACCGGCCTCAGGGTCGTTCGCCCGATCCCAGCGGTACGACTCGATGGTGGCCGGATTGGTCACCAGCACGTCAGCAGGGAGTTGCTGCTGGAGCTCTTCAAGCGCAAGACGTTCCATCGGTCCCCCTGAGATGGAGTTCACGGGCAGGTGTGACGAAATGTACTCTAGCCCACCTCGCGTATTTGTGAAAGTTCTTTTCCGTATCGTGGATATTAGCCACGCGTTGCGGCGACACGTGCGATGCGCCAGGCGACTCGCTGGAGTAAGGGCACGGCTCGTTCTTTGAACGCAGCATCCACCCGGGTCACCGGACCCGAGACAGAAATGGCCGCCGGGGTCGGCAAGTCCGGGACGGGGACGGCAAAACAGCGCACGCCGAGTTCTTGTTCTTCGTGGTCGGTGGCGTATCCGCGAGCGCGGACGGTGCGAATGTCGTCGAGCAGTTCGGCGACTGTGGCAGGGCCCCGTCCGGTGGGCTGGTGGATCCCCGCACGGGCGAGCAATTGTTCGATCTGCTCGTCTGGTAGCTGAGAGAGCATGGCTTTTCCGACACCGGAGCAATTGGTGTGGACGCGCCGACCGATTTCGGTGAACATACGCATACTTTGAGCGGAGGGAACCTGGGCGACATAGGTCGCCATATCGCCGTCCAGCACAGCCATATTGGTGGATTCCTGAACGGCATCGGTGACTTCGGCGAGATAGGGTCGCGCCCAAGACCCCAACTGTTGTGAAGCGAGGTCACCGAGCCGGATCAGACGCGGTCCCAGCCCATAGTGCTTATTCGGCAAGTGCCGAACGTAGCCACTGTGGGCCAGGGTCTTCAACAACCGATGAATCGTCGGCAGCGGGAGTGCGGTCTGCTCGGCTAGCTCGGACAGCGAGATCTCACCGCCGGCACCGGCAATGTGCTCCAGAAGGAGGAAAGCCCGCTCCACCGATTGGACGCCGTTAACCATTCGCGCTCCCTTCCAGTCAGTCCGCGGAACGATAAGTCCATATTGCGGAAACTTTACCGGAAGGGAGCGCGATGTGAGCGAGAACGCAGTCTTACTTATCCTGAGCGTTGACCTCGACGAGGATCTTCACTTCCTCATCAGCGTGGTCACGCAACTGGTTGAAACCCTTTTCCACGATATCTTCGGGCTTGATCACTGAGGAGATGAACTGCTCGAGGTTCACCTTGCCGGACTTCACGAGCTCAATAGCTTCTTCGTGGTCACCGGCGTATCCGAAAGAAGCACCCACCGAGTGCTCCGAGAGGGTCAGCTTGTTGGTGATATCCAGGTCAACGGCCTTGGTGTGCACAGCGACGACCTCGAGATGGCCGCCTGCGCCCAGGGAGTCCAGCATTTGTTCGAAGACCACCTGAGCACCGGCGCAGTCAAAGGCCACGGCGGCACCGGCGTTGTCGGTCTTGTCCTTGACGTAGTCGACAAGGTCCTCTTCGGTCGGATCGATCACGGCGTCGACGTAGCCGGCCTTCTTGGCGAATTCCTTCCGTTTGGCCGACACCTCGGAGGCAATCACATGAACGCCACGCGCCTTCAGCACGGCGGCGACCAGCTGGCCCACCGGGCCCATACCGCCAACCACCGCGGTCTGACCGGACTCCACGCCGGACTTCTTCACAGCGTGTAGCGCTACAGACAGCGGCTCGATCAGCGCAGCCTGATCCAGGGGCAGGTCACCGACCTGGTGAACCCACTGCTTGTCCACGACGAGCTGTTCCGCCAAGCCACCGCCGTTACCGGAGATGCCGTGGCTACCGGCCTTAGTGCACAGGTTGTACTGACCAGACTGGCAGGAAAAACATTCGCCACAGACGATGACCGGTTCAACAGCAACGTGATCGCCGGGGCTGATGCCTTCCACGTCGTCAGCAACCTCGGTGACGACGCCGGAGAATTCGTGGCCGAAGACGATCGGCAGGGTGTCTCCGGTCAGGGGGTGCTTTTCGTCTGCGGTCGGTGCCGGCGGTACCGGACCGTTAAAGTACAAGCTCAAGTCCGAGCCGCAGATACCGTTGTATGCCGGGGCAATTTTCACGGTACCGGGAACCAACTCTGGCTCATCGATTTCTTCGTTGCGTAGATCTTCTTTGCCGTAGTACAGTACTGCCTTCATCACTTTGCTCCCTTTGTCGTATTTGTGAGTTGTGATGTGGACTCGCTTTCAGCGTACTGACGCCCGTCGGGTAAGTCATACGGGGGTAACCGCCGGTAACGTGATCTACCTCACTACTGTGTTAAGCTAGGGAAACCCGGTCAGCGCGGGGCTTTCCATAGCCTCTTATAAACATATGCGTAAATGTGCATGTCAGAGCCGAATGGGAAATTCTGCGACTCGGCCACAGCGAGCGAAAACTCCGCAGATTTTCGGTCTGAGGTGCGTTTTGACAGCTCAAACCGATCTCGCGAGTTCCGCTCTTTGCTAAGACTGTTGATTTTTGAGATACCTGCGTGGATCTCGTCATGTTGGTGAAAGGAGACCTCCTCACCATGACCGCTACCCCACCCGCATCCGTGCAATCGTTCGTCCTCCAGGACCGTGAACCTCGGCTGCGCCCCGAAGTGCTGTCACTGGATGCGCCCCGAGCTGATGAGGTGCTGGTCGAGGTGGCCGCTTGCGGTGTTTGCCATACCGATTTGCACGTGCTCAAAGACGAGGTGGCATTCCCTCGCCCGGCGGTGTTAGGACACGAGATTTCCGGGGTGGTGCTGCAGGTGGGAGACCGGGTGACTCGCGTGAAACCTGGGGACCGGGTCGCCTGTAGCTTTATCATGCCGTGTGGACGGTGCCGACACTGCGAGCGCGGGATCTCCGAACTCTGCGAGGTGTTTTTCACACAGAACCGACTCAACGGTCACCTACTGGATGGGACCACCCGGCTCCACCGTGCCGACGGCTCTCAGGTGGCCATGTATTCCATGTCGGGTCATGCCGACCGCGCGGTGGTGCCGGTCAATGCGGTCTTCCCGCTCCCGGATGAGGTGTCACTTCAGGATGCCGCGATCCTCGGGTGCAGCATCTTCACCGGCTACGGTGCGATCTACCACGTCGGCGAGGTAGGACCCGGCGATGACGTGGTAGTGGTTGCTGCCGGCGGGATCGGTTTGAGCATTATTCATCTTGCCCGGGCGGCCGGGGCTACCAACATCATTGCTGTGGATATTGACGACGAGAAGCTTGCGCTAGCTCGGCAACTGGGTGCCACTGCGACCATCAATTCCGCCGTAGCTGATCCAGCCACGGTGGTGACCCGGCTACTGGGACACGGCGCCACGGTGGTGTTTGAGGCGCTGGGTTCGACCGCCACCACCAAGCAGGCCGTGGATCTGGTGGATGACGGTGGTCGCGTGGTGTTAGCAGGTATTGCCCCGGCCGGTCATCTCTTGGAGGTCGAAATCACCAAGCTGGTCCGTCGCAAGATCCAGATTCGTGGCTGCTTCGGCGCTCCTCCGGCTGAGACGATGCCGAAGGTCATCGAGCTGGCGGCTACCGGCGCACTTGAGTTTTCGAAACTGATCACCAACCGTTACCGCTTTGACCAGATCGATCAGGCGTATCAGGACCTGGCGAACCGGAAGATTCGAGGTCGTGGCGTCGTGCAGATCGGCGGTGAACAGACCAGGGCGATGTGACAGTTCGTGACAACACCCTTCTGCCATGGTGTACCCGTCGTTAGGCTACAGGCATCACTGACCGGACCTGCTGACACACTCAAAGGAGCACCATGACGGTTTTTGATAATGGCCTGCAGTCGATTTCCTTATCCGATCACGAACGCACGGCCCTGGCCGAACTTGCGACGTTCCCGCTGTATGAGGCGATCATTGGTCGCCGATCTCGGCGGTTTCCGGTCGGCGGTGAGATCCCGGACGGGGTATTAGCTTACACCTCCTCGCAGGCGTCTCGTCCCCTGACCGATCTCCAACGGGCGTTGGTTTTAGCCACCGTAACCGGTCAAACCGGTTGGCACTTCGGTATTACCCGACACCCGGGCTATCAGCCCCAATTTCCCAACTACAGTGGCTCGGCTATCGGCAGAACCTTCCCCTCGGCAGCCGGCTTTCACACGACTCAGTTCTTCTTCACCGATGACTCCGGCACCTATTATCTGCCCACCCGCGATCAACCGCTGGAGCACAGCTGGGAAGGCGTGAACTCCGCCGAGACCGACCAGGTCGAAGCGACACTCAACGCGGTGTTAGCTCGGGCGGTCAAGCTCAACGACGAGCGACTGTATTTACCTCGCAAACAACCCTATTTCGAGGGACATAACACCTGGATTGGCAACTGGCCGGGCTCACTGTTGGTGATTCCGGTCGCGGACTTAGCGCAACAGACGCTACTGAACATCGCCTTCTTCTCCCAGAACGGATACGTGCTCTTCGACGACATCAACGATCGTCCGATTCCCGGGCTGGAGAAATTCGAGCACCGGCTGGACCACTTCGACGACCCACAACCGCTGAGCTTCGTCGAGCAGTACTCACTGGCTGAAGCCAGTGCCGAGCTGATGACATCCAGTTACGTTGGACATCTGACATTGGGGGCTATCGGACTCGGCGGGTGGAGCTTTGACGGAATCGACCGGCTGTCGGTTCTCGGAGCATCCGGTGAGGCGCAGGTGCCGGGATTGGGCTTCCGCTACGACCAGGATGAGCGCTGGGCAATCCCAAACCCCACCGGACGTGAGGGTGTATTCGAGTCCTTCACCCGCCCGCATTTCGGCTCGATGACTCAGGCCGTGCATGCTCTGGCGGAGCGGAAGTTTGGGGTCGGCGGACCATTCCACCCGGACACACCGGGGCCCTGGAAGGACACGCCACGCGTGCGTTCAGCAGCAGCACCGTTCGACGAGGAGTTTATCGAGTTGATCTCGATCCAGGCCGAATATATCGACGAGACCTTCGGGAAATTCCCCGGCACGGTTCCGTCAGTGTGGATTATGAACTATCTCCAGGCTCAGCACCTGGATACTGACTTCTACGACGAGAAGTTTTCTCCAGGTGCCTACCTTGAGACCCACGCGCGCGAGCAGCAGCGCTGGGAGAGTTAGTTCAGCATCCGGCGGTTCTGTCGAATCGCCATGAATGCGCCCAGCAGGAGCAAGACGATACCGACAACCCCGAGCGGAATACCCACCGCACCGGTCGCAGCCAGACCATCCTGAGAGCTACCGTCCTCTCCATCCTGGCCTGCGGCCGGGACGCTGTCGTCGCCCTCCGGTTGCTTTTGACCGGGCTGGTCAGACTCAGTGGTCTCGTCCGTCGGCTCTTCAGTTGGATCGTCCGTCGGACCACCGGTCGGGTTCTCAGTCGGTTCGTCCGTCGGCTCCTCAGTCGGATCGTCCGTCGGACCACCGGTCGGGTTCTCAGTCGGTTCGTCCGTCGGCTCCTCAGTTGGTTCTTCCGTCGGTTCGTCCGTCGGACCACCGGTCGGGTTCTCAGTCGGTTCGTCCGTCGGCTCCTCAGTTGGTTCGTCATCCGGGGCACCGCACTTCAGGGTGCCAGCGCGCAATGAACCGGACTCGAACCCATCGGCGAACCACCAGACCGGACGTTCACCGTCAACGCAGTAGTCCATGGTGGAGATGGCGAAGCCCTCGTTGTTGAGGTTCTCCATACCAGCCGGACGCTGGACGTGAACCACCTCCGGAGTGTCGGTGCCATTGAAGGTCACCTTGGCGTGAGTGCCTTGGTATCCGTCATCAGCAGCAACCCACAGCGTATCGGTATCCACGTCGTAGTGCAGTCCCATCGCGCCACCGATCTGAGGATCAATGACCGTCACCAAAGTAGCCTTGCCTTCCGGTTCCAGAACGAAAGCATACAGCTTGCCGTCGTTCTCCAAAGCGGTGAAGAACAGCCCGTTGGCGATAGCGTTCGGGTGGTTTGCCGGATCGTAGAGCACCGATCCGTCTTCAGCCTGGGAGAGATCAACGATCTTGTCCTTCACAGCGTCGTTGGAGATCCATTCGACAGCTTCAATGCCCAGGTTGGCATTGACACTGGGCAACAGGTCGGTCAGATCCCACTGAGCACTGGCGACCACATCGGGGCCGGGCTCGTTGGGATCAACCTGCAGGATGGTGTTGTAGTTGGTCCCTTTATCGCTATTGTCACGCTCGGAGGCAATGTAAACCATGCCGTCGCCGTCAACGGTGATGCCTTCCGCATCTGGGCCAGCGGCCTCCGGGTTGTCAGCATCCTGGATAAACCGGGCACGCTTGCCGTTTTCCCATCCTTCGGCGTATTCCACGGAGCCGTCCTGGTGGGCAACCAGCTTCCAGAAGATGCCGGTGCCGTTATCTACGGCCCACAGGTGACCATCAGCAAAATCCAGACCGGAGGAGTCGGTCAAGAACATCGGTTCCTCATCAATCACACGCGGATTCGGGTCGCCGGGCCATTCAATGACATTCGGGATGCCGTGGCACTGGTTGACCGCGCCGGGGGTGGGCTTCTGAGTGTTGGCGAATTCACCGGTAGCATCCGGGCAGCGACCCCAGGTCTGCTCAGCGTGAGAGCTCCAGCTGGTCGACTGAATCAACCGCTCGCCGTCAAAGATGCGCACCTCGTCATCGCCACCGAGACCGAAGTCCAGGTTGTCGATCACCAGGTAGCTCTCGGGCTCGATAATGGTGCCCTCGGCGATGGTGTAGTCACGCTCTTTGTCGTCCATCACGCCCAGGCCGGAGACATCCAGCTTCTCAGCCGTGGGGTTGTAGAGTTCGATCCAGTCTTCGCCACCATCGGCGTCGGAGGATTCAACTTCGTTGAGCACCACGGGGTTACCGCAGGCGTTGGGCTGACCCTTGGTGGAAACCGGGACGTCGATCAGTTCACCATCGCAACGGGCCAGTACGCCCTCGGCGTGCTGGGTCCAAGAGTGCTCGTCGACGGTGTTGCCGGCGGCATCGCGGATGGTTGCGGTGTCGTCGGAGCCCAGGCCGAAGTCGAAGTGCTCACCCTGGTCGAAGACGAACAGCTCACCGGGAGCCAGCGTGGTGCCCTCGGGCAGTGGCGTGGTGTCGTTGGCGTGACCGATGGGGTCGTTATCCATCAGCGTCCAGCCGGAGATGTTGACCTCGGACTCGGAGACGTTGCTGACCTCCACCCAGTCGGTGGCGTCACCATTGGATTCAATTTCGTTGATCACCACGGCCGGCTGAGCGCATTTGTTGGCTTCACCCGGGGTGGCATAACCCAGCCCGAAGGGTCCGGTCGCATTGGGGCACCGTGCCCAGGTGGCAGCTTGTTCATCGCCATCAATGGCCGGGTGGTTACTCCAGCTGTATTCGGTCGTCAGTTCACCTGTCTCGGCATCGTAGACGCGGATGCTGTCTCCGGATCCAATACCGATCGCTGCCTCAAAGGTGCCCTCTTCCCAGATATCGGCAGTATCGTTGTAGACCTCACCGGTGGTCTTGCTGTCGACGATCAGGTATTCACCCGCGCCCAACGTGGTGTCCTGCGGGAAGCGGAAGCGGTGGTCATCGGAGTTGTCTCGAATTTCCACACCGGAAATGTCGATCTCTTCATCACCGGGATTCAAGAATTCCAGCCAGTCAGCCGGGGAGGAATCAATCTCGTTGAGCACCAGCTCGCCTGGGGTCGGAATCTCGGCAACTGGTTCGCAATTATTGGGTGCACCCAGCGTGGTCTTGGTACCGTGCTGGAACTCGCCAGTGCCGTCCGGGCACCGAGAGAAGTTAGCAATCGGGCTGGTGGCCTCGTAGTCGAGGCGATCAATTTCGGCGTCAGACGCATCACGGAGGGAAACCGAGTCGCCCTTCCCCAGACCGAAGGAAAAGTCCTTGTCTTTGGTGAGCACCAGGAACTCGCCGGGGGCCAAGGAACCTTTCAAGTCACCTTCGCCGGGACGATCTTTGTCGTCGTGGACACTGTAGCCGGTCAGGTCCACCTCGGTCTCGGACGTGTTGTAGAGCTCGATGGAGTCTTCGTAACCTTCGATGTCGTCGTAAACGACTTCGTTGATCACCACAGACCGGTCGTTTCCAGGAGCGGTATCCTCGGAACCGAAGTCGTTAGCAGCGCCCTTGGTGGGGTTGGCGGTTTCGACCACGTCACCGTCAGCGTTGCGACTATAGCTACCATTGGCGTGGGTATCCCAGGACACCGAATCCACCAGGGTGGTGCCATCGGGTGCGAACAGGCGTACCTGATCTTTTCCGCCGAGCCCGAAATCAAATCCTGGGTTATCAGCGGTTTTCTCGTCGATGACCAGGTATCCCCCAGCCGGAATCACCGTGTTCTCCGGGAAGACATAGGAGTGGCTGTCGTCATCGTCTTTCAGAACGTAGCCCGACAGATCGACATCCTCAGTGCCGTAGTTGTAGAACTCCACCCAGTCGCCAGGGTCTCCACCCTTCGACACGACTTCACTAATCACCACCGTGACCTCGGACTGGGCCACCTCGGCGGATGGTTGTTCAAGAGTTTCAGCGGTGGCTGTGAAGGGAGCTAGCACCAAGCCGGCACCGGTCAGCGGCGCCAGCAAAATGGTCGCCAGGACACGCTTGCGCGCAGAGAACATCGGCGGGATTTCCTCTCATGAGTGATGAAGTGATCACCAGCAGTAGAGCAGATACACGAGAACCGCCGGTGACCCCAAGATTAACACCGTCGAAACCTTCACCGGAACGCAGTTCGGTGGCGAACCCGTCAGTGAGTTCGCCACCGAACTGTAGTGGTTATGTCGGTCAACTCTTAGCTGTGACGCTTCCGTCGGGTGATGGTCAGCAGTAGACCCAGAGCAATCAGCACAGCAGCTACCACGCCGATAGCCAAGGCCATCGTACCGGTGCTGGCCAGATCACCATCACGGTCTTGCTGACCGGGTTGCTCGGCGTCCTGACCAGCTTCGCTGGACTCAGGCTCTGTCGATTCTGTCGCAGTCGCAGAAGCATCCTCGCTGGCCTTCTGACTAGTGTCGTCGGTCGGCTTCTCGGTTGCGCCCTCAGTAGGCTCCTGGGTGCTACCTTCCGTCGGCTCCTCAGTTGCACCCTCAGTAGGCTCCTGGGTGCTGCCTTCCGTCGGCTCCTCGGTTGGCTCGTCCGTCGGAACCTCAGTTGGCTTCTCCGTCGGAACCTCAGTCGGGTCTTCGCCTGGGGCTTGACCTTCAACTACGGTCACGGTACGAGTCACGGCCCGTTCGTTCCCGGAAGCATCCACAAGGGTGTAGATCAGCTCGTATTCTCCGGGTACGGCGGTATCAACTTCACCGGTGACGGTGACGTCTTCAACGGCAACGGCATCGCAACCGTCGGAAACCTCAACGCCGGCCAGCGGATCGAAGTCAGCCCCGACCTGAATCGAGGTGTCACCGGGATGAACTATCTCCGGAGCCAGTTTGTCCTTGACCAGCTCGACCTTATCGACCTGCTCACCCGTGTTAGTGAGCGTGGTCATGGTCAGCGAGCACTCCTTGACGTCCACGTTGGTGAACTGTGGAGTGTAGTTCTGGTTATTGGTGTGCTTCCACGGGGTCCAGCTAGACGGTACAAGGCTGTAGTACTTTGAACCGGAGGACGAGTTCGCGGTGATGTACAGCACCTGACCATCTTGAGGGTAGACAACGTCGTGGTCGACGTTCGGGTCATTGACGGGGGTCGCTGCGAACGTCTCAGCGTTAGCCTCGGCGTCCTCGGGGACGATCGGGGTGGTACCGTCCATCAGGTGAGTACGGGTGTAGCTGTGGTCATGACCAGCCAGCACCAGGTCGATATCAAGGTCCTTGACGATCGGGGAGATGCCTTCACGGAGGCGCCGGGTGGTGATCGTCTGCGAGTGGGTAGCTCCGGAGGAGTAGATCGAGCGGTGGAAGGTCAGCACGGTCCAGTGAGTGTCGTGAGACTCTTCAGCAATGACATTCTGCAAATAAGCCCGCAAGGCATCGTAGCTACCATCATTCAGCGGATATTCGGTGCTGATGTTCAGATGCAATACGCCGTTGTACTTGAACCAGTAGGTGCCCTCGGTCGGGTCGCCTTCCCACAGGTTGGGCTGGTGGAAGTGCTCACCGTAGAGCTTCTGAATCTGGTTGCGGTTGAAGTCGTGGTTACCCAGAGTCTGGGCAGAAACCTGAGTACGCATCTGCTTCGGAGCCAGATAAGACCGATACTCGGCCGAATCCCCAGCGTAGGTCTGCACCTGGTCACCGGCCGAGTACATGAATTGGGCCTCGGGGAACATTTCGTTGGCAGCATCCAAGGTGGTCTGCCAACCAATGCCATCCCTTTCAATATTGCCAGACGCTCCGATCTGAGCGTCGCCCATGAAGGTGAACTGGTGCTCCAAGGTGTCCTCGTAGACGCGGAACTGCTCAATATCAGTCCAGCCACCTTCCTCGGAACCAACACGATAGGAATAAACGCTCGGGGTCAGACCGCTCAGAGTAGCGTGAACAAAATCTTCACCCTCAACAGCACTCGTCCCGCGCGTGACCGCCTGAACTGTCTGGGCCTCAGCCGGCATTTCAGCGTGCTCACCGGCTGCGATCTGCACGACTTCATGAACACCAGAGGTGGTGAACCAGGAGATGTAGCGCTCACTGGGGTCGGAACCGACGCCCAGGAGCAAGGAATGCTGGGCTTGATTCGGTGAGTCCTGGCCCCCACCAGTGAGGCTCAGCTTGGTCATATCCAAGTAAATATCAGAGCTGTCGGCCCGCCCCTGGTGCAATTGAACCGCAACAGTGTTCTCACCGGGCTCGAGGATATCTGCATCAACCTTGATCTGGCCGGTCTTCGGCGCGCCAGCGTTCGAGCCACCATAAACCAGGTTACGTCCTTCGCCTTCAGCCGCATGTTGAATGCCAGCATCGTCGAAACCAGCAACTTTTTCTCCGTTGACGAAGACAGTTGCAGCGTCATCGTAGATCACTTCACCGGTCAGCTGCTTGTCGCCTTCAAGGTCAGCAGCATCGACATCAACGGTGGTACGGAAGAAGAACGCTTCATGATTGTCGCGTGTCCCTTCTTTGTACTGGTTCAGCAGGTTGTCCGGCGTGTAACCCCCAGACAAGGTCTGCTGTTCGCCGTTCTTCGCACCGAAACTACCGGCACCAGTCTCCCACTGGCTGTCATCAAACTCAGCCAGAGTCCAATCAGTACGTCCGGGAAGGCCATCAGCTGGATCGGTACCATCATCAAGGTAACGCCATTCCGTAGTTCCACTGGTGATCAGTTCATCTTCGGGGGCGGCATGGGCTGGAACAACGGTCGTGGCGATGGCGCCACCGGACAGAACCAGCGTCAACAACCCACCTACCGTGCGGACGGAAAACAGTTTGTTCAAAGCTCTCATCTCAATTCAGGGTGTGAGTTAACGGGTCTATGAGCATAAAAAGCGTGCACTCGAAACGCACCGTCTCGATTATGGGTAGCTTGGACGAACTCTGTGTGAACTCCGGCTATTAATTCAGTGCTACTTGAGTGGAGGCTGGCAAAACACTGAACAGAACTTTTTGACGCGACGAACCGTCAACATCAGGAACCACACGTGGCGTTGGTACACAGACTGAGTCATACCGAGGTCTTGTGCCTCTAGTTGGTTGACTAGCTACTCTGAGCATGGCGCGACCGGCTGGAACGCAACATCCGAACACAGCACGGCGACGAACCCGCAGGAGAGTTCGCCGCCGTGTGCGCTAGCAGATCAGCTAGCCGTGCCGCTTGCGTCGAGCAACCGTGAGCACCAGACCCAGACCGATCAACGCTGCCGCTGCCATAGCCATAGCTAGCACCGCCGAACCAGTACTGGCCAAATCATCGTCCTCACGATCCGAAGGCTGATCAGGCGTCGCACCTGGCTGACCAGCAGTGGAAGACTCAGTCACGCCCGGCTCTTCCGGGGTAGACGTAGGAGTCGACGCCGAGCCACTAGGCTCCGGACTCGAAGGCTCAGAAGAACCTGGCTGCGTCTCACTAGGAGAAGGCTCACTCGGAGTCGGTTCACTGGGGCTCGGCTCAGTCGGCTCACTTGGCGAAGACTCACTCGGAGTCGGCTCAGACGGCGTCGGCTCAGACGGAGTCGGCTCAGTAGGCGTCGGCTCAGACGGCGTCGGCTCAGACGGAGTCGGCTCAGACGGAGTCGGCTCAGACGGAGTCGGCTCAGACGGTTCCGTCGGAGTGGGCTCCGTAGGAGAAGGTTCCGTCGGCGACGGCTCAATCGGCTCACTTGGCGACGGCGAGGGCTCCTCAGCACCAACGAACGTCACAGGCGAGGACGTACGCATCCGCAACTGGGTACTCTCGGCACGTCCAACTGCTTTATTCACCAGAATATCGCCATTCTTACCACCGATCACCGAAAGGTTGACCCGGAAGGACAGCGTCTTTCCAGGTGCCAGCTCACCGGTAATCACACGCACAGCCGTGGCATCCTCAGTAAACTCAGTGGACCAAATATCCGACGGAGTACCAGCACCACCGTTGACCTCAGCTCCCGGATCTTCGTCCAGCTCAGCGGGATCAACCGTCGTGTAGTAAACAGTCGCACCCTGGGGAGCGTCTACCGAAGCCAACTTCAACTGGGCATCGGTTGAGGTCCCCCTACCATCACCGTCATACGGCAATGAGTCGATGACGTCCACAAACGAGGAGGTGTTCGGGTCTTCGGAAGTGACCTTTACATCCCACCAGGCGGTGACGTCCTGATCCGGGTCATCAGCCTTCGGCAGGTCCAAGGTGGCCTGCTCGGTATCCTTCACAATCGAGGTGTGTCCAGAGCGCGGGACCACGAACTGCACGCTATCGTCAACCGTGACTTCCTGGGACGTGGCTGTGGCTTTATTCACGAAAACCGCACCCGGTTCGGCATCGTCAGGCACCGTGGCCTCAAAGACTATCTCACCCAGTTCGTCGTTGGGTAGCACGTTATCGATGGTCCAGGTCAGTACCTGCTGGCCATCGTCATTCGTACTCACCTCCGGCTCGCCCACCGTAGCTCCAGTCCTCGCTTGCGCGGTCCCGGGGACGTATTCCATGCCCTTCGCCAAGGTGTTTTTCACCACGACCTGGTCAGTGTCCGGTTCAGCCAAGTTGGATTCCAAACCATAACGCACCGTGTACTTCGCAGCGTCACCTGGTTTGTATTCGGTATTCTCAATGAGGTTCTCCACCAACGGGAACGACCCGACGACCAGAAGAGCATCACGTCCTGGCCCGGAGTACGGGTAGCGCCAGCCCTCCGGCGTCAAGGTGTTGTGTGGCTCTGCGAGATCAGGATTCATCGAGCGGTCATAATAATCAAGATTGTTCTGGATCCGATCGGCTCGCCACTCGTTACGACCTTGTTCCAGAGAGTAAGCCCAGGTATAAACGTCTTGACCGGGCTTCGCACTCGGTTTCAGCTTTAGCTCCGAAACCAGGTAGACCACTGATCTCTCGTGTGTTGTTTCGGCCAAGAGTTCTGGGCGAAGTTCAACCTTCACGGCCTTGACCGTGGAGAGGTCATCGGGCTTCTCAGTTGACCAGCCTGGCGGGTTGCCGTGAGCAGGATCGCTCCTCTTGGCCTCGGTACCACAGTTGAAGAAATTGGGATCTACCGGCTCCCCGGTCCAGGCGTCAACCATGTCACCGGTGTAGTACCAAATATCTCCCTCGTACGAGTCATCATAAATATAGGTAGGTTGCGCCTCCCGTTTCAATGACACACGTGCGTCTTGAAACTCTACATACTCAGTGTCGAAAGTCGTGCAGACCCAATTGTGCGCTTTTGAATTCTGGCTCGTGGTTGGCGTGGTGGCCGCGACCGAGGTCACGGTAGCGCCGGCTGGTACGCGGTACGTATTTGTCCAGGGAGAGCCTGGGTAAGCGTTGGGGCGCTGGGCACCGAGAATCCACCCTCCGGTAAACGCACCGCGCACGACCGGAATGGCGTTGGTCTTATTATCTAAGGTGTCCTCGTAGGTTTCTCCCTCAACCGAGGTGTAGGTCTGGGGCTCTGCTTTGAGCCGCACCGTACCGCCCCGTGCCTGCTGGTTATATGGCACCTGAAGGTGAATATTACCGGCGGCGATCACATCCCAACCGACCGGGAGAGGCTGACCGTTGGAGTCCAAACGAGGCCCGTTGTCGTAGTTCAGGTCGCTGAGGGTGAGCTCGAAGGTGGTGTCCCCGGTTTTTCTCAGGGTGCAGTCGGGAAAATGCGTGGACTGGTTTTCGGCGTGCTGACCATCCGAGAACGGGTAACCGGACTGGATACGGTCATTGGCCGAACAGCTCGTCTGGCGAGGATCGACAGTAGCGACCATTCTCCCATTCTGGTCGACGTAGCGAATGTCTAGCCTGTAGGTCACCGAGTCCGGGCCGTTGGCGGTCTGCTGAGCGTGAGAAATCGAGAAGGGGAAGTTGATGTTCTGATACCTGGTATTGGTGGCAATCAGCGACTGTGGGTGACCACCATCGAATTTTGCGGTCATACCGAAGTTTTTGATAATCGGGATCTCGGGGAGCTTGACCTCGTGGCCCCGGAACGTACCAGTCGCAGTCACGAAGGAACCGGCCGGGCCATCAGCCAGCACACCGGTGAAAGCAACCTCGGCGGTACCCTGAGCGCGTTCACCCAGATCACACGTCACGGAGCGGCGATCCTCCGACAGCTCCGCTGACTCGCAGGTCTCAGGCGTATCGGTAAACACCGCGTTCTCCAGGGTCACTTCAAGAACGTTGCCATCAACATTGGCATTACCCGGAGCAGCGGCCGAGTCGTTGATATCGAGTCGCCACTGGGCCCCGACAACCCCAACCCCGGACTCCAAAGCCTCCGGCTGGTCAATCCAGTTTCCGGTAAATTCATAGGCCTTAGTCTGACCGGTCTCAGCCTCAGCCGGGAGGGCCGAGGGAAGAACCAGCCCGGCAACCAGGGCAAGGGCAGTCAAAAATATCGCGCTGAAACGCAGGCGTAAGCGGATGGGCACAGGCGTTCCTTCGATAAGCCCCTGACCAGGGGTGATGAGCGATGATCGTTTATATACTAGCAAGTAAGTGCGCGCGTGGCTACTGAATATACACGACGCACCACCGAACACCTGTGAGGTTAATTACTACCCTTCTGAGCCGGCAAGTCAGCCTGAGAAATCGATGATCTGACGCACCGCAGCTCCGTCAGCGAGCTGATCCATCGCATCATTGATCTCGTCAAGGCGAATATGGCGGGTGATGAGCTTTTCAACGGGAAGTTTTCCCTCCCGCCACAGCTTTTCGAACCGCGGAATGTCTCGGGATGGCACCGAAGATCCCAGGTAGGAGCCCATCACGGTACGTACTTCGCTGGTCAAAGTCAGCGGGGTGATGGTGGAGGTGGCATCCGGGGAGGGGAGCCCTGCGGTCACCGTCCGACCGCCGGGGTTGGTGGCAGAGAATGCGAGTTCGAAGGCGCTGGGGTGACCGGCGCATTCCAGGGTATGGTCTGCGGTGATGCCTTGGTCTTTGACTTCTTCGGAAGTGTAGGTCTCGTGGGCGCCCAGCTGGCGGGCCTGCTCGAGCTTTTCTTCGGACATATCGACAGCGATAATGCGGTCAATTCCTTCGGCTACTGCAGTCAACAGTGCTGCCATGCCGACCCCGCCCAGCCCGACGATCATCACCGACTCGCCGGCCTCGGGGGCAACAGCGTTGAGCAGGGCGCCACCACCGGTCAGCACGGCGCATCCAAAGACCGCTGCGATTTCGGCCGGAACGTCATCACCCACCGGTACGACTGAGCGGCGGTCCACCACGGCGTGGGTGGCAAATCCGGAGACACCTAGATGGTGCTCGACCGTCTGACCATCGCGCGAGAGATGGCGCTGTCCGGAGATGAGGGTTCCGTCATTATTGGTTGCTGACCCTACCGAACAGGGCAATTTTCCGTCAGTCTGACAGTTCTTGCACTCTCCGCACCGGGGCAGGAAAGTCATCACCACGCGCTGACCGACCTCGATATCGGTCACCTCGTCTCCGACTTTCTCCACGATGCCGGCAGCCTCGTGGCCTAAGAGCATCGGCACCGGTCGGACGCGAGACCCATTGACCACGGATAGATCAGAGTGGCAGACCCCGGCTGCTTCCATACGCACCAATAGTTCAGACCCTCCGGGCTCGGACAGCTCGAGTTCTTGCACCACAATGGGTTGGGACTCGCCGTAGGGCCGGTCCCGACCAATCTCTTCCAAAACTGCACCGGTGATCTGCACGAACTGCCTCCTCAATAGTGGTTGTGCCCTCAGTCAAGCAGAGCGAACCACCGGCGACAAGAGTCCGCGGACAGCCATTTTCGGTGACGCTCAGATCCATTAGAGTACTGAATGTGACACAGACCTCACTCAAGCCACTCGACAACATCACGGTTGTCTCCACAGCCATCAATCTGCCTGGGCCCTTGGCGGCAGCTCGACTCCGAGACCTGGGCGCAACCGTCATTAAACTGGAGAATCCAGCCGGTGATCCGTTGCGCCAGTTCGTTCCCGACTACTACGCCGAGCTCACCGCGGGGATGCAGATCGTCCAAGCTGATCTGAAGACCGACGCGGGCCGGGGTCAGCTGCTCGAGATCGCGGCCACCGCGCAGGTGTTGATCACCTCGATTCGGCCGGCTGCCGTGGCCAAATTGGGCTTGGACCAGGTGGTACGACAGTTTAATCTGGTGCACGTGGAGATCGTGGGTTTCGACGGTGACCGAGAGAATGAGCCCGGCCATGATCTCACCTATCAGGCCCGGCACGGCTCGCTCGTACCACCAGCCATGCCACAGATTCTGGGTGGCGATTTACTCGGTGGCGAACGCGGCGCGACGGCGGCTTTAGCTGGCCTGAACTTGTTGCGAAATCATCCGGAGATCACCGAGGGCACGGTGCAACGGGTGGTGCTGGACCAGGCTGCCGAGTGGGCAGCCGCTCCGGCCCGCTACGGGATGACCACCCCGGGCGCACCGTTGGGAGGTGGCAATCCGTTCTATCGGATGTATGACACCGCTGACGGTGTGTTGGCGGTGGCGAGTCTGGAACCACATTTCGCCCAACGCACCGCCGAGCTCTTGGGATCAACAGCCGAAGAGTTGGCCACTCAGTTCGCCTCACGCACCAACGCCGAGTGGGTGGCTTTTGCTCGCGAGCACGATCTGCCGTTTGAACCGGTGGTTAGCACCGATCATTAATCACTCACCATCAACACGACTCAGGGGCCTACCTGGCGGGTAGGCCCCTGAAAGGTTGGTGAGCTTGTGACGCTTAGGCGGTCTTCTTCTTCCGCAGCACCATCAGGGTCACACCAGCAACCAGCAAAGCACCAGCAATCAGCAGGGCAATGATGGCCACGCTGGTACCTGTGTCAGCCAGGCTACCGGACTGCTCGGAGTCACCAGCGGCAACATCGTCGCCGGAGCCGGCAACGCCGTCTTCGGTACCGGCGCCAGCGGTGCCCTCTTCGTCCTCATCGGAACCGGCGGTGCCGTCCTCGTCGTCAGACCCGGGGGTCTGAGCGTCGTCGTCATCGGAGCCAGGGGCTTCTTCGTCATCGTCGCCAGCACCGGGACCGGGGGCGGCTTCGCCGGAGAGCAGGTCGAAGCTGAGCTTAGCCACATCGGTGTTGTCGATGTACTGACCGCGAACCGGGTCTTCACCCTGAACGTAGTTCAGCACGGAGTCAGCGCCAGCACCGTGTGCGAAGAACGGCACCAGAGCCTGAGTGTGGTCACCGGAGTACCAGCCGTCAACGGGAAGCTGGCCAGCTTCACCGGTGATCTGAGTCCAGGCGGTACCTGCACCGGGGCCGGAGAGGAAGCCGGTCTCGTGGTCAGCGGTCACCATCACCAGGGTCTCATCCCAGCTGGAGTTTTCCTCAACCCAGTTCACGACGGTATCCACAGCGTCGTTGAATTCGATCTGCTCTTCGAGGTTACCGGTGGTGGCGTTAGCGTGACCGGCCCAGTCAATGGCGCCGCCTTCGATCATGGTGAAGAAGCCCTCGTCGTTCTGCTCCAGAACGTTCAGGGCAGCGTCGGTCAGTTCAGCCAGGGTCGGCACGTCGTTCTTAGCGATTTCACCGGGCAGCGGGGACTGACCCTCTTCCAGGGGAACGCCGTCCACACGGCCGTTGTCACGACGAGGCTCAGCCTCAGCCAGGGCGGTGCGGTCAAACTGCAGGGTTTCTGCCACCGGCACCAGGCCGAATAGGGACTCCGGAACGTTGTTACCGTTGGCCACGTCCTTCAGCTCAGCGGTGGTCTCCAGGAAGGTGAAGTCGGTGTTGCCCTCCTGCAGGTCGGTGTACTGTTCCTCGGTCAGCCACTTCCAGTTGGCCTCGCGCTCCTGACCGTCCACATCGTAGAGCGGGTGACCGGCACCGATAATGACGTCCAGCTCACCGTTGATCATCTGCTCGGCGATGGCGTGGTTTTCACCACGATCGGCAACGTGTGCACCCCAGGAGGCCGGGGTGGCGTGGCCGAAGGGAACCGAGGAGACCACACCGGTGGCCAGACCCTTCTCCGCAGCGTACTCAGCGAAGTTTTCGACTGGTTCGCCGTCATCATCAACGCCCAGGGAGCCGTTGTGGGTCTTGTGACCGGACGCCAGAGCGGTACCGGAGGCAGCGGAGTCGGTCGGGTTGTTCTTCACCCAGTCAAAGTCAGCCCAGGCGGCTTCGGGATCGTAGACCGGTGAATCCAGCGAGTGGTGGGACATGCCAATCTGCAGGTCGAACTCTTCGTACGACTGCTGGGGGTTGTCACCGTAGTCTGACTGGTGTTGTTGCTGATCGTTCTCGGGATCAACGGAGATCTGCCAGTTCGACTCACCATTTTCAAACAAGCTGGCGGAGTCGACGTGGTTATAGCCCATACCATCACCGATGAGCAGGATGATGTTCTTCGGGGCCTGGGCGGCCTCGGGGGCGTTAGCGGTTTCTTGCGCCGTGGCGGAGGGGGCTACCAGCGATGCGGTTGCCACCGTTGCAGCAGCACCCAGGGCGATGCGGCCGCACGTGGAGCGGAAAATACGCATTATTAACGAGTCCTCTTCGTCGTGGTTGAGAAAAACGGTACCGAACAGCACTCGGCACTGCGCTCCACGCTACGGAGGCCACAAAGATATATCGTTAATCTCTTTTTCAAGGTTTATAACGATTCAGTAAACATACAGCAAACAGGGCCGGGACCTGGGGAGATCGATGATCGCGGCCCGGCGTCAGAGGGCCACAGGTTTAGTATTTCGTAACCTTTGGCACCGCGACGTGCTTGAGGCCTTCCAACCCAAACTCGAGGCCGAATCCAGATTTCTTGATGCCACCGAATGGCACCCGCGGATCTATCGCACCGTGCTGATTGATCCAGGTGGTACCGGCCTGAAGCCGATCGGCAACCGTCAGCGCCCGCTGTCGATCACTACTCCAGACCGAGGAACCCAGACCGACGTTGAGCTCATTAGCCCACGCAATGGCCTGGTCTAGGTCCGTGTAGCGGATGATCGGCAACACCGGGCCGAACTGTTCTGCTTGTACCAGCGGATTGGACTGATCGATATCGGCCACAATAGTTGCGGGATAGAAGTACCCCGCCTGGTCGGGATCGGGGTTCCCGCCGGTCACCATCCGGGCACCGCCCTCGCGGGCTTTGTTGACCAGATCAGCGACGATGTCGTACTGCTGTTGGTTCTGCAATGGGCCCAGCACGTTATGCTCCTCCAGACCCACGCCCATAGCAGCGTTGCTGGCTTGTTGGGCCAGCTCGTCGACAACCTGGTCGTACAAGGCCTCAGGAACATAGAGCCGCTTCATGGCCGCACACGTCTGTCCGGTGTTAATGAAGGCACCCCAGAACAATTCTTCAGCCAGCGCCTTCGGATCGGCGTCGTCCAACATGATGCCGGCGTCATTACCGCCCAGCTCCAGGGTCAGGCGCTTCAGGTCCGTCGCGGCCGAGCGCATAATGGCCTGGCCGGTGCGGGTCGAACCGGTAAACATCACCTTGTCCACGTCCTGGTGGCCGGTCAGCGCCGCACCGATCTCGCCGCCCCCGGCCACCACCTGGAGCACCGCCTCAGGTAGGACCTGGTTGACCACGGCCACCAATGCCTGGACGGATAACGGAGTGTATTCGGAGGGCTTGAGAACCACAGTGTTGCCCATTTTGAGTGCGGCGCCGAACTGCCAAGTGGAGATCATCATCGGCCAGTTCCAGGGGCCCACCGCACCCACCACACCGACGGGTCGATAGCTCAGCACGGCGGTGCCGGACTCATCGTCCACGAGCACCTCGTCATTGAGCTCGAAGGACGCGGTGGCGCGGAGCCATCCCGCAACCGCTCCCACTTCGAAACGAGCGTTCGGGCCGTTCAACGGCTTGCCCACCTCACGGCTGAGCAATTCGGCCAGAGCCTCAGCGCTGGCTTCGACCGCATCGGCGACACGGTTCAGATACTCGGACCGCTTGTCACCACCCAGCGCAGCCCATGCTGGCTGAGCCCGCTTGGCCCGCTGTACGGCGGCGTCAACGTCATCGACGCTCGCCTGTCCGGTCGAGCCGATCACCTCGGCGGTGGCCGGGTCTTTAACCTCCACGCCACCATCGACGGTGACAGCTTCTAGCAATCCTTGATATGTGGTGAGATCGGCAGTCATCTCTTGTCCCTTCATCAGACTGTTGTTATTCCACACCCTAACCCCGACACATGAGACTTGCGTCACACTCAACGCTGCACTGCACTGGCGCCCAAGCGTTGTGCAGGAATCGACAAGACACTTCAGGTGATCTGGCTCACACTAAAGAGACCTAGTTTCCAGTGAAGGACAGATCATGACAACCACGACCCACACCACCCCCGCGCCCCGACGGATCGGTACCGTGTCCCTGGTCTTGGTGATCATTGCCGCCTCCGCCCCACTGACGGTGATGGCTGGCGGGATCCCAACTAACTACGCGGTCTCCGGCATGCTGGGTGTGCCACAAACCTATATCGTGCTCGGATTGTTACTGGTCGTCTTTGCGGTGGGATTCGCCGCGATGAGCCGACACCTGCACAATGCCGGAGCATTTTATGCCTATGTCTCAGCCGGGCTGGGGCTCCGCCAAGGTATTGCAGCCGCTATTCTGGCACTGGTCTCCTACAACATGATGCAAATCGGGCTCTACGGTCTGGTAGGGTTTGCTTCCTCCAATCTGCTACGAGAACTCACCGGCCTGGAGGTGTCCTGGTGGCTGATGGCCCTGCTCTGTTGGGCCCTGGTCGCAATTCTGGGCATCAACTCCATCGATCTATCCGCCAAGGTGCTGGGCGTGGTCGTCGCGTTGGAGTTCCTGGTCGTGATCATCATCGATGTGCTGGCACTTGCGGTGGCACCTGAGGGAGCCGCCGCTGATGCCTTTGCCCCCGATCAGTTCTTTGCCCCCGGTATCGGCGTGCTGCTGGCCTTTGGGATTGCGGCCTTTATGGGCTTTGAGTCTGGTGCGATCTACTCCGAAGAGGTCACCGACCCCCGTCGCACCGTGGCCGGAGCCACCTACATCGCACTGATCACCATCGCGATCTTCTACGCGTTCTCCGCGTGGGCCTTCGGTATTGGTATTGGCCCCTCGCAGGTGGTCGAGCGTTCTGCCGAGCTCGGCCCCGATCTGGTCTTCGTGTGGCTCAGCGAGACCAGCCCCGTGCTGGGCCAATTCGCCTCGATCCTGTTCGTCACCAGCCTGATTGCCGTACTGTTGGCCTTCCATAATGCCGCCGCCCGCTACTTTTTCTCCCTCGGCCGCTCCGGGGTACTACCTCGTCAGCTGGCAGCCACCACCGGCACCGGCGCCCCGCTGGCCGGATCTCTCACCCAGTCAGCCCTGGCCGTGGTGGTCGTGATCGGCTTCGCCATCGCCGGCACCGGCCACGAACTCGGCCCGCTGTTTCCGGTCATCACGCTATTCACCTGGTTGACCAATGCCGCAGCTTTCGGACTCGTCTTCCTCTTAGCGGTCACCTCCGTGGCGATCATGGCCTGGTTTATCCGCCACCCCCACGGCTACGGGCTCTGGGTGCGCGTCATCGCCCCGGCCCTAGCAGCCCTCGGGCTGGCGGTGGTGTTCATCCTGATCTTGGCCAATTTCGATGTGATGATCGACGCTGAGGAAGGCTCCTCGCTGATCTTCATCATGCCCGGCATCATTCTCGGCTCCGGAGTGCTCGGGTTGCTCTGGGGCGAGGTGCTACGACGTCGCGAACCCGAGGCCGTGCCGGGCGCACCAGCCGAACTTGTCACCGTCGGAAAGGAACACCATGACTGAACCACACGTTGTGATTATTGGGGCCGGTTTCGCTGGATTGCGTGCCGCCCGCGAATTAGAGTCCGCCGGGATCTCGTGCGAGATCGTCGAGGCCCGCGACCGGGTCGGTGGACGAGCCTGGACCGATGAGCGCATGGGGCGCGCGATTGAGCTCGGCGCGACGTGGGTGCACTGGTTCCAAGCCCATGTGTGGCAGGAGATCACCCGCTACCAGCAACCGATTGTCGCCTCACCGGAGCCCGAACTGGTGTACTGGAATTCGCAAGACACCACGCATCAGGGCACCCTACAGGATCTGGATCGGACGATTCAGCCCCCGATGGCCGAGATCTTTGCTCGCTCAGAGCAGTACTTCCCTCACCCCTACGATCCGCTCTGGATCCTCTCGGAGGATTTCGACGGGCCCGCGGAGTTGCGCGAGCAGTTCCTGGCCGATGACCAAGCCTCGGTGTTGGACGCAGTGCGGGCCAGCGGGAATTTCACTCAGGAGCAGATCGATCTGGTCGATGCCTACTGGTCGGCCGGGTACGTGGGCTCGCCCCACACTGGGTCGGCGCTGATGGCCAAACACTGGGTTTCGCTCTCCGATCACCGGCTTCGTCTGTTGGATGACATCACCCTGAAGTACAAGCTGGTCAATGGAATGAAGGCCCTCTACGAGCCGATGGCGGCCGAGCTGAACTGCCCGATTCGCCTCAATACCCCGGTCACTGCCGTCGACCACGACGGGCACAGCGCCCGTGTCACGCTGGCCACCGGTGAGGTGCGCGAGGCCAGCGCGGTGATCGTCACCGTCCCGGCGGGTGCGTTGCGCACCATCCGTTTCACCCCTGAGCTACCCGAGACGATCACCGCGACCATCGAGCAGGGGTGGAACACCTCGGGGGCGAAAATCTGGTTCAAGGTCAAGGGCCGACACAAGCTACTGGCCTATGCGCCCTACCCGGCGCCGATGGCCTGTATCCGCTCCGAATACTTCACCCCCGAAGGCGATACCATCCTGGTCGGCTTCGGCCCGGAGGCCTCCGCCGTGGATCTGGAGTCCACCGCTGATGCCCAGCGGATTCTCGACTACTGGCGCGATGACCTCGAGGTGGTGGAGTCTACCGGTCACGACTGGCAGAACGACCCGTGGTCGGGCCAAGCCTGGGGCACGTTACGCACCGGGCAGTTCACCGATGCCTGGCACCACTTCGAACGGCTCGAGCCCCCGGTGGTCTTTGCCGGCTCTGAGTTGGCTCGTGGCTGGCGCGGGGTGTGCGTGGACGGGGCCCTGGAGTCGGGACTGACCACCGCCCGGAAGCTGATCACGCACCTGGGTTCTTAACCCGGGCCCGGTAGGCCGAGGGCGATTCGCCAAAGGCCTGTTTGAACAGCTTGGAGACCTGCGAGGCGTCGTGAATCCCATAGCGGGTACTGATCTGTTGCACGGTCTCGGAGGCATGCACCGGATCGGCGAGATCGTCGCGGATCCGGTGCAACCGCAGGTCGCGAATCATGGTGCTGACCGTGGTGCCGTGCTCGGCGAAGCGGGTATAGAGCTGGCGGACGGAGACGTAGAAGTACTCGGCAATGCGTTGTGGCCCCAGCTCCGCATCCCCCAGGTGGTCTTCGATATAGGCGGTCGCGAGATGAAACAGCGGATTCTCACTGGTGTCACGTCCTTGGGCCTTGGACGCCTCCAACAGGATGGTGACCAGCATCTGCAAGGATGAACGCACCAGCGACAGCGCGCTGGGGGTATGCAGGATCTGCAGGTTGTTCACCAGGTTTTCAAATAGTGGCACCACCACCCGACCCAGTCCGTGTTCGCGACTGACCGGTGTGGCGGTGACCAGAGAAACCTGTTCTTGCACCAGGTGCAGATACTCTTGGGGGAACTGCATCACCAGCGAGCGCTGGGGCCGGTCGAAGACCAGCTCATAGGGCCGGTGGGTGACGTACAGGGCCAAATCCCCGGGGGCCAGCACTGTGGTCCGGCAGTCCTGGGTCAGCTGGGATTGTCCCTCGATCTGCAACGAAAGCTTACACATGGCCGGTTGGGTGTTTTCGGGCACAACGTGCGGCTGGCACACCCGGTGGGCGTCGGTGGCCATATCCACCAGCAGGATCTCTCCCAGTAGCGCCTGCCGGCGCCCGGCCCGAAACGCCTGCGGGTCGTCTGCGGTGATGGTCAGGTTGTGGAAGCTGTGGGAGATGGCCTCGGTCCACTGGGCCAGGCTCAAGTGCTTGTGTGGCCCCGGATGCTGACAGGCGCCGAACCGGTGATCAGGTGCGACAGTCACGGCGCTTCCTGTTCGATCCCCCACTCTGCCACCAGCTTCTCGGTTCCGCGGGCCAGGATCGCCACATCGGCGGAGACGTTGACGAAGTCGGCCCCGGCGGCCACGTAGTCGCGAGCCTGATCGGCGTGGAACGCGTTGACGCCCACAATCTTGCCGGCCGCGTTCGCCTGGGCGATGACCTGCGTGACGGCGGCGATGACCTCCGGGTGGGTCTGACGGCCCAGCAGCCCCATCGAGGCGGAGAGATCCGAGGGGCCGATGAAGACTCCGTCAACACCGTCGGTGGCCAGAATCTCAGCGGCGTGGTTGACCGCGGTGTGGGATTCGATCTGGACCAACAGGGTCAGGGTGTGGCGGGCCCGCGCCAAGTAGTCGGGGATCCGGGACCAGCGACCCGAGCGGGCCAGGGCCGAGCCGAGGCCACGGACCCCGTCCGGCGGGTAGGCCACCGCCGAAGCAGCCGCCCGGGCTTGGTCGGGGGTGTCGACCATGGGCACAATCAGTGATTGCACGCCCAGATCCAGGTATTGCTTGATCAACACCGGGTCGTTATGTGGTACCCGGACCACCGAGAGCACCGGATAACCAGCGATGGCGCGCAGCTGGGACTGGATGGATTCTAGACTCAGCGGAGAGTGTTCGCCGTCGATGAGTAGGTAATCGAATCCGGCCCCGGCGCAGATTTCGGCCACCCCGGCGTCACCGGAAGAGACGAAGATCCCGACGATGGGGCCGTGCTGGTCGGGTTTGCCGCTCTGGGCGGGGAATAGATCCCGCAGGCTCGGTAGTGCCCCGGGCAATAGGCCACTGGTGGCGGGGTCTTGGGCGAGGAGTTGTTTTACGCGAAGTGACATGTCACGACTCCCAATGGACCGTAATCGGCATAGACCGTGTCGTTTTGGTAGACCCACATCGGGCGGGTGAAGGATCCGGCGAGAATCATTTCTCCAGCGGCCAGGTGGTCGCCGTGGCCAGCAATCCGGTTGGCCAGCCAGTGCACGCCATTGCCGGGGTGGTTCAACACGCCGGAGGCGACCCCGGTTTCGATAATTTCGTGGTTGCGCCACAGTGCGCCGGCCACCCAGCGTAGGTCCACCGCATCCGGGGAGACCGGCCGGCCACCGATGACCATCGAACCCAGTGCGGCGTTATCGGAGATGGTGTCGATAATCGTACGGCCCTGCATCTCGATCCGAGAGTCGAGCACTTCCAGAGCCGGCACCACGTATTCGGTGGCTCGCAGCACATCGAAGAGGGTCACGCCGGGGCCTTCGAGGTCCTGGTGGAGCACGAAGGCCAATTCCATTTCAATGCGCGGGTGGGTGTAGTTCTCCCACTGGTAGACATGGCCGGAGTCGAAGACCTGATCATCGAAGATCACCCCGTAGTCGGGCTCGTCGATGCCGGTGGCGTCCTGCATGGCCTTGGAGGTCAGCCCGATCTTGTGTCCGACCGGGTGGCGGCCGGCTTCGACCTGGCGTTCGGCCCAGATTTTTTGAATGGCGTAGGAGTCTTCAATCACCATGTCCGGGTATCGGGCGGTCAGGAGCGGGACCGGGGTGCGGTCTCGGTTGGCCCGGTGGAGTTCATCGGCGATCGCAGTGTGGGTCTGGTGATCCAACATGGGCTGTCCTTAGGCGGTGGGTGCCGGGCGAAAGACTTTGCCCGGGTTCATCAAGTTGTGGGGGTCGAAGGCGGCTTTGATGTTCTGTTGCAGCCGGTACTGCACGTCACCCAGCTCGTCACGCAGCCAGCGGGATTTCAGCACGCCCACCCCGTGTTCACCGGTGAGGGTGCCACCCAATTCCAGGGCCATGGTAAAGACCTGTCCGGCCACGTCCCAGATGGCCTCGGGCACCTCGCGGTTCTGGCCGTGGTCTTGACCTTCGACGACAAATACCGGGTGCAGATTGCCGTCACCAGCGTGGCAGGCGGTGGGGATTTTGATCCCGGAGGCTTGTTCGAGGTCGCGAATTCGGGCGAAGGCTTCGGCCATTGTGGACCGGGGCACGGCAATATCTTCGACCAGTAACTGTCCTTTGGCCTCCAGAGAGGGGAAGACACTGCGACGGATACCGACCAGGCGCTGGGATTCTTCCGGGTCGTCGGTGATGGTCAGCTCGGCCTGGTGGTCGGTGAGGATCGCCCCAATCTCTTCGGCTTCAGTCGCGGCGGCCGGTCCGTCAGTTTGGATCAGCAGGAAGGAGTTGCCGGAGCCGAAGTTTTCGCCGGTGTGTTCTGTCACCAACGCCACGGTGAGGTCATCGAGCAGCTCCATCATCGCCGGGGTGTGGCCGTGGCGGGTGACCGCTGAGGCGGCCTCTGCCGCATCGGTCACGGTCGGAAACGAGGCCCCCAGAGTGACGGTAGTGCCCGGGGTGAGGGGCCGGATTTTCAGGGTGGCCTCGACGATGATGCCCAAGGTGCCTTCGGAGCCGATCAGCAACGCGCACAAATCGTAGCCGGTCACGCCTTTGACGGTGTGGTGCCCGACGGTGATCAGTGACCCGTCGGCGAGCACGACCTGCAGCGACAGCACCGCTTCACGGGTGACCCCATATTTGGCGCAGAGCAACCCTCCGGCATTCATGGAGATATTGCCACCCACGGTGGAGATGTCTTTGGAGGCCGGGTCCGGTGGCCACCAGAAGCCCTGGGTCGCCAGGTAGGTGTTGAGTTCTCCGTTGAGGATGCCCGGCTGGACCGTGACCGAGCGGTTCTCGGGTTGCAGTTGCAGGATCTGGTTCATCCGGTCGGTGCAGACCATGATCTCACCGGTGCTACCGATGGCCGAACCGGCCAGCCCGGTCCCCGCGCCACGAGGCACCATCGGGATCCGATGGTGGAAGCACACCCGTGCGATGTGCTGAACCTCCTCGACGGTGCGGGGGAAGACCGCAGCTGAGGGCACAGTGTCGCTGAGATGTCCGGAACGATCGTATTGATACACACTCAACGCCCGGGGATCGTCCACCACCGCATCGGCAGGTAGCTGGTCGCGCAACTCGGCCAGAACGGTGGAGAAATTCTCGGTGGTGCTCATACGGTGTTTCCTTCCAGCGTGGAGGCGGACTGTCTTTCAGTCTAGAGCTGGTTGCCCAGCTTATATTCGCCTTTCTTCCAGTCGGGCATTTCTTCACCGGATTCGCGGGTATAGGAGAAGCCGTCGGCGCCGATGGTGACCTCCATTTCGGAGTCTTCTTCTCGGCTGGTCAACGGCTGCGGATTGCCGTCCAAGTCCAGGACCAGGGAACCGTCGGTGTACCAGGAGGGTACGACCGGGTTGCCCCAGAAGTCACGTCGCTGGTTGTCGTGCACATCCCAGGTGACCACCGGGTTGTCCGGGTCGCCGGTGTAGTAGTCCTGGGTGTAGATCTCCACGCGGTGGCCGTCCGGGTCACGCAGGTAGAGGTAGAAGGCATTGGAGACACCGTGCCGTCCCGGGCCACGCTCAATGCGGTCGGAGATGCGTAAGGCCCCCATCTTGTCGCAGATGGCCAGAATGTTGTGCTTCTCGTGGGTGGAAAAGGCCACGTGGTGCATCCGCGGGCCGTCACCGCCGGTCATGGCGGTGTCGTGCACGGTGGGTTTGCGTCGCATCCAAGCGGCATAGACCACGCCGTGCTCGTCCTGAATATCCTCGGTGACGCGGAAACCTAGATCCTGCATGTAGCGGGCTGCCCGGGGGACATCGGGGGTGATCTGGTTGAAGTGGTCCAGACGCACCAGGGCCCCGGGGCTGTAGAGGTCGTAGCGCCAAGCCAGACGCTCGACGTGCTCGACCTCGTAGAAGAACTCATAGGGGAAGCCCAGCGGGTCTTCCACGCGCACCGAGTCACCCAGGCCCTTGACGAACCCGTCCTTTTTGCGTTCGACCCGGCAGCCGAGTTCTTCGTAGAAGGCCACGGCTTTGTCGAGGTCCTCCGGGGTGCGCACGCGGTAGGAAAATGCCGCCACCGCGGGCACCTGGCCGGCGCGCAGGATCAGGTTGTGGTGGATGAACTCTTCCATCGACCGTAGGTAGATGGTGTGCTCATCTTCATCGGTGACCACCAAACCGAGCACGTCCACGTAGAACTCGCGAGAGGCGGCCAGGTCGGTGACGACCAGTTCCATCGAGGCGCACCGCAATACATCGGGTGCTTCCACGCTCGGGCTGGGGATGGGGTTATCGGTCTGAATCGGGGTCTCCTGGGAGACGTAGAATCCCGAGGAGGTCAGCGTGCGATCCTTCATATCAGTCATGGTCTCTGTTCTTTCTGTGCTCACGACGGGTCAGCGGCCTGGGGTGCGCTTAGTCCTGCTTGCCGAAGACCGGGTTGTGGACTTCGCCGAGGTTGATGTGCACGGCCTGCTGGTCGGTGTAGAAGTCGATGGAGCGGTAACCGCCCTCTTGGCCCAGGCCGGAGGCCTTGACCCCGCCAAAGGGGGTGCGCAGGTCGCGGACGTTATTGGAGTTCAGCCACACCATCCCGGCCTCGACGTGCTGGGCAAAATTGTGGGCGCGCTTCAGATCGTTGGTCCAGATGTAGGCGGCCAGACCGTACTTGGTGTTATTGGCCAGCTGAAGGGCTTCTTCTTCGGTGTCGAAGGGCGTAATGGCCACGACGGGGCCGAAGATTTCTTCCTGGAAGATCCGGGCGTCCGGGGAGACATCGGCGAAAACGGTGGGCTGGACGAAGTTGCCGTCGGGGAACTGCTCGGGACGGGAGCCACCGGCGACCAACTTGGCTTCGTTCTTGCCGATCTCCACGTAGGACATGACTTTCTCGAAGTGCTCGGGGTGGACCAGGGCGCCGACCTCGGTGGTCTTCTCTGAGGGCAAACCCACCGTGACCCGCTTGGCCTGGGCGGCGTAGCGCTGAACGAACTCATCGTAGATCCCGCGCTGCACCAGGATGCGGGAGCCGGCCGTGCAGCGTTCACCGTTCAGGGAGAACACGCCGAAAATGGTCGCGTCAATCGCGGTCTGCAGGTCAGCGTCGTCGAAGACCACGGCCGGGGATTTACCGCCCAGCTCCATGGACAGACCCTTCAGGTAGGGGGCGGCGTTGGCGTAGATGATCTCACCGGTCTTCGATTCACCAGTGAAGGAGATCAGCGGAACGTCGGGATGCTTGACCAGCGAGTCACCGGCGAAGCCTTCTTCACCGAAACCCTGGACCATGTTGAACACACCGGTCGGTAGTCCGGCCTCCTCAAAGATGCCCGGCCACAGCGACGCTGACAGCGGGGTGAATTCGGCCGGCTTGAGAACCACGGTATTCCCGGTGGCAATGGCCGGGCCGAGCTTCCAGGATTCCAGCATGAACGGGGTATTCCACGGGGTAATCAGCCCGGCCACACCGATCGGCTTGCGGTTGACGTAGTTGGCCTGACGGCCCGGCACCTTGAAGGCGTTATCGTGCTGGGCAACAATCAGGTCGGCGAAGAACCGGAAGTTCTCGGCAGCACGACGGGCCTGGCCCAGAGCCTGGGTAATCGGTAGACCGGTGTCGAAACATTCCATGGCGGCCAGCTCGTCACCGCGGGATTCGACCACATCGGCGATCTTGTGTAACACACGGGAGCGTTCGCGTGGCAGCATGGTCGGCCAGGGGCCGTTGGTGAAAGCGTCCTTGGCGGTAGCCACGGCACGGTCGATATCTGCTTTCTTCCCGGAGGAAGCCTTAATGTAGGTCTCGTTGGTGACCGGGTCGAGCACCTCGAACGTGTCGCCGTCGAGGGAATCAACGAACTCGCCACCGATGTAGTGACGGATCTGATCGGGCAGGTTGGCGGGGCGTTGGGAGGTGGCAGTCACGGTCAGTACTCTCCTAGGGTCGATCGGTTCTGGTGTTCGGGGCTGTTCAGGTAGCTGGTCAGCGTGGCGTTGCGGTGGTCTCGGGCGGCTTGTTCAATCTCGATCGCGGACGCATGGCCGGCAATGAGGTCCAGAATGTGGGCGTGTTCGGCCACCGATTCTCTGGCGCGTCCGGGTACGAAGGAGAAGGTGGATTCCCGCAGGTGGTTCAGCCGGTCCCATTCGGCATAGACCAGATCGGTCAGTCGCTGGTTCGGGCACCGAGCGAAGAGCACCTGGTGGAAGGCCTGGTTGGTTTTGGTGAAGCTGGCCGGGTCGAAATGTGACAGCGAGCGCTGCATCTGCGCATTCAGCGCCCGGGCTTCGGCCAGATCATCTGCGCTCACATGCGGGGCAGCCGCGGCGGTTGCGGCCCCTTCGAGAATGCCCACGGTCTGCATCGAGTTGATGTACTGGGATTCATCCACCATCGACACGTGTGCGCCCACATTGCGCTGATAGGTCACCAGTCCTTCGGCTTCCAACTGGCGGATGGCCTCCCGCACCGGTACCACCGACATATTCAGGGCATCACCGATGGTGGCCAGCACCAGCCGGTAGCCGGGGCTGAATTCTTGGGTGAAGATCCGTTGCCGAATCCACCGGTAAGCAATCTGGGCTTTGGACAATTGCTCGGTCTCGGTTGTGGTCGGTGGGGTCATCAGTTCTGTTCCCCGCTTTCGGCGGCGTAGCGCTCATAGGCCTCTTTCTGTTCGCCAGTGGGCGGGAAGGTGCCCTTGATCGGTGCGCCGGCTCGAACCTGGTTGGCCACCCACTCGTCCTGGTGCTCTGTGGCCAGGGCGGCCTCGACAACTTCGTCGGCGAGATCGCGCGGGATCACAAGCACCCCGTCGTCGTCACCAACGATCACGTCGCCGGGGAGCACCGTGGCGTTGCCACAACTAACGGCCACATCGACCTCCCAGGGCACGTGCTTACGCCCCAACACGGCCGGGTGCGCGGTCTGGGTGAAGACCGGTAGGCCGATACGCTGAACCTCGGCGTAGTCGCGGACTCCCCCGTCGGTGACCACACCGGCGGCTCCGTTGTACTGGGCGCGGAGGGCGAGAATATCGCCCAGGGTGCCAGAGCCGGCTTCACCGCGAGCTTCAATGACAATGACTTCGCCCGGTCGGACGGCATCAAAGCACTGTTTTTGGACGTTGTAGCCACCGCCGTGGCTGCCGAAGAGGTCCTCACGGTTGGGCACAAAACGCAGGGTCTTGGCCACCCCGACCATCTTGGTGCCCGCGGTTTGGGGCTTCACGCCTTCGATGACGACGTTGTTCAGACCGCGGGAACGCAATTGGGCCGATAGTCCGGCGGTGGGCGCTACCTTCAGCTTGGTCCGCAACTCATCAGGGAGCGCCGCGGTGGGATCTGCAACCGGTGGCAGACCGGCGGCTTCACGGGATCCCCAAGCGTCTTCGGCTTGCTTTTCATCGACAGCCGGCAACATCCCAAGCGCCGGGTCGAAGTCGCCGGGGCCCTCCGTAATGTGGGTGATCAGCCGACCCGAGGTGGGTGCGCCCGTGGCGGTGGGGGCATCGACCTCGACCTCCACGGTGTCGCCGGGGGCCACCACTGACGAGCCGGCCGGGGTACCGGTCAGGATCACGTCACCGGTTTCCAGGGTCATGTGCTGCGACAGGTCGGCCACGAACTGAGCCAGCGGGAAGATCAGCTGGTCCTCGGAGGTGCCATCCTCCTGGACCAGCTCACCGTTGACCCAGGTGCGCAACCGGAGTGCGGTCGGATCAATGCTGTGGGCGTCAATCACGGTCGGGCCCAGGGGCGTGTAACCGTCCCGGCCCTTGGAGCGGAGGTTAGAGCCCTTATCTGCCGGGCGGTAGTCGTAGATGCCCAGGTCGTTTGCGGCGGTCACCCCAGCCACATGCTTCCAGGCGTCTTCGAGGCAGACCCGGCGGGCCGGTTCCCCGATGATCAGGGCGATTTCGCCCTCAAAAGCCATCAGCTCGGTCCCGGCGGGGCGTGCTACGTCGGCACCGGAGCCCGATAAGGAGCTCGTGGGCTTAAGGAAATAAGACGGGGTGGCCGGGCGCCGACCGCGCTGGGCGGCGCGAGACTCAAAGGCCACGTGCACCGCAATAATCTTGCCCGGGGTGACGGGAACGTCGTGGAGAGGGTTCGGCATGCAGGCCTCCTGCTCAGCAGATCTGAGAGTATTCGAAATCGTATATCATTCTATGCGATGGGGTCAGGGTGTCACAATCACTTATTTGCTGCATCGCCGTGACGTTCTTGCCAGCGCTGAGCGCAGGCGATACCGGCATCGTCTGGGTTTTCCGGAGATTTCAGGGACTCGTACTTCTCGTTGTAGACCCGCAGGTATTCTTCCGCGTTCTCGAAATCCAACGAGTCCATCACATCCAACCAGGTTTCCTCGGCCCCCTCGGCAGCGATGTCTTTCCATTTCTGAGTTTCCTCATCGGACCAAGTGTCGAAATCTTCCACGTCCGGGGAGTCGAGCATCTCATCACAGATACTTTCCAGCTCACCGTTGGCAACGTCAATGGTCTTGCCCTCATTGAATTCCTTCGTTACGTCATCCACGGTGGCCTGCAGGTCCTCAGGCAAGGACTCGTAGGAGTCTTTATTCCACCACATGCCGTAGGCGGTGTATTGGTCAAAACCAGGGTCGACCCAATAAGGAAGTTGTTCGGTGATGGCAAAGTTCACGCCGAAGTCCAGCGAGGAGGCCACCGAGTCAATTACTCCGCGCTGTAGTGCCTCATAGGTTTCTCCGGCGGTGATGGCGCTGACATTCATCCCGGCATCTTCCAGCGAGCGCTGAGTGACCGGACCGGCTGCGCGAGCCTGAAGCCCATCGAGATCTTCAAACCCATCAATCGGGGTCTTCGCCCCAATGAGTAGCGCGCCCACCGGCCACGTTGAAACGTGTTCCAGGTTAGCCTTCTCCATAACCTCTTTGGCTGGCTCGTACTCGCGGTGGAGTTCGTAAAGCGCCTGGGTAGCTGCTTGAATGTCATCGGTTTTGAACGAGATGGATAGTACCGAGGTGGTGGGTAGCAGGTGTGGGGTGTAATCGGTGACGGTTAGTCCGAAGTCGGCACGGCCGTCGCGTATACAGTCTGCGACATCGGCCATATCGCAGATGGCTTGGAAGGGGGTGCGTTCAAAGGCGATACGGCCATCGGAAGCTTCTTCGACCGCGTCCATATAGGCTTCGGCAACCAGCTCGTGCTGGGTCCCCACGCTGGCGCCGTTGGCTTGGGTGAAGATGTATTCGGCATCGGTCTGATCTGCTCGTTCCCAGTCGACCACGCCTTCTTCACAGGCAGTCAACGTCAGCGAGCCAGCCACGATACCGGCGACCGCCAGCAAGCCACGGGTCGAGGTTCGTGCGCGACGGGCAGTTTTTGTCGTCCAACTCATGAGTTCACTTCTTTCTGCGCCAGGGCTCACCCAGGGCTAGTTCTGTACTAATCCGGGCAAAAACAGGATCAGATCCGGGGTGAAGAAGAAGATCAGGATCAAGATCATGTCGATAACAAAGAACGGAATGATACCGCGGAAGACGGTCTCGGATTTCACGCCGGTGGCGCCAGAGACGACGAAGGCGTTGATGCCCACCGGCGGAGTAACCATGCCAATTTCGATGAATTTCACGATCAGAATGCCCAACCAGATTGGGTCGAAGCCGAATTCTAGGGCGACCGGCAGGATCAGCGGAACCGAGATCATCAGCAGGGACAACGATTCCAGCACCATCCCCATCGGTACCAGGCACAACAGTAGAATCAGCATGATCCAGGTCGGTGACAGGCTCCAGCTACTCACTGCGGCGGTGACCATTCCCGGCACGCCAGCGGAGACGAAGAAGGCTGAGAGGATTCCGGAACCGATGATGATAAAGAAGACCATCGCGGTGGTCCCCGCCGTGGATTCCAGGGCGCCTTTAATACCCTGCCAAATGCCCTTGGCGCCTTGTTTACGCAATTCCCAGATCAGAATCAGCACCGCGGCAATCGCGCCGAATGCAGCGGACTCGGTGGCGGTGAAGATCCCGGAGTACATCCCGCCCAGCACGATGGCGAACAGCAGAAGAATGTAGCCCAGACCGCGCCACGGCAGAGAGGACAACGGGGCGTGGCGACGGTTTTCCGCCTGGATGGCTTTGGCTTGGCTCAGGGCATCTTGGACGTTGTCTGCGTCTGCGACAACCTGGCCACGACGGCGGAGCTGCCAGCCGGCAAAGCCGATCCAGATGGCATAGGCCAACGCAGAGAGCACGCCGGGGACAATACCGGCGGCCAGCATTTCTCCTACCGATTGCTGAGAGAGGATGGCGTAAAGGACGAGGAAAGTCGAGGGCGGAATCATCGATCCCAGGGTTCCGGCGACCGCAACCAAGGCGGTGGCCATGTGAGCCGGGTACCCGGATTTCCGCATTTCTCCCACGGCTAGGCGCGCCATCGTGGCCGCGGTACCGATCGAGGAACCGGAGACTGCAGAGAAACCGGCCGAGGCGACCACAGTGGCGACACCAAGCCCGCCGGGAAAACGGCTCAACACGCGGTCGGCGATGGCGAAGACGTATTCGGCCACATGGGCTCGTACTGCGAACATGCCCATGAGCACGAACATCGGCACGATGGTCAATGAGAAGGATGCGATCTGGGAGAACGGGTCAGCACCGAGTTCCAGGGTGGCATGGTTAAATCCATGCAAAAGCACCAGGCCGATGGCACCGGCCAGACCCAAGGAGACGGCCACGGGGACTCGGAGCAGTAGCAGTGCCAGCATCAGCACCAGCACGAGGATCACGACAGCGCCGAGACTCATGATGCACGGCCTCCTTCGGCGGTAGAAGTTGCGATGCTGGCGGATGTTTTGGAGACGACATCCGGCTGGTCGGCCAGAGCGGCTTGGACCTCATCGGCGTGGCCGGTGGGTTCTTGGCCACGCAATGTGCGCACCAGGTTAAGGACGGCTACCAACAACAGAGAGAGCAGGCCGATCGCCAGGATCCAGCGCATCGGGTACATCGGCCACTGCACGATGCCAAAGCGGGTTTCACGGAAGATGAAGGAATCGATGGCGCGCATGATGTTGGCATAGGAGAGCCAGCCGGTGTAGAGAGTCACCAGGGCCCAGACGAAGACATTGGTAGCTCTGGTCAATCCGGGGCCAAAACGGTCGGTCACCAGGGAAACCGCGACGTGTTCGCCGTTCAGTCCGGCCCAGGCCAGACCGAAGGCTACGGCGGTCACCATGGCTGTTTCGGCGATTTCGATCATGCCCGGTAACGATGCACCAGTGATATTGCGTGCAAAGACATCGATGGCGATGGCGATGACCATCACGACGACTGCGATTGCTGAGAGCACTGCGAGAAAACGAACCGCAATGCGTATTAGTTTCTCCATGGTCCACTGCTACTTTCTCAGGGTGTGAATGTGATAAGAGAGGGCGTTTCGACCGCTGCATAGTGGTCTAGGTCATACCCGCTGAGCTCAGACTATATACGATTTGAGATCTCATGTCATATAGACCACATGACATCATTCACAGTGGCAGGGCGGTATACAGCGTTAAATCCCAGCGATCTCTTGCATATACGGGGCGACGATGCTCCCGTCGACGCGACAGTCCAATACGAAGGTGCCGTGTGCGCCGTCGGCAACCCACTGGGTGAAGTCCTTCAAATCGTTGAAACTGCGGATCACGGAGGCGCGAGCGCCCAGGCTGGTGGCCAGCCCGGCGAAGTCGATCTCGCCGACGCGCATGGGTTCTTCGGCCAATCCCTTACTGCCGTATTGGAAGACCTCAGCCCCATAGGCGGCGTCGTTGAAGACGATGACCACGGCGCTCTTGGCAGTACGGATCAGGGATTCAGCGTCAGCGAAGGCCATCATGCCACCCCCGTCACCGGTGACCAACACAGTGGTTTTCTCCGGGGCAGCGTGAGCAACTCCGACAGAGGCGGAGAAACCCAGCCCAATAGTTTGGAAGGCTGTGCCCAGCAAGATCATGTGGTCGATCTCGGACACGTCGAAGAACATATTAGGCCAGCCGATGAAGTGGCCACCATCGGTGATGTAGATCCGGTCTGGTGGCAGCAGCTCGTTCAACCGGGTGCTCAGCGCGCGGGGGTCGAGCCCACCGGCGGGGCCGAATTCGGTGCCGGTCTCATAGGCGCGGAGCTCGCGAGCGGTGTCTTCGGTGTTGTCAGTCTTCGCCCGCGACTCGGTCGCAGAGGTGGTGGCTTTATACGCATCCAGTAGCGCGGGGACGGCGGTAGCGGAATCAGCGCTGAGGAACTGGTTGACGCGGGCGTGGGTGGCCTGTGGTTCGCTGTCAATCTGGATGACGTGCGCCTCGGGGCCGAAGGCTTCACCAAAGGCCATGGTGAATTGGTTCAGCCCGACTCCGACTACCAGGACAACATCGGCTTCACGCATGCGCTGGGCGGAGCCCGAGGCGGCGAATCCTCCGCACACGCCCAAATCGGTGAATCCGTCGGTGCCATCGGTGTAGAACAGCCCGCGCCCGGGTGCGGAGGTAGCCACATCGGCGCCGAGCAGGCCGGCCAGTTCACGCAAGGCCCCAGCACAGTGACGGGCACCGCGACCACCCAGAATGAGTGGCTGGGAAGCCTCCCGCAAGGCAGTGGCCATGTTGTGGATGGTCTCGGTATCAACTACCGGGCTCGGCGCCTTAGGGGTGAGCTCAGGGATGACGGCACCATCGGCGCTGACCTCAGCGGTGGCCAAGTCATTGGGAATCGCGAGGACCACGGGGCGTTGTAGCGACACGGCTTGTTCGACAGCAGAGATGGCTACGGTGCCGGCGTTGGAGGGCTCAACGGTCAGTGTCGGCACGTCCATGGAGGCCGCTGTGGCAACTTGGTCGATATCCCAGGGGCGACGCCCCGGAGTGGGCTGGTCTCCGACCACCAGGATGAGCGGAATCCGTGATAGCGAGGCTTCAGCGAGCGCGGTCAGCGTATTGGTAAAGCCCGGCCCATAGGTCGTGGTGGCCACCGCGAGTTCTTGGCGCACCCGGTAGTAGGCATCGGCGGAGGCTACCGTGGCGACTTCGTGGCGGACCGGCACGATGTCGGTGCCGAGCTGATGTAGCGCGTCAATGAAATAGGCATTGCCATTGCCCATCAGCCCGAAGAAGGCGGTGGCGTGACGGTGTAGGGCATCGGCAAGAACGGCGGCAACAGTTGGCATATGAAACGCTCCCAACAGACAGATATGTCGATCGATTCCATATATGTCTGGCTCTTCACCGAAGAGTTAGCGTCTCTTTTTCAAACGCCAGGCCGAGAAGGCGTCACAGTTGGTTCAGCCCACTATGACCTTCGACACCCCTACCTTAAAGTACACACGCCAGCTTCAACAAGTCCGGTCTCAACTGTGCACAGGCCTTCCAAGACACGGTTGAGATGCTCGCCCGTGGCGTGGAAAAGACTCAATGCTCCAACCGATCCCAGCCGGCCGTCCTCGAAACGCACCGGGGTCGCGACGCCGTACAGTCCGGGGATGACCTGGCTGTAGGACTCCGCCCAACCGCGCTGCCTGATTTCGTGGACATTGGCTCGCACCTCGTCGCTGATGCCCTCTGGCCAACAAGCCTCGTCCATGATCGCCAAGATCGCTCTTCCGGTGGCCCCGTCTTGGATGGGATGACGCGCGCCGGGGCGCTGGGCGATGACGGTTTCTTGGTGGGGAGGTTCCACGCTGGTGACCGTCAAGCATTCCCCGCGGTCTTCGATGGCCAGAAAGCAGGTCATGACTAACCGTTGAGCGGCCAGGGTCAATAAGGGCAGGGCAGTGGCACGCATATCTCGCTCGACCGAGGCGCCCAAGGCCACGAGTCGTACACCTAGCGCGAGTTTCCCCAGCTGATCACGCACCACCAGCCCGTGGTCTTCCAGGGTGCGCACCAGCCGGTAACACACCGAGCGGTGTAGCCCCAAAGCGTGAGCGACCTGGCCGATGCTCATCGCAGACGCGGAATTAGCGAGCACTTCCAGTACTCGAAGACCGCGACTGAGGGTTTGTGATCCTGCGGACCGAGTAACCGGGTCTGCCACGACACACCTCCTTGTAAGTCAGCTCATATTTCCTCTATGATCTGACTCATAAATTCGATAATAGAGTTTAGTGTTCGATTATAGAACACGCTCTACGGCACGATCTACTCTGTCTTTTCCGACAAGGAGTGAACCACCGATGCATTTCCACGAACACGGCTATGTCTCCGAAGACCCCCGAATTCGTCCTGCTGCTGGCTACGGCCTCAATCGCAGCGACGAACTCCCCGACGAAATGGACGTGCTGATTGTCGGAACCGGTCCGGCCGGTATGCTGGCCGCCGCTCAGCTGTCCTACTACCCCGAAGTCAATACACGCATTATTGAACGCCGTGAGGGACGTCTGGAGATCGGCCAGGCCGACGGTATTCAGGCCCGCTCGGTGGAGACCTTCCAAGCCTTTGGCTTCGCTAACGAAATTATCGATGAGGCCTTCTGGCTCACCGAGATGTGTTTTTGGAAGCCGGACCCCACCAACCCCGAGAACATCATTCGTACCGCCCGGACTCCCGATGACCCTTCCGGCATCTCCGAGTTCCCACACCTGATCGTCAACCAGGCACGCGTATTGGATGGCTACGCCGAAGCTGCACTGCGGGCTCCGGGTCGGATTACCCCGGATTATGGGATTAAGTTCCTCGGACTGAGTGTGGACCGCGAGCAGGACTACCCGGTCGAGGTCCAGGTGGAGTACGTAGCCGGTCCCCGGAAGGGCGAACAACGCACCGTGCGCGCCAAGTACGTCGTCGGTTGCGATGGCGCCCACTCTCGCGTCCGCGATTCCATCGGGCGGGTGATGAGTGGCGATGTCGCCAACCACGCCTGGGGTGTCATGGACGTGCTAGCTAACACCGACTTCCCGGATATCCGCACCAAGTGCGCCATCAACTCCAAGCACGGCCAGATTCTGCACATCCCTCGCGAGGGTGGACACCTGTTCCGCATGTACGTGGACTTGGGTGAAGTGCCTCTGGATGATGACCACAAGGTGCGCGACACCCCGATTGAGGAAATCATCCGCAAGGCCAACGACATCATCACGCCCTACACCCTGGATGTGAAGTCCGTGGCCTGGCACTCGGTCTACGAGGTAGGACACCGGTTGACCGACCACTTCGACGATGTCGACACCGCAGACCGCGGCCGATTGACCCCGCGCGTGTTCATTACCGGCGACGCCTGCCATACCCACTCGGCCAAAGCCGGCCAGGGTATGAATGTCTCAATGCAAGACGGTTTCAATATCTCTTGGAAGCTGGGCCAGGTGCTGTCGGGGCGTAGCCCTGAGACCCTGTTGCACACTTACTCGGATGAGCGCCAAGAGGTAGCCAAGAACCTCATCGACTTCGATAAGGAATGGTCGACCCTGATGGCCACTCCGACCGAAGAGCTGCCGGATCCGACCTACCTGGAGGACTTCTACGTCAAAACCGCCGAGTTCCCGGCTGGATTCCTGACCGAGTACCGTCCCTCCATGGTCACCGGTGGCACCGAGCACCAGGAGTTGGCCGCCGGGTTCCCGGTGGGTAAGCGTTTCAAGTCGGCTAAGGCCATGCGCGTCTGTGACGCCAATCCCTTGCACATCGGCCATCAGGCGGTGGCGGATGGTCGCTGGCGACTGTACGCCTTTGCGGACCGCCCGGCCTGTGGCGAGCACGATTCCAAGCTCTCAAAGCTGGCCGAGTGGTTGGTGACCTCCGCGGACTCACCGTTTATGAAATACCGTCGCGAAGGCGATGACATCAACGCTCAGGTTGAGCCGAATGTGATCTATCAGCAAGACACCGCGAGCTTCGACTGCGTGGATGCCCCGGCCATCTTCCGCCCCGAGGTCGGGAAGTTTGGCCTGGAGTACTGGGAGAAGATCTACGCCACCATACCGGACGAGGACATCTTTGAGGATCGTGAACTTTCTCGCGACGGTGTGGTCGTGATTGTCCGTCCGGACCAGTATGTCGCCGCTGTGTTACCACTGGATGATGTGGACGGTATTGCCGCCTACTTCGATGCGGTGTTGACCACCAACTAGGCGTGCTACAAGCGTGGCAAAGACACTGGCGGGCCGGTGCCTTCATCAATCGAGGTGACCGGCACCGGCCTGTCGTGAAGGCTATCAACAAGTCCGACTAGACCGCTGTAGTAACGGGAGCTGCCTCGCGTTCGGGGTGTAGGTCGGATTTCTCCACCCAGGCATGGGCATCGCTACCCGCCGGATCTTCGAAGACGCTATTGGCATTCTCAAGGTCGACGGTGAAGAAGAGGCCCTGCGGATGGCTAACTACACCGATTTTAAGAGTGACGTTTTTGAAATCACCCCAAAACTTTAGCTATGATTTACCTCACCTCAAAGGTCTTATGTCTCCTCACAGGAAAAATAAGACCATTCCGGCATGCTACACCACCAGCTCGCTGGCTATCTCATCACATAACCGTTACTAGAGGACCCCTATGAGCATCCACCACAACGACTCGGGAGCAGCAACGACCGACAACACCGTCACCGATGATGATGCCCCGTCAAAAACCTTGGAAAGTGGAAAGCGGAAGGGCTTTTTCCAACGCTTCTTGGACGTCATCGAGTGGGGTGGCAATAAGCTTCCGCACCCCGTCACTCTCTTCGGGATTTTGGCCCTGCTGGTCATCCTGCTGTCATGGGTTCTCTCCCAGGCCAGGCTGAGTGTCGAAGATCCAGTTGAAGGCGAAACGGTGGAAGTGTTCAACCTGCTTTCCGCCGAAGGTGTTGAGTGGATCTTCTCCTCAGCGGTCGATAACTTCATCAACTTCGCCCCACTCGGCGTGGTGCTCGCTACCATGATCGGTATCGGTATGGCCGAATCCACCGGACTGATCGGTACCGCACTACGTGGTTTTATCCTCTCTATCCCCCGCACGCTGGTCACCTTCGCCATTGTCTTTGCCGGTGTAATGTCCTCGGTAGCCTCCGACGCCGGCTACGTGGTGTTACCTCCACTGGCAGCCATCTTGTTCGTCGCCCTTGGACGACACCCGCTGGCCGGTATTGCTGCCGCCTTCGCCGGCGTTTCGGCAGGGTTCAGTGCTAACCTTCTGCTTTCCGGAACAGACGTGGTGCTCGGCGAGCTCACCATTGAAGCCGCCGCCACCATCGACCCTGCCTACGCCGACCAGATGAACCTGGCGATGAACTACTGGTTCATCATCGCTTCGACTTTTATCTTGGCTATCGTCGGTACACTGGTCAGCCAGTTCATCGTGGAACCCCGGCTGGGTAAATGGACCGGTGAAGGGGCCATCGAGGGCGAGGACGAGGAACAGCTGAAGGTCACCCCGTTGCAGAAAAAGGGCCTGATCTGGGCCGGCATTTCGCTGGTGATCACCATTGGGTTGTTGCTTCTGCTCATTGTTCCACCGAATGCTCCGATGCGTGGTGAAGACGGTGCTGTTATCCAGTCGCCGTTCATGAGCTCGCTGGCCATTATTCTCGTCGTTGTCTTCTTCATTCCCGGCCTGGTCTACGGCATCGTGACCAATGTGGTGAAAAACGACACCGATGCCGTGAACCACATCTCCAAATACATCTCCGGGATGGCCATGTTCCTGGTCTTGTCTTTCACCGCAGGCCAGTTCATCGCCTACTTTGAACAAACCAACCTGGGTCTGATTCTCTCGGTCCTCTGCGCTGAAGCGCTAGACTCGATCAACCTCACCGGAATTCCTCTGGTGCTACTCTTCATGCTGTTCACCGGCCTGGTAAACCTATTCATCGGTTCGGCCTCCGCAAAATGGGCGATGCTGGCACCCATCATGGTGCCCATCATGATGCAGCTGGGCATCTCCCCGGAGTTCACCCAGGCCGCCTACCGCGTTTCGGATTCAGCCACCAACATCCTCAGTCCGCTGATGACCTACTTTGCGCTGATCATCGTGGTGGCCCAACGCTACGACAAGAAGATCGGCATCGGCTCATTGGTCTCGGTAATGTTGCCCTACTCGCTAGCATTCTGGGCCGTCTGGACGTTGATGACCATCGGTTGGATGGGACTCGACTTGCCACTAGGACCCAACGCTCCGGTCTTCTACGAATCACCCTAGTTTCACAGCCCACGACCGCTTCCCGATGCCTAGATGCACTCCCCGCAGAGTGTATCTAGGCATCTTTGTCTGAAGTGTCCTGTCGAAGTTGCCAGGCTATCGTGAAACGCGAGAAGCACAGGGCGCTACGTCTGCTGTATGCCTGGTCTCCGGTCGTGCAACCCAGGTAGTCTCAGTCACAGAGATAAGAACGACTCGACGCCAGAAAGAAGCCTCACATGCCACACGTGCAGATCTCGACCGGCATCAATGTTCACTACGAAGAGCAAGGCTCGGGCGAACCTCTGATTCTGATCATGGGCACCTCGGGAGCTATTGATACCTGGGCCGAGTTTGAAGACCGATTTGCTCAGAATTACCGTGTCATCACTTTCGATAACCGGGGGATCGGCGAGACTGACCGTGGCGATGGTGCTATTTCAGTCCGCTCAATGGCTCAGGATGTGGCGGCCCTGATGGACGCACTGCAGATTCCTCAAGCGCACATTCTGGGTTGGTCCCTTGGCTCCGCTGTCGCACAAGAGCTCGCAATCAACTATCCGGACCACGTCAAGTCCCTGATCCTCTACTCCACATGGGGTCGCTGCGACGGGTTCCAAGCCGCAGTGATTACTTCCCTACGGTATCCCTACGTTAAAGGTGACTTAGACGTTGCCGCCACAGCCACCGGTCTTGCCTTCTCTCCCGAAACGTTGGACCGCCCCGATCTCACGGAATTTCTCGCCCCCGTTCTGCGCGGGTTGCCGCAGAGTGAGGTGCAGATCCAAACCACCGTCGAGCAGTGGGACGCCGACTTGGCTCATGACACCCTCGACCGATTGCCCCAGATCAAAACACCGACCCTCGTGGTGGTCGGAGAACAGGACCTCCTCACTCCACCGTGGCAGTCGAAGAAAGTTGCCGACGCCATCCCCGGCGCGGAATTCCATCTCCTCGAAGGCAGTAACACCCCTCACTTCCTCCATGTTGAACAACCTGAAGTCCTCGCCAACCTGATGCTGACGTTCCTGACTAAACAACGAGGCTAAGGTGCCCATCCTCTAGGTCGCCATCATTTTCGGTGCTTTCTCGGCACCAGTACAAGAGTTCTGGGTCTTTGTGTTGATCATCGCGCTGATTCGCACACGATGGCCACCACTATTGCAACAAGGTCTCAACAGTGTGTCGCATTTGCTCTCCAGAAGAGCATGAGATAAATACATGCTGTGCTTTCATTTCGTTCAGCGCGCACGCTGATAACACCGCCCCGCGTTCCGGGCCTCGACGTGGCCCGGGCTCTGGCCATTATTGGCATGATTTTCGCCCATATGGCGTTAATTCCTGAGCTCGAAATTTCCGAACCGTCGACCTGGCCGGGAATTGTGCACGGCTTTTCCTCGTTGTTATTCGCGCTACTGGCCGGGATCTCGCTGGCGATGATGACCGGAGGCACCCGGCGTCCCGATATCGAGGCATTGCCTTTCTTGCGTCTGCGTTTGCTAGGGCGCGCGGCCATCATTTTCGGCATCGGTCTTGCCCTCGAGGCGTTGGGCACTCCCATCTCGGTCATCTTGCCGATTTTCGGAATGCTCTATATTGCCATGATGCCGTTTATGCGGTTGCGTCGTCGCTGGCTGCTGGTCTGGGCATCCGGATTCGCCATCATCGGCCCGGTCGTGTTGGAGATGCTTAATGCCCTCTCTGCCTTTGACGGCGCACTCGCATTTCTCTTCTTCAGCCCCTACCCGCTCACCGCCTGGCTCGCACTGGCCCTGACCGGGATGGCTATTGGTCGTTCCAATTTACGGAGTATCCGACTGGCTACGGTGCTAGCTCTAGGCGGTCTGGTGGTGGCCGCGCTGGGCTTTTTCCTGGCATCGCTAACTGAAGACGGCGCCGGAACCTCCCTGGATGAAAAGAGCTACTCTTCCTACGGGAGCATCTACGACAGCACAGACTCGTACGGCTACGTCGAGGACGGGAGTTTCTACCCCTACGACACAGAAGATTCCTCGTCATGGAAACCAGAGGACGTTGTTCCGGAAGAAGAACCCGTCGACCCCGTGGAATGGCTGAGATTAGGTCTGACCTCGAGCCGCCCACACACCGGTGGCAGCCTGGAAATCATGCTGGGCCTCGGCGTGGGTGCCACGGTCCTTGGAGCGTGCCTGCTGATATGTCGCGGTCCGGTACGTTGGGTCACCTACCCGTTATCGGCGATGGGAGCCATGCCCCTGACTGTCTATGCGGCCCATGCGGTGGTCACGCTGATCGTCTATGGCAACATCAACCTCGGAGACTGGATCGGGCCAGCTGAAGAGGACCTCACCGCCTTGTTCATGGTCATCGGCGCCCTGATCGTCTGCCCCCTCTGGATGGCGGTCACCGGACGTGGACCGCTCGAGTCACTCACTCGCCATGTTGGTCGCCTGGCCACCGGAGAATTACATCGCCATGAAACGGGTCGCCACGCCACCGAATAAGAAAAACCAGGTGGACCCAGAGCCCCGGGAGCACGCGTCAGCTACGCGAAACTTCCGTGACGTCGGAGGGCTGGGCCTCGTCATGACGGTCCGCGCCCCGGTTTTTGTTCGTGCCCTTGATCCCGCCGGTCAGTGCCCTCAGGGCGTAGAGGATAGCGGCCAGGTCGACCAGTTCTTGGGTTAGCGCGCCCCACACAGCGGGGATGTAGCCGAAGGCGGCCACCAGCATCAGCCCGATCGAGAGGATGATGCCAATCCATATCGCTTCCAGCGCGATCCGGAAGGTGCGTTTACCGATGCGCACCGCCAAGCCCACCCGGCTGATGTCGTCGCGGACAATCACCGCGTCGGCGGACTCGCTGGCGGCGGTGGCTCCGCGAGCGCCCATGGCGATTCCGACATCGGCGGCGGTGAGCACCGGGGCATCATTGACGCCATCGCCGACCATCATCACCGGGCTGGGCAGAGTCTTGATGATCTCCACCTTGTCGTGGGGCAACAGTTCGGCGTGGACCGTATCAATGCCAGCTTGTTCAGCCAGTGAGGTGGCAGTGTCCTGATTATCACCGGTGAGCATCGCGATCGTGTCGATGCCTTGGTCGTGCAACTCTCGGACGGTGGTCGAGGAGTTGTCGCGCAGCGAGTCAGCGAGCAATAAACTACCGGCAAACCTGCCATCGATCGCCACCGCCACCGAGGTTTGTCCCGGCTCCAGCCGAACACGCGTTGCCTCCGGGTCGGTCTCTTGAACGAAAGCCAACTTACCCACCACCACGTGGCGACCGTCGATGACCGCAGTGACACCGTTGGTCGCAATTTCGTTCGCATCCTCGGTGGTGGTCAGCCTCAGTCCACGCTCATAAGCTGCAGAGATCACGCCTTCGGCGAGTACGTGGGAGGAGTACTGCTCAGCTGAGGCCGCCAAGGTGAGCAACTCGTCGGCATCCACCCCGTCGGCGGGGATCACCTCAACCAGTTCGGGCTGGCCGTAGGAGAGGGTACCGGTCTTATCGAAGGCCACTGAATTCGCCCGCGCCAATGCCTCGAGGGTGGCTCCACCTTTGACGATGATGCCGTTGCGGGTACTGGAACTCATCCCGCCCATGAATGCCACCGGGGCAGCAATTAACAACGGGCATGGGGTAGCCAGCACCAGCACTTCGGCGAAACGGACCGGGTCGCCCGATAGCCACCAGGCCAGACCGGCGATGGCCAACGAGACGAGCGTGAACGGGACCGCAAACCGGTCGGCCACCCGTACGGTGGGGGCTTTGGCTTGCTCGGCTTCTGCTACCAGCGCAATAATCTTCTGATACTGGGAGGAGTTGGAGTCTGCAGTGGCACGGATCCGCACCGCCCGTTGCCCGTTGATGGAACCCGACATCACCGCGTGACCGCGTTCGTATTGGACCGGCAGACTCTCACCGGTCAGGGAGGACTCGTCGAAGTCGCCATAATCGCTGATCAGCTCACCGTCGACGGGGACTACTTCGGCAGGCTTGACCAGTAATAGATCGCCCTCGGCGACCTCGGTGACGTCAATGTCATCGGCGGTGGCGTGCGGGTCATCGCTGCGCAACCGGTGCGCGGTATTGGGCGCCATCTTCAACAGCGCGTCGAGGTCTTTGGTCGCTCGTTGGGCGGCGTAGTCTTCAATCGCTTCACCACCCGAGAGCATGAGCACGATAATCATCGCTGCGATATATTCGCCCACCGCAATGGAGGCAATCATCGCCACCAACGCAAGGATGTCGAGGCCAAAGTGGCCACGCAGAATATCGCGAATCATGTCGAAGGCGGTCAAGGCAATAATGACAATGACATACCCGGTGGCAATCCACTGCGCCGCAGTGGTGGCACCGGAGAACTCGCAGGCGAGCACGACGACAAGCAACACCAAGGTAATGGCCACAATGGGATACTGCCGAATGAAAGTCGCGATCTTTTTCATAGCTCAAGTATCTCGCTGACGCTGTCGAGCTTCCAGCAATCCTAGGCAAGGCTAAATGGGTATATAGCCCTGCTGTAGTCTGCTATCCCTCACCGTGGTGAGGCTCCCCTTCCGGGCTACGTGGCGACCATCGACGTTGGCTCGGTCACTGAAGGTCACGGTCTGTCCCCAAGCCCCCTAGACTAGGACCCATGCTCCGTACCATGTTTCACGCGAAAATCCATCGCGCCACGGTGACTGAAGCCAACCTGAACTACGTTGGTTCGGTGACCATCGACCAGGACCTGCTTGATGCTGCCGGAATTCTGCCCGGTGAGTTGGTCTCGATTGTCGATATCACCAATGGCGCTCGCCTGGAGACCTACACTATCGCCGGACAGCGAGGCACTCGGGTCCTGGGCATCAACGGGGCGGCCGCGCACCTGGTCCACCCCGGGGACCTCGTCATCTTGATTGCCTACGCGCAAATGGACGACGAAGAAGCCCGCACCTACGAACCCACCGTGGTGCACGTCGATGAGCAGAACAACATCCTGCGCCTGGGTAACGACCCGGCTGAGCCACCCACCGATAACGCCCAGCGCCCGCCACTGGCGCAGTAGGGCTGGTCCACCGCGTTGTCTTTAGCGCACCCGCTCCAAAAACCCCTGAACCCGGGTGTTGTCGCTGGTGAAAAATTGTTCCGGCGCTTCCCGTAGCACTATCTGTCCATCATCAAAGAAGGAAATAGTATCGGCCACTTCTCGGGCGAACCCGATTTCATGGGTGACCACAATCATGGTCATGCCCGCTTTCGCGAGAGTTTTCATCGTTTCCAGCACTTCATCGACCAGTTCTGGATCCAATGCGCTGGTGGGTTCGTCAAAGAGAATCAGCTTTGGTTCCATCGCCAAGGCACGGGCAATCGCAACGCGCTGTTGCTGACCGCCTGAGAGCTGGTGGGGACGTTTATGTTGATGCTCCGCCAGACCTACGTGGTGTAGTTCTCGTTCTGCGATCTCTTTTGCTTCGGACCTGCTCATCTTCTTGACATGGACCAGCGCGATCGTCACGTTTTCGACCGCAGTGAGATGGCCATAGAGATTAAAACGCTGAAAAACCATCCCGATTCCGGCTCGAAACTCAGCCCAGCGCTTATCGGGCCACTCGTGGTACTTTCCATCACGGAAGTCGAACCCAACTTGCTGGTCATCAACGACGAGGCTTCCTTGGTCGAGCGTCTCTAAGCCGTTGATCGCCCGTAAGAACGTCGACTTACCGGATCCGCTCGGTCCGATGATGACCGAGACCTCTCCCGGCTTGACGCTGAAATCTATACCACGGAGGACTTCGTGGTTGCCGAATGCTTTGCGCACTCCATGCGCGTGAACAAGTGATGCGTCGCTAGCCATGGGTCAGCCCTTTCTCGAGCCCTGAGGGATTTTGAGTGCACCGGTCGTGGCTTCAACAACCTTCTGGCTGAAAGTGGTGCCACGAATAGCACGGACGCGTTCTTTACCAAACCGTTTTTCCAGCAGTGACTGCCCGTACGTGGCAATCGCGGTCATCACCATGTACCAAATACTTGCCACAATCAGTAGCTCGATGATGAGGTTGTTTTGCTTGTAGATTTGGCTGGCATTGGTCATCAAGTCATTACCGGCCACGACCACGATCAGTGAGGTGGTCTTCAACATCGAGATGAACTCGTTGCCTGTCGGCGGAATGATGATGCGCAGTGCCTGGGGCAAGACAATTAACCGGGTGGTTTGTCCGCGCGTCATTCCTGAGGCCAACGCAGCTTCGGTTTGCCCTCGGTCGACCGCCATAATTCCGGCTCGCACTGTCTCTGCGAAATAGGCTGACAGATTCAGGCCCAGTCCTAAGATTCCAGCGGTGGACCCCGAGATGAGCTCATTCGTGTCCCATCGAAACCCGAGATTCGTGAAGGGGATTTTGAGCACCAAGTACGGCAGGAGAAACGCCAGATTAAATCAGAAGATCAGTTGCACCAGCACCGGAGTGCCGCGAAAAAACCAGATATAGCCTTCAGCGATCCACCGGAGTACCGGGTTATTCGACAACTTCATAATCGCGATGAAAACACCAAGCACGAGCCCGAGAATCGTTGCCACGATGCTGATATAGATGGTGACGCCGACTCCGCTGAGAATATTAGGGAAAAACAGGTATTCCCACACTCGATCCCAACGAATCCGCTCGTTGAAGACGAGAATCGACAGCAACCAGATCAGCACCGCAATGGCAATTGCGCCGACGATCCACCGTTTGACATGTTTGACCGGTGCAACGGGAATCGTTCTTCCATCTGCTAAGACAAAAGGTTCGGTTCTTCTCTCCACGGTTTTCCCTCTCTTGGTCATCCCCCGTTTAGTGTGGCCTCGTCGACCGCCATGACCTCGACGTCCCAGGCGGCAAGAATCTCCTCGTAGTAGCCCTCATCCATCAGATACTGCATGGCAGCCTGTATGGCTTCGGCGAGTTGTGTTTGCGCATTATCAATGCCAATACCCCAGATGGCCTCGTCGCCGTCGATCGGGACCGCTTCAAAATTTTTGTTGTCGGAACTTGCGTGAGACAGTGCAACCGGCAGATCGGTGACCGTGGCATCGGCTCGCCCGCTTTCCAGCGCTAGATTGGCAGTCTGATCTTGTTCGAACCTCAAAATTTCATACGGTTCCTCGTTATTGCTTTCGCATTCTGCTGAAACACCTTCAGCAAATGCAGCGCTAGAGCCGCCATCGACCAGTGCTACTTTTTTGCCACATAGATCCTCTGGCACCTCGACGTTGAGCGGATTGCCTTTTTCCACCAGGAACGCGTTGCCAGACTTCACATAGCTCACGAAGGACGTCGTCTCCCGTCGCTCTTCCGTGTCGGTCATCGAACTGGCCAATACGTCGTAGCGCCCGGAGATCAACCCTGGAATCATGGCGTTGAATTCCTGGTCTTCCAAGGTCATCTCAACACCAAGGGCCGCGGACATTGCTCGTGCCATTGCGGGATCGACGCCGATAATGTCTTCGTTATTGCTCGCCCACAGTTCCATTGGCGGGTAGCCGACTGACGTTGTCCATTTCAGCCCAGCGCGGTATTCGGGAGGAAGCATGGCGTGAAGTTCTTCTTGAGGCTCTATCCTCTCGATGATTTCTTTGGCCTTCTCTTCCTCGGGTACCGGGGTTGTCTCGAAATCGCTGAGGTCTATTTTTGCTGGATCGGTTTCCTCATCAATGAGCCACAGCGCTTCCGCTCCGCAACCGTTCAGGCCGAGTAACGACCCAGCAAGCACTGTGACAAGGCTCCATGTTTTGACGTTCTTCACGCGTATTTTCACCTTTCGGGATGATGTTCTCATCCGACGTCTGCGGAATCTGGCGCAGCATATTGGACCGTCCCACCAATCACTGTGGCCTGCACCTGTGTTTTCCAGAGATCGGTGGGTTCTACTTCAAAGGGGTCTTGGTCGCATGCAATGAAATCCGCATACTTTCCCGGGGCAAGGGTTCCGCTCAACTCCCCAAGTCCTAGTGCGTCTGCCGGCGACTGTGTGTGAGCCTGAAGTGCTTGGGCAACAGTCAACGTTTCTGAGGTCTTACCATCTGTCAGCGCATTCAGTTCTCGGGTGCGCCGGGTAACTGCGGCGTGGATAGCAAACCATGGATTCGCTGGTTCAACGGGAGCATCGGATCCGAATGCGACCAGGGCCCCCGCGTCAAGGAGAGTCTTCCAGGCATAACTAGCCAGCGGGCGGTCACCGAGACGTTTGGAGTTCAGTGGATAGTCGGTGGTGCAATGTGTGGGTTGTTGTGAGGCCACCACGCCGTATGAGGCAAAACGGGCGACGTCGGTGTGACTGAGATGCTGGGCGTGTTCGATGCGGTTGACCAACCGGTTGGCACGGGTGGACAGAAACACACCGGCGTAGATCTTTAAGACGTTGGTGTTGGCCTGGTCGCCAATCGCGTGAATCGCTGTTGACAGCCCGTGTGCATTCGCTCGCGTGACACCAGTGACGAGGTCCGCAACACTCGTAACCGCGATGCCACAGTTACACGGCTGCTCTGGGGTAGAGTCTGCATACGGTTCTGAGACCAAAGCAGAGTGGGTCCCCAACGCACCGTCGGAAAAGAACTTTACGGGACCGGTCCGCAGGTAATCGGAGCCCGCACCGGTTCGACGCCCCTGCGCTATCGCGAGCTCAAGATCAGCTGCTTGTACCGCTTTATTAACCCGCAAACGAAGCTTTCGGGCGTCATCCAGTTGTTGATACACGTTCCGGATTTCTTCTCCATCGAAATCTGTGATCTGGGTAATGCCAAGACGAATCAGCTCACCCTGAATGGCACTGATCAGGTCGGGAAGCTGCGGTTCAAGCGAACTCTCTGCCATCCGACGAGGTATATCTTGTGCAGCTTCTCGCAATAATCCTGTGGGGTCACCCGTATCGTCCCGAACGATCTCACCGCCCTCAACTTCGGGGCTTTCGCGGTGAATTCCCGCCTGCGCAAGGGCAGCAGAATTTGCCCACGAGGCGTGTCCATCGACGCTTTGTAGCACCACAGGTGTCGCCCCAAAAATCGCATCGAGGTCAGCCTTATCTGGAGCCGATCCGCAGTGCCATTCATGAGAATCCCAACGTCCGCCAAGCACCCAGGTTTCACCTGACCGGAATGTTGCAAACTCGGACAACCGTCTCAACACGTCTTGGTAATTTGTGGCTCCACCCAGCTGAGGTGCCACCAGCCCTCGTGCCATATCGCCAGTGTGAATGTGTGCGTCATGAAATCCGGGAAGAACGGCTTCTCCAGGAAGCCGAACTTCTACACAGCTCTCCGATGCAAGACCTCGCGCGTCGTCCAGCGCACCGACAAATTGGATCTTCCCATCTGCAGCAAGGATCGCCCCGTCAATCGGCGTCACGCCGGCCAAGGTGTAGATGCGGTGATGAATGAACAGCGTCTGCGACACGAACGAGCCCTCCCCATGAAGTGATCTATCTCACATAGATGTTAGCTCGTATTCCTCCTCGCACAAGCACACCACGGGCGGGTAAATCAAACTCCAACCAATAGCAAATCGTCCGGTTCTCGCTATCCCAAGGTGAGCCAGAACCCAGGGCGGTGAAGACGGCACTGAGAATGACCAAGACGGGTGGCGGTTTTGAATCACGCTGTTGATGTTTAAAACTCACAATGCGCGGGGTACTAAGGCTCTTGGTTCTCGACGAAGCTGTCCACCCAAGGCAGTAGTGGCCAGTCATCTCTAAAAGGGCACTGTCGTGTCGGGTGCTCTCGTCCACCCTTGGAAATTGCCCGATGTTTTACAGCGCTTTTAAGCAGCGTTTTCTTGGCTAGCAAGTACCTGTGCCTGCTCTAGGACAAGTTCGATCGCCTTGGCTTCGGCATCTGGCGGGTAATCGTACTTCGCCAGCAAACGTCGGACTTTGGACCGCATTGCGGCACGCACGCTCTCCTTATGCTCCCAGTCGATGACCACGCTGTTTCGAACGGCCTGCACGAGGTCGATGGCGATTTGCTTCAACGTGTCATCGCCCATTTGTAGGACGGCAGCATCGTTCTGAGCAATAGCATCATAAAAGGCTACTTCGGCGACACTCAGACCGAGGTTTTCTGTCCTCTGATCTGAATCTCGCATTTCCTTAGCGAGTTTGACGAGCTCAGCAATAATATCCGCAGCGGTAAGTGACTGGTTTGTATACCGGTTCACGGCCGCATCGAGCATTTCGGAGTACTTCCGACCTTGCACGACGTTCCGCCGTCTAATCGTGCGAAGCTGGTCGTTGATAATCCGTCGCAACAGACCAATCTGCAAATTGGGCCTGTCCTGATCAGCGAGGGAGTCCAAGAACTCGTCACTCAGCAGGGAAATTTCAGGGGTCTCTACACCAGCCAGTTGATAAACATCGAGGACTTGGTCAGAAGCAATAGCCTCATTGAGCAACTGTCCTAATGCTGTGTCTATTTCCACCGACCCGGAACCGCCCAGACCCGAATCTGGGTTCTGGATTTTCAGGATCGCGGCCCTCACGTCGGTGAACAATCTGACATCGTCCCGGATTTTGGTGGCTTCTTCGTGCGCGCCAACAAGGGCGAAGACCTTTGCCAATGCGAGTACTTGATCGTTGAATCGCGAGGTTCGATCATCATCGGCCATGACAAAGTCCAGGACTTTCGCATACTCGTTGAGTCGTTGGGAGGCCGATAGCGAGGGGGAGGAGTTATATTCAACACCGTGAAGAATTCCACGAATAATATCGTATTTCTCCAACATCACCCGCACCATCGCCTCAAGTGGAACCCCTGTCTGGTCTTGATCCGATGGTGAATACTCTTTGAGGGCTTGTTGCAGGTTGGAGAACAGACCAATATAGTCCACGATGAGGCCACCCGGCTTGTCCCGGAAGGTTCGATTCACTCGAGCAATGGCTTGCATCAGCCCTGCGCCCCGCATGGTTTTATCCACGTACATGGTGTGCATGGCGGGCGCATCGAATCCGGTCAGCCACATGTCACGAACAATGACCAGCTCTAACGGGTCGTCGGCATTCTTCGCCCGGAGCTTGAGCTCCTTGCGGACCTCGTTGGAATGGATATGGGGCTGGAACTCAGCAGGATCAGAAGCCGATCCGGTCATGACGACCTTAATCTTGCCTTGATCAGGATCGTCCGAGTGCCAGTCAGGACGTAGCGCAACGATTTTCTCGTAAAGTCTCACCGCGATACGACGGCTCATCGTGACGATCATGCCCTTGCCGAATAAGGCTTCCCGTCGTTTCTCCCAGTGCTCAACGATATCGTGGGCTATCAGGTCTAGTCTCGACTCAGAGCCGACAATTGCTTCCAAGCGTGACCAGCGCGATTTCGCGGCTTCTGCCTCATCTTCGTCAACACCCTCTGTAATCTCATCAGCAAGCTCATCAAGCGCGTCAAGGTCGGATTCCGATAGCGTCACCTTCGCCAGCCGTGATTCGTAGAAAATCCGGACGGTAGCACCATCTTCGACAGCCCTGGTGAGATCGTACACGTCAATGTAGTCGCCAAACACCGCCCGCGTGGACTTGTCATTTGACTCGATGGGGGTCCCGGTAAACCCTAGATATGTCGCACCGGGTAGAGCATCACGCATGTGTTTGGCCAGCCCCGCTTTGAGACGGCCACTGCGGTCCAGCGTCTGACCGAACCCGTACTGGCTGCGGTGGGCCTCGTCAGCAACCACCACGACATTCCGCCGATCAGTCAGCACGGAGTTATTATCCCCGTCTTCACCGGGTGCGAATTTTTGCAAAGTGGTGAAAATGATCCCACCGGAGGCACGTTTGAGCTTATCCCGAAGGTCGGAACGCGTTGTCGCTTGCACGGGCGTCTCCGGCAAAATTCTTGCGGGCGCAAAGGTTTCGCCGTAGAGCTGATCGTCTAGATCGTTCCGGTCGGTAATGAACACCAGAGTGGGGTTTGCCATGCGTGGGTCGCGCATAATCTTCGCTGCATAAAACAGCATCTCGAAGCTCTTGCCCGAACCTTGGGTATGCCATACGACGCCACCGCGACGGTCGCCATCGGGGCTCGAGGCTTGCACCGTGGACTCAACAGCGGTGTTGACTGCCCAATACTGATGGTACTTCGCCACACGTTTCACCAGCGCCCGAGTGGGCTGTCCGGTTGCCTTGTCGGTGACGGTCTCATCGCTAAAGACGATGAAGTTCTTCAGCAGATCAAGGAATCGGTGTGGTTCGAAGACTCCTCTAATGAGAACTTCCAGAGAGGGACGGTCAGTCACGACATCACGTCCCCCAATGGTCTTCCAGGGGGCATAGTGCTCAAATGCTCCCGAGTAACTACTCAACGCAGCTGAGGTGCCGTCTGAGATCACGGTAACGGCATTGGGGACGAACACGGAGGGAATGTCGTTGCGGTAAGTCTGTATCTGGTTCCACGCGGATTTCAAGGTCGCCTGTTCATTGGCCGGGTTCTTCAGCTCCAGCAACGCCAGAGGCATACCGTTGACCATCACGAGAACATCGGGCCGACGCGTCTTGCCGTTCTCAACGATCGTGAACTGGTTGATCACGGCCCAGTCATTATTTTCAGGCTGCTCGAAATCTACGAGGCCGAGTCGGGTGGTTCGAAGCTGACCGTCGTCGCTACGATACTCGACGGCCACGCCGTCGATGATGAGCTGATGCAGGCGTGCATTCTCATCGATCAGGCTCTGCGACTCAGCCCGCTGGACAGTCTTGACCGCCTCATCGATAAGCGCGGCATCGGTGCCAGGGTTGATCCGTTCTAGCGCCTCACGCAACCTTCCCCATAAGGTCACGTCTTCATAAGAGTCACGTTCCGCGTTAGGCCCGTCGGGGGCGATATCAACGCCATGAACTCGCCGATATCCCAGATCGGCGAAATACTCTAGAGCGGCTTGCTCGACGGTGTTCTCGTTAAAACTGGTCATACATCAGCACCTTCCACAGGAACACGGATACGGCCGGAGAGAAGTTCGGGGAGGAGGGCGTCGCGAGTAGATGTTAATCGGTTGTTTTCAGTTGTGTACGCATCCATGCGAGAGAGCAGCGCCCTCGCGGTAGCCGCAAAACCCTCTTGCTTCTCTGGAGAGACGACCGGTGCCAACCAAGTCGGCATCGCATCTTTGGCTAGGTGAAGAACCGTCGTCCCTGTCACACGACTGCGGCAATGCTGGCGGAACGCTTCGCTACTCAACAGCCCGAGCAGGTACTCATTCGGCATGCCGTCCTTTGGGCGCAGGATGGAAAGGTCTAGCGAAGCGACCAGGATGTCGTGGTTCCCGCTCGCAGGAACGCGAACGCCCCGTCCTACGACCTCTGCTCCCTGCGTGAGATCAGTCTGCGCCACAACTATCTCGCCGGGGGATACAATCTGTTCGGGCTTGTAGGGACCGATGTAAGGTTTCAGTCCATCATGTTTGTACCCGCCATTACGGTCGATGTTCTTCAGTGTCACTAGCGCTACTGGTGAATCCTGCAGCTCGGCACTTTTGTAGGATCGTCCCTTTGTGATGGTTGCAATAGCGTCGAGCGGCCGAGTGGAAATAGTCTCTGTGGACTCCAGCGTACGAGAAAACTCTGCATTAAAGAGCTCCCCTAGAAAGTTGATCGCCCGCCGGTTCGACTCGATCTTGTCGTCGAGTGCGCCAAGCGTCGCCGCGATCGAGCGCTGCTCCTGCAGTTCGGGAAGATCAATCTCGAATGAGGCTAAAGAATCGAACTGAACTCTTTGTCTGCCGGAACTCCCATTCATCGAACCAATCGCATAGTCTCGGATCTCAGGCGAGGTAAACAAGTAGTAGGCAAAGCTAGTACTGGAGATTCCCTCTTTTCCGCGAATCACGATGAACTCCGTGGATCCGAAAGCCGGAGCATTTCGCTGGTTAGCAGCCGCACGATAAACCGACGTTTTTCCATTCTCCAAGGACGGAGTGATCCGCGCCATCAGAACATCACCGTCACAAAACTTCATTCCGCCGCCGTAGGGCTTTTCCTGTGCTGCGGACACGTCTCTGGTGAAGGGCACAAGGCTCGCCATGTCAACAAAAGGAGCATGCGTTCCCTTAGACAGTTTCACTGTCGGGTTTAGAACAAACGCTTCGCCAAGAGTCACGCGGCTCACTGAAGACCGCCTAACCGTCGCCGGATCTCACCTTCAAGCTCGCGTCCGCGCTCAAACTCGGCGAACAGCTCGCTCGTCAATCGCTCGATTTTCTCGTCGATCGGCTCGTCGTCGACTTCCGCCTCCTCGCTACCGACATATCGGCCTGGGGTAAGCACGAAGTCGTGTTTCTCGATCTCGTCGATCGTGGCTGACTTGGCGAAGCCGGGGACGTCCTCGTAGTTGCCGTCGTGGTTGCGCCACTCGTGGTACGTGTCCGCGATCTGAGCGATGTCACCATCCGACAGCACGCGCAGGCTGCGTGATTCCATATCCCCGAGTTTCCGGGCGTCGATAAACAGCACCTCGCCCCTACGTGCGCGATGCCCGTTGCCGTCCCGACCTTTGGACACGAACCACAGCGACACCGGGATGCCTGTGTTGAAGAACAACTTATCGGGCATCGCGACGATACAGTCGACGAGACCCGTTCGGACGAGGTTGCGGCGGATCTCTCCGTTGGTCCCTTCTTTGGAGCTGAGAGCGCCATTTGCCAAGACAAAGCCCGCGGTGCCGTTGGGCGCGAGGTGATAGATGAAGTGTTGGACCCAGGCGAAGTTGGCATTACCTTTGGGCGGGGTTCCGAACTTCCACCGTGGGTCGTCTTTCAGCTTCTCATCCCACCAGTCGGAAACATTGAATGGTGGATTCGCGATCACATAGTCCGCGCGGAGATCCTGGTGAAGGTCCTCGGTGAATGAGTCTGCCGAGTGCGATCCCATGTCCGCTTCGATACCCCGGAGCGCGAGGTTCATCTTCGCCAGTTTCCACGTCGTATCGGTGAATTCCTGCCCATACACGGAGATGTCAGTACGTTTACCACCGTGTGCCTTCACAAACTCTGCGGACTGGACAAACATGCCGCCTGAGCCGGCAGCGGGGTCATAAACACGACCCTTATAGGGCTCCAGCATCTCTACCAGTGTCTTGACTACGGAACGCGGGGTGTAGAACGCCCCGGCGTCCTTACCGGTTTCTTTACCTGCAAACTGCCCGAGGAAGTATTCGTACACTCGCCCGAGGACGTCATCCGCGCCGTGGTCGTCTGCTTCAGTGAATCCGATTGAGCCGATAAGATCCAGGAGCTCACCCAGACGCCGCTTGTCTAAGCTTTCACGGCCGTAATTACGGGGTAGCACGCCACGAAGAGAGGGGTTCTCTTTTTCGATGAGATCCATCGCCTGGTCGATCCGTTGCCCCACGTCGGCTTGTTTTGCGTCCGATTGTATCGAGTCCCACCGAGCCTTCTCTGGCACCCAGAACACGTTCTTACTGGTGTATTCGTCGCGGTCCTCGAGAAATGACTCGGCTCGCTCCGGCTTAATACCTTCCTCTGAAAGCTCAACTTTCAGCTGTTCGCGCCGCTCTTCAAACCGGTCTGATACGTACTTCAGGAACACCAGGCCAAGGACGACATGCTTGTACTCACTGGGTTCTTGATTTCCCCGTAATTTGTCGGCCGCTTCCCAGAGAGTCTGCTCCAAGCTTTTCTTAGGCTTTGATCGCGCCTTTGTCGTCGCCATGAACTCCCTCTTTTAGTTCCCACAGGTCAGCTTCCACTTCTTGATTCAACTTTATCTCAGCCCAACTAAATATGTCGGCTGTAACAGGACGCCCGCCTCAGCATCAGGCTCGGCCTCATGATGCTTGAACCGGTATCTCGACACAAGTACCTACATGACCGTTGCTAGGTCCCGTTTCCAGCACGACCCGGTGAACCACGGTAGCCCCCTTCCAAGGTCACTAGCTCACATTAACGGTCCTGCACCTTGCCTTGCATGACCGCGTGACCGCCGTCAAGCCCGACCCATAGCTGATTATTGTGCGTCGCTTATCAATCACCATCAATGTGGTCTTGGTCGTCAAATAGGTCGCCGTTGGAGTCCTCCGTGCTATAGATATGAACTGAGCCACATTTGTTGTTTCGACGACCCAAGGTAGAGGACACCGCCGATGATGTCTGAGCACTCCGCAACGCATGATTCCAGTACCCCCACCGAAGGACCATTGGCTGGGGTGGTGGTCGCCGACTTCTCTCGGGTCCTGGCCGGCCCCTATTGCACCATGTTGCTAGCCGACCTGGGTGCTACCGTCATCAAGGTCGAAGCGCCCTCCGGGGATGAGACCCGCACCTGGAAACCCCCGATGCGCGAGGGTATCTCCACCTATTACCTCTCCGTCAACCGCAATAAGCGCTCCATGGTGTTGGATTTGACCGAGGCAACGGACTTACAGACCGCCTACGATCTGCTGGACCGGTCCGATGTGTTCATCGAGAACTTCAAGGCCGGCGGCCTGAAGAAATTCGGACTCGACCCCGAAACGGTCGCCCAGCGGTGGCCCCACCTGGTGCACGCCTCCATTACCGGCTTCGGCACTGCCGGTGGGGCAACCATGCCTGGCTATGACCTGCTGGTCCAGGCGATGTCCGGGATGATGTCGCTGACCGGTGAGCCCGATGGTGACCCCCAACGCTCCGGTGTGGCCATCTTCGATATCATGACCGGCCTGCACGCTGCGCTGGCCATCTTGGCCGGGCTGCGTGAAAAAGACCGCTCCGGACTCGGCCAACACGCGGCATTGAACCTGTTCTCCTCCGCCTTATCGGGATTGGCCAATCAGTCCGGCGGCTACGCCGCGGCCGGCAACGTGCCCACCCGGATGGGCAATGACCACCCCAGCCTGTTTCCCTACGGGCCCTTCCACGCCAGCGACGGCCCGCTGATCATCTGTTGTGGCAACGACGCCCAATTCTCGCGTCTGGTCACCGCGTTGGGCACCCCCGACCTGGCAACCGACCCCCGTTTTGAGACCATGTCCCAACGCAACGCCAACCGGGAAGAACTCCGCGTCTTGCTCGAAGAGGCCTTGGCCACCGATACCGCCGAAAACTGGGCGGATGTCTTCGGCAACGTGGGCCTACCCTGCGGGCCTATTCTGGGCATTGATGGTGGCGTGCAACTGGCCGAAGACCTTGGCCTAAACCCCATCGTGACCATGACAGACGAGAACAACCCCGAGCGCGCCGTGCCGGTGATTGCCAACCCGATGAGTTTCTCCCGCTCCCCGATCTCCTACCGACACCTGCCACCCGAGTTGGGCGATTCCCACGACTGGGCGTTGGAGTTTATCCGCACCACCGAACCCAAAAACCCGCACCACCACACAGAAAGCTAACGCTCGTGCCCGCAGAATCCCGCGCCCCCTCCAATGCCTTTCACACCCGGTTGCAACTACGCTGGGCCGACCAAGACCTCAACCATCACGTCAATAACGCCACGCTGCTGACCCTGATCGAAGAGGCCCGGGTGCTGGCCAATCAGTCCTGGACCGGCGACTCCACCGATGGCAATGTCGCCGGCACGTACCGGCTGGTGCGGGCGACCACGATCGACTACGTTGCCCCGGTGCACTATCTCCCCGACGACCCCGGCTATCGCCACGCCGTCGACGCCCGCGTGTGGGTCACGAAGGTCGGCAACACCTCCTTCACCCTCGGCCACGAACTCAGCCAACCCCACCCCTGCGTCTACGCCGAAGCCGTACTGGTGGTGCTCTCCGCCGAAACCAACCGCCCCACCCCGATCCCGGAACCATTGCGCGACCTCTTGTTAGCCCAAACCAACTAGCTCTGCTCTCAGAGCAGCCACCAAGGACCAACCATGGCAACACCACACGACGTGATCCACCACGCCGATTACTTTCAGCTCGACGCAAGCCTCAACCCGGAGCTCCTCGACTTACGCGACCGCATCCGTGCCTTCGGGGACGAACACATCCTGCCGGTCATCAACGAGCACTGGGAGCGGGCCGAACTACCCACCGCGGTGCTGGAGCCGTTGGCCGAACTCGGTGTGGTCGGCACCTACATCCCCGACTACGGTTGCCCCGGGCTCTCCCGCCTCGGCGCCGGCATCGTCGCCCGAGAATTCGGACGTATCGACGGGTCGATCAACACCTTCCTGGGCGTGCACTCCAATCTCGGGATGGGCTCGATCTACCTGCTGGGTTCAGAAGAACAGCGCCAACGCTGGCTGCCGGACATGGCTCAGCTGAAAAAGACCGGTGCCTTCGCCCTGACCGAACCCGCCCACGGCTCCGACTCCGTCGCCCTGGAAACCTCGGCTCGCCGTGAGGGGAACACCTGGGTGCTCAACGGCCAGAAACGCTGGATCGGTAACGGCCACGCTGCCGATCGCACCGTGGTCTACGCCCGGGATGTCGCCGACGGCGAGGTCAAAGCCTTCGTCGTCGAAAAACAGCCCGACGGCACCTTCCCACCCGGATATCGGCCCACCCCGATCGAGGGCAAGATGGCTAAACGCGCCATCGTGCAGGCCGATATCATCATCGACAATGTCGTCGTCCCCGAGGAGAACCGACTGGCGCACTGCGAGTCCTTCGCCGGCGTCACCCGCGTGCTCAACGCCACTCGAGGAGGGGCCAGCTGGGAAGCTGTCGGCCACGCGATGGCCGGATTCGAACTCGCCGCCCAATACGCCCTGCAGCGCGAACAATTCGGCTCCCCGATTGCCTCTTTCCAACTGGTGCAAGAAAAACTGGCCACCATGCTCGCCGAGTTGACCCAAATCCAGCTACTCACCACCCGGATGGCCGAACTCCAAGAACAAGACCAGCTCACCCAGGCCATGGGCTCTCTGGTCAAAATGACCACAGCGCGCACCGCGTTGGCGATCTGCCGTGAAGCTCGCGACATGATGGGTGGCAACGGGTTACTGCTGGAACACCACGTCGCCCGGCACCTGACCGATATGGAAGTCGTCTCCACCTACGAAGGCACCGACTCCATCCAGGCCCTGATCGTCGGCCGGGATATCACCGGCATCTCGGCCTTCACCCGCAAAGCCCGCGGCTAGCTCTGCCTATCCCCAGCGCTACCCTCAGCTGGAGATATACGAAGGTATATCGACCAGCATTGGTTCATGTTTAGCCTTGTGAGCCACGCAACCCGTTCGGCTGTGTACGATCCCTGTAAGCACATATATACAGACCCTCCTCGCGAGATCCACGGCGAGGAGGGGTGTTGACGGTTACGCACCGGGGAACACTGATCTTGAGGAGACAAGCCTTGAGACAGTGCGTCTGACAGTCGCACACCCTGGGCTGAATTTTCAAGGAGTCGATGATGTCCACAAAGAAATCGTGGTGGAGACGGTATCTAGATTTCCCACTGATCTGGAAACTGGCCATAGCCCTTCTTGCTGGACTCATCGTCGGCCTGATCTGGGGCGAAGACGCAACGGTCTTAGAGCCGTTCGGCGAAATCTTTCTCCGCCTGCTCAACATGCTGGTCATTCCCCTCATCGTGGCCACACTCATCGTGGGAATTACGTCGGTGACCCCGCAAAAGCTCGGTCGTATTGGCGGAAAAATCTTCATCTACTATCTGCTGTCGACCTGCTTTGCTATTTCCATTGGACTGGGACTAGCTCTGCTCGTGAACCCGGGGAGCGGCCTGTCAGCCCCGGAGAACGCTAAGAAGGTGAGGAAGCCCCACCCTTAGCGGACGTATTTGTCAATATTTTTCCGGAGAACATCTTCCAGGCACTGGCCGAGGGCGACATCTTGGCCATTATGTTTGTCGTGCTGATCGTCGGTTTTGCCCTGGCCTATTTGATCGATAGCCATAACGAGAGCATCCGCGACGGGGCCTTGACGATTCGCAAGATCTGCGTGACCGGGCAAGAGATCTTGTTCCTGATTATTCGTGGTGTGCTGGAGTATTCCCCCATTGGTGTTTTTGCACTGATAGCCGTGGCGATCGGTGACATCGGTGTCTCAGCGTTGGTGCCACTGGGACAGCTCATCCTGGTCATTTATGGCGCGGTCGTGGTCATGCTCGTGGTGTATGCCGTCTTCATTCTTGCGATGAGACGTTCGCCCCTCGAATTCTTCAAGGCCGCCAAAGAACCCATGCTGACCGGATTTGTCACCCGTTCTAGCTCAGGGACGCTTCCGGTCTCTAGCCGTGCTGCTGAAAAACTCGGCATCCCACAGAGTACCTATTCGCTCACGTTGCCTTTGGGTGCCACCATCAATATGGACGGCACCGCGATCTATGTGGGTGCTTCCGTTGTCTTTGTTGCGGATGCTATGGGAACGACGCTGTCTGTTGCGGAAATCATCTCGGTGATCTTGGTCGGTGTCCTGGCTTCCATTGGCACTGCCGGTGTTCCAGGAGCAGGGATCATCATGTTGACCATGGCCGTTAATACGGCAGGGCTGTCCATGGCACCAGTAGCACTCGTTGCCGGTATTGACGCCATCCTCGACATGGCGCGGACCATGAATAACATTACCGGCGACTTGGCTGGAACTGTCGGGGTTGATGCGAGTGAAAAACGCCGGGAACGGAAGAAAGCCCGCGCCAGGCAAGAAGCCTGAACACTCGACGTGCGGGGGGATTTTCTCGCTACTTCAACCCAGCGCGGAGTTATCTGTGCTCAGCCACGGGAGGTAGCTTTGCGGATCATCAGGTAGGTGACCACCGACTGCACCGCTGCCACCAGCAGCAGCCAGCCAGAGATGCTCAGCGCGTTCTGTTGGACCAGCCACTCCCAGACTCGCGACCACCCTTCGTTGAGGGTCACCAGTATTGCCGCACCCGCGATCACCACGATCACCGAGAGGATCAGCGTCCACAGCCGGGCCAAGCCCAGCCGCAGGTAGAGCAGCACCACGCCGAAGCCGAAGAGCATGACAACCAGGCAGAGCAGGGCAGCCACCACGCCGAGCAGCGGGATGCTGCTGCCCTCGCCCTGGGTCAGGAACGGCAGATCGAACACGTAGGTGTTGAAACCCAGCCCGTCAGTGGCCCGTTCCAGCCAGGCCATCAGCGAGGCCGCCAGCCCGAAGCCTGCCGAGACCGCCGCGAAGGAGAGAATAGCTCCTATGACGAAGGTACGCCGGCTGAAGCTCAGTGCCAGCGAGAACGGGAAGGTGTGAGAGGCCGCATAGGCTGCCATGAACCCCAGGGACCACAGGGTGGCCTGGCCGGCCCCGGTGTAGATCGGATCCTCGATCGTCTCATCCGCCATGACATGAATGGTGGCCCCTAGGCCCAGGGCGATGGCCCAGGCGATCAGGAACACCATGACCGGCACGCCGATCAGCATGGTGGGAACGGCGAACTGCAGCCGGAAGGCGGCAGGCACCCGGGCGAAGCTGTTGGCTCGGGGGACGGTGGCGGTCTCGGTGGGGGAAACAGTTGCAACGCTCATCGGGCAGCCTCCTCAGCAGTCTGGTCGGTGGTCTGTGTGGTCAGGTGGACGACCAGCTGCTGCAGCGAGACCGGCACCACGTCCAGGTCCAGCTCGCGCAACCGCTGTCGTTCGTCATCGGTCAGTGCGCCCATCACAGTGGTGCGCACCATGCGTCCCAGCGACTCGTGCGCCAGCACTTCGCGCCCAGCAGCGATCTCCTGAACCGCATCGGCACGGCCCACCAGGGTCACCGCACGTTCGCGCAGCGACTCGGCGGGCTCGTCCAATACGATCCGGCCTTTGTCGATCAGCACCACGTTCTCGATCAGGTGGGCGATCTCATCAATCAGGTGGCTGGAGAGCACAATGGTCCGTGGGTGCTCGGCATAGTCCTCCAGCAGCCGGTCGTAGAAGACTTTGCGGGCCACTGCGTCCAGGCCCATATAGGGCTCGTCGAAGAAGGTGACCTCCGCGCGGGAGGCGATGCCGATGATCACGGCCACCGCCGAACGCTGCCCCCGCGACATCTTCTTCACCTTGGTCTTCTTCGGGACTGCAAAGTCCTCACAGAGCCGGTGGCACAGCTCCCAGTCCCAGTTGGCGAATGCCTGGGAGGCGGCGTTGAAGGCATGATGGGCCCGTGCGTCGTCGGGGTATTTCTGGTCCTCGCGGACGAAGCAGATCTTCGGCAGCACCTGCTCGTTCTCGTGCGGCACCTGCCCGAAGACTCTCACCTCGCCCTCAGAGGGCCACTCCTGGGCGGTGATGATGGACATCAGGGTGGTCTTGCCGGCGCCGTTGCGACCCAGCAGCCCGTGAATCGTGTCCTTCTCGAAGGTCAGATCGGTGGGATGCAGAGCCACCGTGCTGCCGTAGCGTCGGGTCAGGCCGCGCGTTTCGATGACGTTGCTCATCGTGTTCCTCTCACTCGTTGTCGGTGGTCTGCTCACGCCCGTTCGCGCAGCAACTCGATGACGTTCTCCACCGAGAGCCCGATGTGGCGGGCCTCGGCAAGCATCGGTGTGAGGTAGTGGTCGGCGAAGCTCTGGCGGCGCTCTTCACGCAGTCGCTCGGCAGCACCCTCGGCGACGAACATGCCCACTCCGCGCCGCTTGATAAGAATCCCGCGGCCCACTAGCAGGTTGATGCCCTTGGCTGCGGTAGCCGGATTGATTCGGTGGAAGGTTGCAAGCTCATTGGTGGAAGGAGCACGCTCGCCCTCTGCGAGCGAACCGTCCATCACAGACCCCTCAATCTCTTCAGCGATCTGCACGAACAGCGGTCGTCCGTCCACCATCAGCTCACCACTTTCTTCCATCGCTGAAACAGCCCCGGTTACCACCTCTACTACCTCAGTGGTTCATTACTCCACTAATTAACCATAGAGGGTCGAGGGCGTCAACCCCTTCTACGATCGACTCCACCCAAGCACTACACTGGGGTGGATCGAGATGAGGTCTGCCGCGCCGGGGAAGACGTTGCCACCGGCCCCAGCAATATCCTTGCCGCTTGCAGCAAGCAGACTTATTCGTCGCGAAGAGGGAAAGTTCGACCTATTCGAGTGGGCGCAGAAAAGTTCGCACAGACCGGATCAGATGGGGCTGATGCGTAGCCGGATCGAAATCGGGGTGGACGGCAGCTTGCAGGTATAGAGCCCCGATGAGGCTACCAATCCAGGCAGCCGCCTCATCCAGGTCTAGCTCCGCGTCAACATGGCCGGCCTCTGCAGCACGCTGGAGGAGCGCTTTGATACCCTCTGCCTCAGAAGCCTCTTGATTGTTGAGAACTTCAAGCACTTTAGAATCCCGATGTGCTTGGAGCATCGCTTCCAGCACAAGCTTGGGCACGATCGGGTGCTCGGTGGCAGGTTCTGCCAGATAGGCAACGAACGTTAGCAGAGCCTCCAGAGGCTCGGGGGCGCTCATCAGCCTATCCAGCAGTGCACGGGTATCCTGTTCGTCCTGCGTGAGCACTTCCAGGAAAATCCGCTTTTTCCCCGAGAAGTAGTGGTACAGAGTGCCGAGGCCGATCCCTGCCTGGGAGCACAACTGTGCGGTGGTAGTTCGTTCGTAACCCTGCTCGGCAAACAGCACCGCAGCACTGTTGAGAATGTGTTGCCGCCTAGCGGCGTGTTTTTCAGGGTCGGTCCTGCGTGCCATGCCACCTTCGCCTCGTTGTCAACAAATTAGTAGAGCGAACGCTCGGTTTTAGGATACCATGGTAGTTGCTCCCGCATTGCCGGAGCGATCCATCCGCGCTACCTGAGGAGTAACAGTCACGTCCGAATCGAGCATCACGGTCACTGTGAACTCGAAACTGATGCCAGTGTTCGCCACGGTAGGCGCGGTAGTCGGAGCGGTCGCAACGTTTATGATCGGCCCGGTGGTCTCCTGGCTTCTGGAGCGCGTGGACTCGGCTCCGACACCGTTACGGCTGATTGACCAACTCCCGCTGGTTTGGTCGCTTCCACTGATGACTGTGCTCGGAGCAGTCGGCGGCTGGATCATCTTCGGCATCTGGAATGAGGAGGTGGGCCGAGTTGTCATCGATGGCGACGAAGTCCGGGTTGACACCAAGACCGGCTCTTCCACATTCTCCCGGCAGGAGATCTCACAGGTCTTCATGGACAAGGAGGAGCTGGTGCTGACGGATGCTACTTCACGGGAGCTTTCCCGCACTGGTTCGGATAGCGGACTGGCCACCAAGCTGGGGGTAGCATTCAGTGCGTTCGGATATCCCTGGCGGGGCATCGGTGACCCGCGGGAGTCGGAATTTGTGGAGTGGGTGGACCGTAGCGCGGATCTGGATGAGCCTGTCCACGCGTTGCTGAGGGCCCGTCGTCGTGCACTTGCGGACGGCAAAGCCGGAGAGGCTGAATCCTTGCGCGAGCAGTTGAGCGATCGAGGCGTGATTGTGCGCGACCGCGGGGACAGACAGCAGTTCCGTCATGCCCCGTCCAACTAGGTTTTCTGTGGTGGCCATACTCCGACGCACGGGTGCTCAATTCGTGCCGTACCCACGGTTTGCTCAACTGCACCACCACATTCCAAGTCGCTACGCAGTATGTACCAATACACAGTCAGCTCACGCGTTGAGATATGAAGTAGCTGACACGACAATCTTCAGTTCCGCGTCGATGGGTCCCTTCATGCGTGTTGCAGAAGAGGCCTTGATCCAGCCGGCGGTGCAGTCGCTGATACTGCTAATCTCACCGCACTCGGCCCTTCACCTCCAGCGATTCATCCGGACTGTTCACTGAACTGTCGTGCGGCTAGCCCGAGGATCTCGCAGACCTGCAGGGCCATCGCCAAGTCGGTGGGGGTGCTGGCCAAAGGTTTTCCGCGCAGCTCGATGGCCTTCTCCACCCGGTAGCGGACGGTATTGCGGTGTAAGTTCATCGCGTTTGCGGTGCGGGTATGGCTACTCTCATTTGCCAGAAAACAGCTCAACGTCTCTCGCAACCGCTCCGCGTTCTCGCTGGCCTCACACAATCCCCGGAGTTGATCGGCCACCCACGCTTGCGTCGCCGGCAGATCATGGACCAGCACCGAGGTAATGGCTACACCGGGGTCGCCGTAGAACATAGCCCGTGGTGTGGTCTTCCCCGAGGCTAACGCCACGCGCATCGCGGCCTCGGCTTGCACATGGGAACAGCGAAAACCGACGACACCGGCTTCGGTACTACCAAAGGCAATCTTGCTACCCGGCAATTCTGCTAGCGCGGCGTCAAGCTGGGCGGGGTCGGGTCGTTGGGCTCGTCCCACCCCGAACCAGACCCACGCTAATCCCCGGTCAACAGCAGTAAACAGGTGCGGGGTGCCACGTCCGAAGGCACGAGCAACCTGCGAGGTCAGCGCCAGCAGGGCCGGCGTGGAATCCACCCCCGGGTTGGCGTCATCCACCCAAACCATTGCCGCCCGGTGAATCAGATCCAGCCGATAGTGGGCGCGTGCCTCAAAGGTACTGGGAGCCACGGGCTGCTGGTCCAGCACCTGGCGGACCAGACTCGAGGTGGCCGAAGCGCTATCTTCTAACCGGTGCCGTGTTTCCTCCGCGTGGACAGCCAGCACTTCCTGGGTGATCCAGTCAATATAGCTGTGAAAGAACCCATCGATATAGTGCTGGATTTCCAGCTTGGCTTCGGGCGGGCTATCCAAAGCCAACACTTCTTCAAAAACAAAGGCACGAAACGCTGACGTTCCCACGTGGTAGGCCCTGCGCAACGAATCCGAGGGGATCCCCCGTTGGGCGAGGCGATGAGCATATTCAATGGTAGCCGGATGAGCCTGGACTCGCTCGAGCGGGATGGCGTTACACAGCATGGAGGCAATCGTGGTGGCATTGCCTTCCACACTGGCCGCCAAGGACGTGAGTAACTCGGGCTCGTCGAGATAGTCCACGTTCCGGGCGATGGTTTTGGTCGTCTCCGAACTGATTTCCTCGAGTCGCTCAGACATTCTCTGGCCGACCAGCGAGATCTCGGTCTCCACGCACCGGGCTCCTTTCCTCAATTCTGCCGGCCCGCCGGAGTTCAGCCAGGGCTGACTGGGCCGCGTTATAGCCACACATCCCGTGGGCACCGGCTCCGGGCGGGGTGGCCGCCGAACAGAGGTAGAGTCCCGGTGCACCGAGCGAATAGGGGTTGATACTCGGCCGGGGCCGCATCAGCAACTGCCAGGCTGAATTGGCGCCGGTGACGATGTCCCCACCCACATAGTTGGCGTTGTGGGATTCTAGGTCCTGGGCTGACCGGACGTATCGGCCCACGATCCGGTCGCGGAACCCGGGGGCAAACCGTTCGATCTGTTCCTCGATCGCGACCGTGGCATCTCCGCGGAATCCGGCCGGTACGTGTGCGTAGGCATCCACCGGATGAACCGTGCCGGCAGAGCGATCCGGATCCGCCAAATACTGCTGGCCCAAGAGCACGAAGGGCCGGTCGGGCATCCTTCCTCGGTGGATTTCTCGCTCTGCAGTAGCGACCTCGTGATAGGTCCCGCCCACGTGTACCGTGCCGGCAGACCGGGCTGGCTCGTACCGCCAGGGGATGCCACCTTCCACGGCAAAGTTCACCACGAATGCTCCGGGCCCGTGCCGGAAGGACCGCAACCCGCACCGGACTGGGTATGGGATCTGCGCCCCGCCGATTTCCAGCGCGGCGGCCGGACTGATATCGAGCATGACCACATCGGCTGGCGGTAGATCCAACAAGGACCGTACGCGCAGCCCGGTTTCTACCCGCCCGCCGAGATCCTCCAGTGCCGCGATCATCGCCGCCGAGATGGCCTGAGATCCTCCGGCTGCCACCGGCCACCCGTAGGTGTGAGCGGCGGTGCCCAACGCAATCCCGATAGCCGAAGACGCCAGAGAGCCGAAGGGGCGGAAGGCGTGGGCGGCCACCCCTGCGAAGAGGGCGCGTGCCTGAGGTGTGTGCCACAGTTTTCCGAGCAGGGTAGCCGGCATGCCGGCAAAGGCTCCGAAGTGGGCCAGCTTGCACACGTGATGTGGCAGGTGCAACATCGGTTGCAAAAAGTCCTCGGTGATCTCCGGGAAGTTTTCGGACAGTGGCCCAAAGACCCGCTGCCACATTGGTCCGTCACTGCCCAGATGCTCTGCTGTGGTGGCCACATCCTGCCAGGCAGCCGCCCCGGTGCCGTCATCGAGCGGTTGGGCATATTGCACCTGGGGGTGCCGCCACTGCAAGCCGTAGCGATCCAGGTTGGCGATCGCGGAAAAGGCGGTCTCTACAGCAAGGGGGTGGAAGCCGGAGCATTCGTCGTGGAGAACTCCAGGCACCGTGAGTTCCGCTGAGCGGGTTCCGCCGCCGGGTTGTTCGGCGGCTTCCAGCACGGTGACTTCCAGTCCTGCACGGGCCAGGGTCACGGCGGCAGCGAGCCCATTGGGCCCGCTGCCAACCACCATCGCTGTCGTCATTCGGTTATTTTCTCACGGTCAACTGTGACGGGTACAACCTTGACCTGCGGGTCACCCGTGATCTCCGCGTCACTGTCGTGACGGCCATAGATCGCATCACCGGGTGCCTGGTAGCCCGGACGGGTCCAGGTCACGGTGTGCGGGATCGGGCCATCGGGTAGCCACGGCTGGGTCTCCGAGGAGTCCCGGGTGTAATACCAGCCACGCTCCACCACGCCCAAGGCCGCATCAATCACGCGGTACTCGGTCCGGTTACGGTGGATGGGTTCGGATTCGGTGAAGACCACCACCAGGTCGCCCGGTTCGTAGTTGCACCGTTTCTGCACGGCACTGATCAGCCGCTCATCGTGGAGGTGACCGTCACCGAACTGCCAGCCGATGAGCGGCGAACAAATCGTCTCGCCTTCTCGTAACCGGTAGGTGTCGATATTGTTGGTGTGCCGGTACAGCATCGAGTAGCACGCCCGTCCCATACTGTGCATGGCGCGGAAAGCATTTGCTTTCTCGGTGAATATCCCAGCCAGCTCTTCACCGAAGGTTGCCTTGAGCTGGGTGGAGTGCATCTGATTGGACTTCGTGATGTGGGTCTCCAGCTTGTTTTCGGCGTCCTCGTCGCGGAATGCCCACACGGTGCAGGCCCAGTTGCCGGCGTATTGACGGTAGGAGACCAAGAAGGAGATCCAGTCCGGGCGAATATTACCGATAATGGGCCAGATCACCATACCGCCAATCACCGCGGCAGCGACCCATGGCGAGCTGAAGTCGAAGACCCCGTAGCCGGCTTCAGCCGGGTAATTCCAGAACAGGAAGTAGGCGGCAAAGATAAAGAAGATATTCCACTCCAGCGGGACCGCCAGCGGCAGGGTCGAGATGATGAACACGTGGAAGGCGATGATGGCCACCAGCGCAATCAAGGTCAGGGTGCGGTTGGTGGAGAACAATAAGACCAGCGGTGCCACACCCTCCACCAAGGTCCCGGGTCCGTGAGCCATGATGGTGGTGAACCGTGAGGGCCGCATATCTCGCGGGAAGTCTCGGTACAGCGCCCGTTTGGCCGCCCGCGTGGGGATCCAGGGCGTATTAGCCATCATCGCTGCCACCGTCGGGGTGAAGTGACGTCCGAACTTCGAAATCGCTGCCCCGACCCAGACCACGACGATCACGACCTTGGCGGCGATGATCATATCGGTGAAGCTGGCCAGGACTGCGAAGGCCAGCAAGATCGGCGGGTACTGTTCGGCTCGTGAGGTGAGGAACACGACCTTATCGCGCAACCCCATCAAACCCAGCAGGCCCAAGTAGGTCAGCATCGCCCAAACCGGCAACAGCCCGGCTTGGGCGTCGGGGACCATCTCGGTGCGGGCACCCGGGTGCACCAGTAGGAAGACCAGGTTGACCAAGAGCGCGATATACACACCCACGTCCCAGGCCGTGCGGTGGTCTCCGGAGGTGCCGGGGACTTTATCCGGCCACGGCGGTACGCGCAGCGTGCCGGGACGCAGGTAGTAGAGAATGCCACCGATCGGTGGGCTGATCTTGAACGCCAATGGCCCTGAGGACGAGGACAGGCCGGTAATCTCGAACAGGATCGTCCAGACCATCAGTTTCAGGTAGACAATCGGTTCGGTCCACCACTCGGTGAACGCGCCAAAACCGCCCAGCGCCGGGGTGGTAAGCCCCACGACAACCACACCGAGGGCGATGTAGAGGGCCATTTTGACGATATAGAACAGCAGGATGTACTTCGGGACTCCGAATCCGTACTCACCCCAATGCTGAGTGAGGGTCTTCATTCGGTCTCGGAAAGGCATCTGTGACAGGGGAACGGGACCCGCCGGCGGCAGATCCGGAGTGCGGAAACCCATGATTCCTCCTTGAAACGTGGGTCGAAAAAGCTATGAGGGGACTGGCTAGGAGGCTGCCGAGGCCTCCTGGCGCAGACGAGGCTTATCGATCTTGCCGACGGGGTTCTTGGGAATCTCGTCGATGATCGTCAGCTCAACGGGCACCTTGATCTTGGTCAGGTGCTTGCGACATTCGGCCAGCAAGTCCTCGGGTGTGAGGGTGCTGCCGGAGTACAGCGAAACGCGGGCGACGGGGACTTCGCCCAGGGAAGGGTCGGGTTTACTAATCACCGCGGCTTCCAGCACACCCTCGACGCCGTAGAGCACGGATTCGATCTCCTTGGGGTAAATGTTCTCTCCACCGCGGATAATCATGTCTTTGATGCGGTCGACAATGGTGAGATACCCGTCCTCGTCGAGCTTGCCAACATCACCGGTGTGCAACCAGCCATCGACCACGGTCTTGGCGGTGGCCTCGGGTTTGCCGAGATAGCCCCGCATCACGGTGGGACCACTAATGATGATTTCGCCGGTTTCACCGGTGGGCACTTCGTTGCCTTCGGGGTCGACAATCCGGATCTGTTGGCCGGGGAGCGCGGTACCGACGGTGCCGGGCTTACGGACCCCCTCGATGGGGTTCGAAGCGGAGGCACAGGTGCCTTCGGTGAGCCCGTACCCTTCGACAATGGCGATATCGAACATCTCCTCGGCCCGCTGGAGTAGTTCCGCCGAGGCCGGAGCCGCACCGCAGACGGCAAAGCGTAACGAGCTGGTGTCCGGGATGGCCTCGGCCGGTAGGGCGGTGAGATGAGCCAGAATGGTGGGAACGCACGAGAAATAGGTGGGCCGGTATGTGGCAATCGCTTCCAAAAAGTCCACCGGGTGGAAGCGCTCCAGAATGGTGGTCCGGGTCCCGGCCCGTAGCGGGGTGAGGACACTGACCAGCAACGCATTGGAGTGAAACAGTGGCAGCACCAGCAGACAGTGCTCGTCGCCGGTGAAATTAAAGGCCCCCATCATTTGTTCGGTCATGGCGTGCAGATTCGCGTGATCGAGCATCACGCCCTTGGGCCGACCGGTGGAGCCACTGGTGTAGATCAGCAAGGCAATATCTTGGGCAGCCGATTCCGGATCGGGCTCGTGGTCGGCGGCGGGGTTCTCGGTCGTCTTGTCCTCAGCCAGCACGTCGTTGACATCAATGGTGGCCAGTAGCTCAGCGAAGCGATCCGGTTCTGCGGTGACGATCACCTTCGCCCCGGAGTCGGTGAGCTGATGCGTGGCCTCCCGGTCGGTAAACACTGGGTTGATCGGCGTGGCGGCAGCGCCCAGACGCCAGGCAGCAAAAATCGCGACCACCAGTTCGATGCGATTGGGCAACATGATGGCCACCACATCGCCGTGGCCGATACCGTGGTCGGCCAGCTGGGAGGCAAACGCCCGAGAACTCTCCGATAATTCTCGATACGACAGTGAGTGGTTCGCATCGGTCAAACAGGTCTGATCTGCTCGCTCGGACGGGGCTAGCCACGGGAAGTAGGTAGACATCGGGGAAACCTCCTGCTACTGATGACTCTCGTCGTCGATGGTGTCTGTGTGCCTTCACTCTAAACCGGTTGTGAGCTAGATCACATAGCCTGTGACCACAAACTTCGCAGCGGCGCTTGTGCAGTCTGCACTATGACTGCTGGCTGACACGGTCCCGACCGCCTTAACCCGCGGTTCACTCTGGGCGATCGGTTGCCTGGTGTGCTGGCGCCAGTAGCCCCTACACATCCCGCGGGGCGGGGCGTAGCATCGCAACTGTACGGAACGGAGTTGACCATACGATGTAACCGCTCCATAACTGCAGATGGGAGACATAATGTCTGATGTTCAGAATTTGACCGTGTTGGGCGCCGGAAACCTAGGCGCACAGATCGCTATGTTCGCCGCGTACAACGGCAAGAACGTGGTGAGCTACGACATTAACGACGACGCACTCAAGGCCGCTGAGGGCCGGTTCGAGAACATCGCGAAGAAGTACCGCCAGTACTTCACCGATCAGCCCGAAGAGAAGATCACCGAGGGTCGCCAGCGCATTACCCAGACCGCTGATCTGGCAGAAGCCGTCAAGGACGCCGATCTGATCATTGAGGCCGTTCCGGAGAAAACCGAGATCAAGAACGACTTGTACGGCAAGCTCGCTGAGCTGTTGCCCGAGAAGACCATCGTGGCCACCAACACCTCGACCTTCCGCCCCTCGGACTTCGCCGAGCTGACCGGTCGCCCCGAGAAGTACCTGGCCATGCACTTCGCCAATGACATTCACAAGCAGAACATTGTCGAGATCATGCCCACCGGCCAGACCGATCCGGAGGTCTTCAAGACCGCTGTGGAGGCCGCTGAGGAGTTCGGCATGGTGCCGATCGAGCTCAACAAGGAGCACCCGGGCTACGTGATCAACACACTGTTCGTGCCCTGGCTGGAAAACGGTGCCAAGCTGTGGACCCGTGGCATCACCGACGTGGCAACCGTCGAGAAGGTGGCCCGGATCATCACCGAAGGCGACCGTTTCACTCCGTTCCGCCTATTCGACGTGGTCGGCTTCGGTGTCTCCTACGCCATCGAGTCCAATAAGACCGATGACGAGGACTCCCAGGAAATGGCACGTCGGCTGAAGTGGGCCTTGGACAACGACTACCTCGGCACCGAAAACGGCAAGGGCTTCTACCTCTACGACGACAACGGTGAACCCACCGGCCTATCCGAGCTGGCTACCCGCGATTGGTCCTCCGAGAGCTAATCGCTACTCCGCTGTAGCTCATCGCCCGTCGGCACCCGGTGTGTCGGCGGGCGATGTGTGTGTACGGACTGGTGACACCGCGAGAACATCTCTTTACCTTCTGACAACCTTCGATCTTCGAGACTGGAACATGTCCTGTTGTTCAGGACGCCGACGGCGAGGACAATCAGCCGGTCGGCCCCGACGCCAACGACGGAGGTTATCAGATGCGTCAACTCATCAAGCCCGGTGTGCTCCAGGTATCGGCCGCTCTGTGTGCGGCAACTCTGGTGTTGAGTGCCTGCGGTGACGGCAAAGATCAGAACAACGACTCCGAGGCGAGCGCCGAGACGGAGCTCAATGCCGGTAGCGCCTCGAGCGTGGAACAGTGGCAACACGATTTCACCCAGTGCATGAACGATGAGGGGATCGAGCTCGGCGACGGTGGTGCGATTCCGGTCAACCCCGACGGCTCCTTTGGCGGCAGTGAAGACCCGGCCGCTTTCGACGCGGCCTTGCAGAGTTGCGAGGAAAAGATCGGTCCGCCACCGCAGGACGCCAATGTCGCCGATAACTCGGAGCTGGAAGCCATGATGCTGGAGTTCTCCCGGTGTATGCGCGAAGCCGGCTACGATGTACCGGATCCGGACTTCAGCTCGGGCCAGGGGCCGGTCGTCAGTGGCGTGCCGGATGCCGATCCAGCCGATGTCGAACAGTGCTCGAATGAAGCCGGCCTGATCCCCGGAGCAGAGGTGGGCCAGTGAGTACCCTGAAATCTCGGGCGGTCATCGGCTCTGTGCTCGTCGCCGGTGTCTTGGCAGCCGGAGCCGGTGGCTTTGTGGTCGCCAATGCGGTCCACGACGATGCTCCGGCTCCCGCAGCCGCTGAAGTCGAGACCGCCAATGCTGAACAAACCGACCTGCACGAACGCGTTGAGGTCAAAGGCACCCTGGGATATGGTCCCGCCCAGACGGTGGGCACCGAACTCTCCGGCACGCTGACCTCGGTGGCCTCACCGGGTAGCACCGTGAAACCAGGCGAGGAGCTGATGCGTCTCGACGACCGCCCGGTGGTAGCTATGCGCGGCAAGTTGCCGGCCTGGCGCACCTTTGAGTTGGGTATGCCCAACGGTCGCGATGTGGAACAACTCGAGCAGAACCTGGCGGATCTCGACTACTTCTCCGGTACACCGGATCAACGCTTCGATGCAGCCACCGCTACGGCGATCGGACGGTGGCAAAAGGATCTCGGCCTGCCCCAGACTCAGCAAATCGAGCGTGGTCGCGTGGTCTTTCTGCCCAGCGATGTGCGGGTCAATAAACGCCTGTCCGAAGCCGGTAGCCCCGCCAGTGACGGGGTGCTGGAAGTCACCGACACCAGGCTATTTGCCACCGCAGAGGTGCAAACCGCCCAGCAAGACTTACTGACCACCGGCCAAGAGGTCACCGTGCGGCTACCCAACGGTGACGAAGCCGAGGGAGTCGTCGAACAGGTCGATCCCGCCGTGGAAAAAGAGGACGATTCCGGCAAGACCAGCGTGACGATTCCGGTCCGGGTGGCGTTAAAAGACCCGTCCGTGGCCGCCTCCTATGCCAATGTTCCCGTCACGGTCGTGGCGACCCGCACGGTGGCCGAGGACGTGCTGACCGTTCCGGTGCGCGCGTTGCTGGCCCAATCCGGTGGCGGCTACGCCGTTGACGTCGTCGACGGGGACACCGTGCAGCGCGTGCCGATCAAGGTCGGAAAGTTCGCCGATGAGATGGTGGAGGTCACCTCCGGTGAGCTTGCGGCCGGCGATAAGGTGGCGGTGGCCGAGTGAGTACCGCCGAGACCCTATTGTCCCTGCAACAGGTCTGCCGTACCTACGGGTCCCCGCCCACCGTGGCGTTAGACGGGGTGAGTTTTGACGTGCACCCCGGCGAGCGCGTGGCGATCATTGGGCCGAGTGGTTCGGGCAAAACCACGTTGCTGAATCTAATCGGCACCCTCGATCGGGCCACCAGTGGCGAGGTGATCCTCGCCGGGCACCGCGCCTCGGCCGCCAGTGACGCCGAGCTGTCCGCCTTACGGGCCACGCTGATCGGGTTCGTCTTCCAGCAGTACCACCTCGATGAGTCCCAGACCGCTGTCGATAATGTTGCCACCGGTTTGCTGTACCGAGGGCTACCGCTGGACGAACGGCGCGAACGCGCCCATCACGCCCTGGCCCGGGTGGGCCTGGCTGACCGAGCGGGCCACACCCCGAAACAACTCTCCGGCGGGCAACGTCAACGCGTGGCCATCGCCCGGGCAGTGGTCGGCAACCCCCCTTTATTGCTGGCCGATGAGCCGACCGGGGCCTTAGACTCCCGCTCCGGCGCGCAGGTGATGGACATCCTGGAACAACTCAACGAATCCGGCACCACGGTGCTGGTCATTACCCACGACCGCGACGTTGCCGCCCGGTTCCCCCGCCAGATCGCGATCCGCGATGGCGCGGTGGAATCCGATACCGGCACGCACGCACCGATCACAGCTGAAAGTGAGATGACGTGAGCGCACCGACCACCATCCATGCCTCCCGGCTGCGCCTGACCGACCTGTTGCGTCTGGGCTGGAACGGGGTGCGTGCCCATCCGGCTCGGGCCACCCTGTCGGCCCTGGGGATCGCCATTGGGATCGCTGCGATGATCGCGGTGATCGGGATCTCGCTGTCGAGCCAGGCCAAGGTGCAAGAACGCCTGGCCGCCCTGGGCACCAATATGCTAACCGTGACCCCGGGCGAGTCTTTCTCCGGGGAACAGACCGTGCTACCGGCCGATTCCGCGGCTCGGCTCCGTCGGGTCGACGGGGTCGAACAGGTCAGTTGGTTAGCCGAACTGACCGGTGTGCACGCCTACCGCAACTCCCACATCGATCCGGGCCAAACCAATGGGCTCACCGTGGCCGCCGCCGATGAGGAACTCTTGGAGGTCACCTCCGCCTCATTGCGTAACGGCACCTGGTTCAATCGGGCCACCGGCCAGTACCCCACCACCGTGCTGGGGGCCACCGCCGCCCAACGCCTCGGCATCGCCACCCCGGGTGCAACGGTGAGTCTCAACGGAATCACCTACACGGTGCTGGGCATCCTCAACCCCTCACCCCTGGCTGCGGAGTTGAACACCTCGGTGCTCGTCGGCGCCGAGCAGGCCCACCAGCAGCTGGAGTTCTCCGGCTCACCGACCACACTGTTTGAACGCTCTACCGACGAGGCGGTGACTGCCGTCCGGGATCTGATCCCCTCGACCATCAACCCGCAACGGCCCAATGAGGTCAGCGTCAGTCGCCCCTCCGACACACTGGCGGCCCAAAATGCCATCGATACCGCCTTTACCGGACTGCTGGTGGGTGTGGGCTCGATCGCGCTGTTGGTCGGCGGGATCGGGGTGGCCAATATCATGGTCATCACCGTCATGGAGCGCCGTCGCGAGATCGGCTTGCGCCGGGCACTGGGTGCCACCCGCGTCCACATTCGGCGCCAGTTTATGGTTGAATCGGTGCTACTGGCGAGCTACGGTGGCGTCGCCGGCATCGTGTTAGGCGGGCTGTGTACCCTGGTCGTCTCCCTGGTCAACGGGTGGACGCCCACGCTCCCGCCGCTGATTCCACTATTGGGGATCACCGTAACCATCCTGGTCGGGGCGATCGCCGGGGTCTTGCCGGCCATGCGCGCAGCGAACACCTCTCCGACCGCGGCACTGAGCACATGATCCCCGCCACCACACCACCACAACAACTACCGGGAGCCGTTCATGCGGGTATTGATCGTTGAAGACCAGCAGTATCTGGCCGAAGCGATCCGAGACGGGCTGGCGCTATCGTCCATCTCGGCCGATATCGCCACCGATGGCCACCAGGCGTTACACGCGGTGGCCACTATTGACTACGACGTGATGCTGTTGGATCGGGATATCCCCGGCGTACACGGCGACGAGGTCTGCCAGCGCCTGGACGCCGAGGTGGATCGGCCGGCGATCCTGATGGTCACCGCCGCCGGGCTAGTCGAGGAGAAAGTCGACGGACTGTCCTTAGGCGCCGACGACTATCTGACCAAGCCCTTTGAATTCGACGAGCTGGTGGCCCGAGTCCGGGCCTTGGGGCGTCGTCGCTTCACCCCGCGCCCGGCCCAATACCGTGCCGGCGGGGTAACCCTGGACCCTTTCCGGCACGAGGTCACCCGATCGGGGCGCAACATTCGGCTCAGCCCCAAGGAATTTGCGGTGTTAGAAACGCTGATGTGCGAGCCTGGCCGGGTGATCAGCGCCGAACAGCTGTTGGCCGAAGCCTGGGATGAAAACGCCAACCCGTTCACCCAGTCGGTGAAGGTCACCATCAGCTCCCTGCGCCGCAAGCTCGGCGAGCCCTGGGTGATCCGTACCATCTCCGGGGTGGGTTACACGGTGGATGCCGACCCCGAGCCGGCCCCCACGACCAGCCCGCGGGCCGATCATGACTGAGCAGCCGCCCCAACGGTTGCGCCCGGCCCACCGGTTCAGCGCCCGGACCCGCCTGGCCTTTTCCTACGCGGTGCTGGTCATCATCTGCGGGGCGGTGCTGTTGACGGTGCTGGTGACCTACCTGGGGCTGGGGCCGGACTATTCCTTCGGACGCGTCGGTGCTACCGGCGAGGATGGTTCGGTGCTCATCGTCCCCGATAGCACCCACCCACCGGCCGGGACCGAGGGATCAGAGGTGGCTGATGGCGCCGAGAGCCCCGGCGGCAGTTTCTCTGTCGAGGTCCACAGTCGCGAAGATCTCATCACGTTGCTGATCACCGTCTCGGTTATTGTGCTGCTGATCTTGGCTGTACTCAGTTCGCTGGTCGCCTGGTGGCTGGCCGGTCGGATGCTGCGTCCGCTGGCCCAGATCAACGAGGCCGCCCAGATCGCTGCCAGTGGCCGGTTGGACCATCGGATCGGACTGACCGGGCCCCGCGATGAGATCGTCGATCTAGCCCAGACCTTCGATGCGATGCTGGAGAACATTCAGCGCTATAACACCGCCCAACGCCGGTTTGCCGCCAATGCCTCCCACGAGCTACGCACCCCGCTGGCTGCCTCCAAAACCATCCTGGATGTGGCCCGGGCAACCCCCGGGGTCGTGGATCGCCAAGTACTCGAGCGATTGGCCGAACTCAATGCGCGCAGTAGTAGCACCGTGGAATCCCTGCTGGACTTGGCCGAGGCCGAAGCCGGCGGAATTCAGACCGGCCCGGTGGATCTTGCCGAGGTCGCCGAGACGGTGCTCGACCAGTACACCGTCGCCGCCGACGAGCGCGGGCTACAGGTCACCACCGAGTTGGGTCCGGCGGTGGCCGACGCCGACGAGCGATTGCTCGTGCAATTGATGCAGAATCTGGTGGAAAACGCGATCCGGCACAATCGGGACAACGGTGTGCTCACCGTGCGCACCGCAACCCTGGGCCCCGCTAAGCCCCCGGTCGACACGGATGAGACCGGTGATGTACAGCTTCAGGTGGAGGGTGCCGGTGAGATCATTGATCCCGAGGTCCTTGCCCATTTGACCGAGCCCTTCCACACTGCCCGGGGCCGCGCCGGTGGCGCCAGCCGTGGGCTCGGCCTGGCGATTGTGGCCGCCATCGTGGAACGTTCCCACGGTGCGCTGGAGCTCACGGCCCGCCCGGGTGGTGGACTGATCGTGACCGTCACGCTTCCACGCGCCACCACCGGGCAGACTACGTAACGGGGTCCTCCTAGCGGGCCGGGAACGCCGGGTCCGGAAGGTATACGGTGCCCCCGGCCTCCCGAAACTCCCGCGCCTTGGCCGCCATGCCCTGTTGCACGATCCGGGCTTGTTCATCGACATTGCCGAACTCATCCCGAATATCTTGCGAGATCCGCATCGAGCAGAATTTCGGCCCGCACATCGAGCAGAAATGCGCGGTCTTAGCCGGTTCGGCCGGCAGAGTCTCGTCGTGGAATTCCTCGGCGGTCTGCGGGTCCAACGACAGCCCGAACTGATCGCGCCACCGGAACTCGAACCGTGCCTTCGACAGCGCATCATCCCGGTCCCGAGCCCCCGGGTGGCCCTTGGCCACATCCGCGGCGTGGGCAGCGATCTTATAGGTGATCACCCCGGTTTTCACGTCATCCCGGTTCGGCAACCCCAGGTGTTCCTTCGGGGTCACGTAGCACAGCATCGCGGTCCCGTACCGGGCAATCTCAGTGGCGCCGATGGCGCTGGTGATATGGTCATATCCCGGGGCAATATCGGTCACCAGCGGCCCGAGCGTGTAGAACGGGGCACCGTGGCACAGTTGTTGTTGTTTCTCGACATTCTCGCGCACCAAATGCAACGGAATGTGGCCGGGGCCTTCGACCATGACCTGCACGTCGTACTCCCAGGCCCGCTGGGTCAGCTCGGCCAGGGTCTCCAACTCGGCGAACTGCGCATCATCGTTGGCATCGGCCAACGAGCCCGGGCGTAACCCGTCTCCCAGGGAGAAGGCCACATCGTACTGGGCGAAGATCTCGCACAGCTCATCAAAGTTCTCGTACAAAAAGCTCTCCTGATGATGGCCCAGGCACCAGCCGGCCATAATCGAGCCACCGCGGGAGACAATCCCGGTCACCCGCTCGGCGGTCAACGGCACGTAGCGCAACAACACACCGGCGTGGATCGTCATGTAGTCCACACCTTGTTCGCACTGTTCGATCACCGTGTCGCGGAAGATCTCCCAGGTCAGCGCCTGGTGGTCGCCGTTGACTTTCTCCAGCGCCTGATAAATCGGCACGGTACCGATCGGTACCGGCGAGTTGCGGATAATCCACTCACGGGTGGTGTGAATGTCATCGCCGGTGGACAAATCCATCACGGTATCAGCACCCCACTGGGTGGCCCACTGCATCTTGGAGACCTCTTCAGCGATCGAGGAGGTCACCGCGGAATTTCCAATATTGGCGTTGACCTTCACACTGAAGGCCTTACCGATAATCATCGGCTCGGATTCGGGGTGGTTGACGTTATTAGGGATAATCGCCCGACCGGCGGCCACCTCGGAACGCACCAGCTCGACATCCACGCCCTCGCGCAGGGCCACGAACCGCATTTCCGGGGTGATCTGCCCGTTGCGGGCGTAGTGCATCTGGGTCACCCGACGCCCGGGCTTGGCCCGCAGCGGGGCCCGTTGGGCGCCCTGCCACTCTTGGCTGGCCGCCCCACGACGTAGCGCCTTGGCGCCGTCATCTTCCAGCTTCCGGCCGCGGGCCTGGTAGGTCTCGATATCCTCGCGAGCAGCAATCCATTGCTCGCGCAACCCGGACAAACCCCGGACCGGATCCGAGCCGGGCCCGGTGGTGCGATAGACCGTGAACGGTTCATTGCGCTCACCGTTGGGAGAATCATCCTGGCGGATGCGGGTGACCGGGACCTTAATCCCGTGCTCTTCGTCAACGAGGTAGTCAGCGCTGTGGGTGGAATAGTTCAGGGGTGAGGTATGCGTCATGCAAGAACTCCTTCTTCCTTCGCCGGCATGACCCGGACAGGTTCAAACGGTGCTCGGACAGCCTTGGTCCGATCTCAGCTCTGTGCTCAGAGCGCCCGTGAGGTCACCCACATCCTACCGAAGTTCAGGCCCATCACACGCGGTGGCCGAGGTTGTTACACCCCGGACGACCGCGTGCACAGCGTTGCCGGTATGGGGTTAGGAGCTCAGTTCTTCTCGCAGGATCGCGGCCCCAGCGCTCAAGGCACGGAGCTTGGCTCGGGCCACATCCCGTGGCAACGGGGCCATCCCGCAGTTGGTGGAGGCCCAGAGGTTTTCGGCATCCACGTGTTTCAGGGCCTGGCGCAACGTGTCAGCGACCTCTTCGGGGGTCTCCACGGTGTGGCTGGCCACATCGATCGCCCCCACCATCAGCTTCTTGCCACGCACCAGCTCAATGAGCTCGATCGGCACGTGCGAGTTGTGAGCTTCCAGCGAGACAATATCAATGCTGGACTGCTGGATCTGGGGGAAGATCTCCTCATACTGACGCCATTCCTCGCCTAGGGTCTTCTTCCACTCGGTATTGGCCTCAATCCCGTAGCCATAACAGACATGCACGGCGGTCTGACAGCTCAGCCCTTGGGCAGCCCGCTCCAGCGCCTGCACGCCCCAGGCCTTGACGTCGTCAAAGAACACGTTGAAGGCCGGCTCATCGAACTGGATAATATCCACTCCGGCTTCGGCGAGTTCTTTGGCTTCTTCATTCAGGATCTCGGCAAATTTCCAGGCCAGCTTCTCCCGGCTACCGTAGTAGTTGTCATACAACGTATCGACCATGGTCATCGGGCCGGGCAGCGCCCATTTGATCGTTGCCTCGGTGTGGGCCCGTAGCTCCCGGGCGTCCTGGACGAACACCGGCCCTTTGCGCGTGACCTCATCGACAACCACCGGCACCGAGGCGTCATAGCGCTCCCGAATCTGGACCACCTTGCGGTTTTCAAAATCCACACCGTTGAGATTCTCAATGAAGGTGGTCACGAAGTGCTGGCGGGTCTGTTCGCCGTCGCTGACGATATCGATGCCGGCACCGCGTTGCTCGGCCAGGGCCAGCAAGAGCGCGTCGCGTTTGCCTTCGGCCAGTGCCTGGTCTGCCAGTTGCCAGGGTGACCAAAGTTTTTCTGGCTCGGCCAGCCAGGAGGGTTTGGGCAGACTTCCGGCGGAGGTGGTGGGTAGAAGTTTCGTCATCGTGTGGCTCCCTGTGCGTGCGGGTGGTGGTCGGCGTACTGCGACGACCACTGTTCCAAGGTCTCCCGGTGCGGGGTGATGAGCTTCTCCAGGGCAAAGTGGCCCTGTTCCACACCGAGCCGGGAGCGTTCCTCCCGGTCATAGACCACCTGGGTTGGCGAGAAGTCAGTGTGTTCCAGGCCGGGCTGATACACCTCGCCAGCCGGGGTGTGAGCGTTGTAGATCTCGGGTCGATAAATCCGCTGGAAGGTCTCCATGGTCGCGATCGTGGAGGCTAGTTCCAGATCGGTGTAGTCGGCTTCCAGATCACCGAAGTGGTAGAACGCCAGCGGGGCAACACTCTTCGGTGGCATGAAGTAGCGGACTGCCATCCCCATCTTGGCGAAGTACTCATCGGTGCGCGAGAACTCATTCTGCCGGTACTCCACCCCCAGCACCGGGTGTTGGTGCTCGGTGCGGTGATAGGTCTTCTTGGTCGAGGCACTAATGCAGATCACCGGTAGCTTGCTGAACTGTTGCTGATAGGCCTCGGACTCTACGAAGCCCTTGAAAATATTGCCGTGGAGTACCCCGAAGTCCTCCGGTAACGGCTCATCGCGTTCGGCGTACTCGCGGGCCAGGATGCTGAAGTCGTAGTCACGCACGTAAGAGGAGAAGTTATTCCCCACCACCCCAGGGATGCGTTGCCGCGTCTGGGTGTCGATCACGGTGGTCTGTAGCATTTCGATCACCGGGAAAGAGGATTCCTCAGCGTCCTGGGACGGCAGATCGATGGCCACCGAGACAATCTCGAGCTGGACTCGGTAGCGCTGGCCACTGGCATTACCCTGGGTGATCAACTCATTGAACCGATCATCGATCATACGCAGGGCAGTGCGCAGGTTCTGCTCACGGTTTTCACCACGGGCCAGATTGGCGAAGTTGGTGGTCAGCCGGGTACCGTCCAGTGGCTGGTAGTTCTCGTCAAAGCGAGTGTGATTCAGGGTGAAAGTTATCGCTGTCATCGTGGCAACACCACCACAGCACCCGGAGCCTCGCGGTGAATCAGTAGGTGTGAAGAAGAGATCAGACGCATAATGCACTCGCCCGAGGCCAAGCGCTGGACGCGAAGCCCGGGCTCCTGTCCTTTCATAGGTCACTGCCCCTAGAGCGCCCTCGCATCTGTGAACACACACTAGGAGCACACGGCTGTGTACAAGAGTGTTCGCAGCGGTGCCCGGTCAGTTCATCGCCAGGCGCGAGGCTTCGCATGCGCGCTGCTGGGCACCAGCCTACACAAACGCTCAACGGTCTCTTCGATCATGTCAGCCCCGGCCAGTTCTCGCCGTTTGGGCAGTAACATGTCGTTGCATAACGCGCTTCGACGCGGGTTTTAGGCCGCGTGAGGCCGGATCGGCCGTACGAATTGCTCACCTGCGGCCTGTTCGTAGGCTCGGGCAGCGCGTAGCACCAGCCGGTCCTGGGTGCGGGCCGCGATGATCTGCAACCCCACCGGGAGCCCATCGGCCGGTGACACACCGCAGGGAACAGAGGCTGCCGGTTGCTGGGTCATATTAAAGGGGTAGGTATAGGGGGTCCACGAGGTCCAGAATTCGCCCTCCCAGTCGACCGGCATCTGAGAGGTGCAGTCGAAGGCGGTGATCGGCATGGTCGGTGTCACCAACAGGTCGTAGGTCTCGTGAAAAGCACCCATGGTCATGCCCAGATCCATCCGGACGGCTTGGGCGCTAAGGTAGTCCAGTGCAGAGGCGTGGTGATATTTCTCGATTCCCTGACGCAGCCCAGGATCGATAGCCTCCAGGGCGTTGGGGCCGTAGGCTTCAAGCACTTTGGCGGCTCCGGTAAACCACAACAGCTGAAACGGCTCAATCGGATCACTGATCGGGGGATCCACCTGCTCGATGTGAGCTCCGTGGTCTTCAAACACGTGCACCGCGTTCTCGACCAGGCGTTGCACCTCAGGGTCGTTGCGCCCGAAACCAAGGGTGGGAGAATAGGCGATCCGCACGCCGCGGACCCCGTCGTCGAGTCCTTCGGTGAATGATCCGATGGGGGTCGGCAGGGCCGACCAGTCGCGGGAGTCGAAACCGGAGATGATGTCCATCATCACCGCGGCATCTGTGACTGTGCGGGTCATTGGCCCACCGTGGGCCAAGGTTCCAAAGGGTGAGGAGGGGTAGAGGGGCACCGTGCCGTAGGTCGGTTTCAGGGTGACTGTGCCGGTAAAGGACGCCGGAATACGTAGCGAGCCACCACCGTCGGTGCCCACCGACCAAGGCCCCATCCCGGCGGCGACCGCTGCTGCTCCCCCACCGGAGGATCCTCCGGCGTGTCGCGAAATATCCCACGGGTTGGTGGTGACTCCGTGGCGAAGGCAGTCGGTGAGGGCCTTCCAAGCAAACTCGGGGGTGGTGACCTTTCCGATAAAGACCGCACCGGCTTCGCGCAACCGTGCCACGGCGGGCGCATCATCGGGCCAGGGCCCGTCTTCGGAGATGAGCCGGCTACCGCGCAGCGTGGGCCACCCCTTGGTCAGGAGCAGATCTTTGATTGAGGTGGGCACACCATCACCGGGGCCCAGGGGCTCCCCGTTTTTCCAGCGTCGGGTAGAGTCTTCGGCCATCGACAGGGCCACGGTCCGAGCAACAAGCACGAAGGCATTCAGATCCCCGTTGTCCTGGTCAATCCGGTCCAGCACCGCTTCGGTGACCTCCACCGGGGTGAAGTCTTGTTGGGCGTACCCTTGCACTAACTCGCTGGCGCTGAGTTCGGCGAGATCGGTCATGCCTGCTCCTGTCACATCGCCCCACCGGTTGCTAGCCCACACCCGGTACGTAGCCGGCGGTCTTATCCACGACATTGTGTAACGGCTGATCGGCCAACCAGCGTTCGGCGTTGTCGAGGAACTGTTCGGCCAGTGCCTCGCGCCAGCCTGTGACATCCCCGGACATATGCGATGAGATCATCACGTTGTCCAACTCCCACAGTTCTGAGGTCTGTGGGAGGGGTTCTTCAGTGAACACATCCAGTGAGGCAAAACCTAAGGGACCTTCACGCAATGCTGTGATGAGTGCTGATTCATCCACACTGGGCCCGCGACCGATATTGATCACATGAGCCCCTGGTTTGACCGCGGCGAGCACCTCGGCGTCGATGAGCCCGGTGGTGGCCGGGGTCAGTGGTGCCGCATTGATCATGACGTCGAACTCTCCGACGTGGCGGATGAGATCTTCTGAAAGCACGACCTCGCCGAAGTCCTCATCGTGGTCGCGAGCGCGTCGGCCCGCACCGGTGACGTTCAGTCCGGCGGCGCGCAACATTCGGGCGATCTCTCGTCCGATCGCGCCGGTGCCGATCACCAGGGCCTTGGCGCCTTCGACCCGTGTGGTTTCCCGATGCTTCCACGACTTGGTGTTTTTCAACCGGTAATTGCCGGCAAAGTCCTTGGCCTCGGCGAGAATAGCGCCCAGAACCCACTCGGCAATAGGCCGGTCAAAGATGCCTTGGGCGTTGGTGACGGTCACCTCGGAGTCACGGAGCTCGTCAAAGAGCAACTTGTCCACGCCGGCTGCGGCGACGTGGATCCATTCCAGCTGCTCGGTGGTATGCCAGGCATTCTGGATCGCATCGGAGAAGAAATCCCACAACAGTAGTCCGTGGGCTCCGGCGAGTTTTTCGGGCAGTTGCTCGGCGACGGACAACCGAATCTCGACTCGGTCTTCGATCCTGTCCAGACCGGCAGGGACCGGGCTGGGATGGTCCCGGTCGGAGGGGATGAGAATGGTCAACACCGGACGCGACTGTGACATACATTACACACTAAAAACCCTGTGTGGAGGCTGTCAACAAGGCTGAGTCAAAGCCAGTTTCACAGACATATTCAGAAACCGCGGTGGGTTTCTACGATCCTGAGTTGTTCATGTGCATGCTGCGACTTCGTTTCAAGCCTGACCGAAATGCCACGACGGGATTCGTCCCAATCCCTCATCTCGCTGTGTCGCTGGACTTGACGTATTTGCGCACCGGAGGGGAGCTCACCACCCTAAGTCAGAGCGGGGTCTCGAACCGGACCCTGGACAATGGGCGTAAGGTCTTCTTCCCCTGGGTCGCCGTCACCTCATACCGATGTCACTCTCCCGGTGTCGCGACGGGTCGTCCGCAAGTACTTTTTCGAGCCTCAGTGCTTGACGAAGAGCCCCTTGCAACGAGATACCTCGCTCTAGTTGGTCTCTCCGCTCTCCATGCCGCCAAGCTCAAGCCACAAAACGGACGAAACGAGTCCCTAGGTGACCTTTCTGGAAGTGCCCTCCTCCCGGGACATTCACGTTAAGCCGAACAGGCCGGATCGGCGTTGTGTCGGGAACATGTTCCTCAAGGTTTACTTTGGGCGGCTCCTTCAGCCCTTGCGGTATCACCAGATCGCAACCGGCCGTTGCCCGGTACCGGAACGGTAACCTCCCGTCGTTATCGCACTATTCGCTTAAAGGACTACTGACGACCATCGAGTCGCAAGCATTGCAAAATCTCGAGGGTCTGGTCGATGCAAAGCTCGCTGTCGGGAATTCCCACTGAACGCTGAACACCTTGTATTCAGTGTTCTTGTGGGCTAAATGACCGTTCAGCTACCGTCTTTCATACCGGGGCTCAACACTAATTGAGGCGCCCTGGTTATAGCGAAGGGAGACGGCGATGATGGTCTACCGTTACGGAGCCTCCAATCCCCACATCGGACATCACGAGCACTCCACTGCTGTCACGGATCACCTCGCCAGCGACGACAATTCGTCCTGCTCTGAACAGGAAAAATCGGCCAAAGAACGTATCCGAGATGCAGCGCTCGTGCTCTTCGCCGAGCACGGCTTGAATAACGTGGGGCTCAAGACTATTGCGCGCCGAGCCGGAGTTTCTGCTCCGTTAGTGGTCCACCATTTCGGTTCCAAGGCCCAGCTGCGCAAAGCTTGCGACAGATACGCCGCTGAACGGATTCGGGCCGCAAAACTCAATGCGGTCTACCGTGAAGGACATTTTCCGCAGAGCTACATCTTCGATGCCATCCAAGAGTCGAGCCACCTTGCCCGCTACGTCGTTAGAGCCTTTGCTGAAGGTGGAGAGGAAGTCGATGAACTTTTTGATCAGTTGATTGAGGACTTTTTGGTCTATGCAGGGGAAGCCGAAGAACTCGGGCAAATGCGCTCCAGCCAGAATAGGCGTCATCGTGCGGTCCTACTCCTGTTGATGTCGTTTGGTTCCTTGGTCCTCCACAAGCAGATGAAACGGCTTTTGGGAAGCTCTCCGATAGACGACCCTCCCGAGCAGTGGGGCCCTTATGTCGCCGCCGTGTCTGAGATTTTTCTGCAGGGCGTGCTTATTCCCGAGGCAAATCCTGACCTCGTGGACTTTGTTGAAAGGTACTCCTCACCTGAGGACTAATCAAAGGAAGGTGCGATGAACGAGAATACTGCGGTGATCTATGCCAAAAATCTCGTCAAGACGTTCGGCTCGGTCCGAGCGCTGGATGGCCTAAACCTGTCTGTGGAACCCGGTGAGGTGCATGGTTTTCTGGGCCCGAATGGTGCAGGTAAGTCGACCACCATGCGGGTACTGCTAGGCTTACTGCGCGCCGATGCCGGACATATTGAACTCTTCGGGCGCGACCCATGGCGTGATGCGGTCGCCTTACACGAGCGCTTGGCCTATGTGCCCGGTGACGTGGAGCTTTGGCCAAACCTGACCGGAGGTGAGGTCATCGATATGTTCCTCCGCCTGCGAGGAACTTATCACCCAACCAGGCGCGATGAACTGATCGAACGGTTCGACCTCGATCCGCGGAAAAAGACTCGAACCTATTCCAAGGGCAACCGGCAGAAAGTGGCATTGATCTCTGCCCTGGCAGCGGACGTGGACCTGTTACTTTTAGATGAACCCACTGCAGGGCTTGACCCCTTAATGGAGGCAGTCTTCCAGAAAGTCATCCACGAGATCAAAGACCAGGGTCGCTCAGTACTGCTTTCGAGTCATATTCTGGCTCAGGTTGAGGCGCTGTCTGATCGGGTGTCGATTATCCGCGCTGGCCGTATCGTACAGTCTGGTTCACTGACCGAGTTGCGCCTGATGAGCAGAACCACGCTAGAGGTTGAAACCGCCCGTTCGGCCGCACCGCTTGCCAATCAAAGCTTTGTCCATGACTTCCGCACTGAGGGACAACGCGCCATCTTCCAGGTGGATGGCGACCACATTCACGAGGTGATGAGCGACCTGGCTGAACTGGGCGTTCGGTCCATTATGGCGCATCCGCCAACATTGGAGGAACTGCTGATGCGCCACTATGGAGATGGTCTCTCCGCACGTGATGCAAGCTCCGGCACACCGAAGGAGGTGTCCTGAGATGAGTGTTAAATCAGGCCGAGCCCAGTATGCTCTCAAGCCCGCGAGGAGGCAGGCGCCTTTTTCCGGTACCGCCATTCTGCTCCGTTTCATGGTGCGTCGCGACCGAATTCGCGCGACAGCATGGATTGTGGGGATTGGGTGTTTGGGCTTCTACTTTGCCCATGCGATCCAGTTTTTGGCCGAAACCGAGGACGAATTGCGGACAATGACCACTATGTTTACTGATCCACTGGGAAGGATGATCAGTGGTCCCGGTTTCGGGATGGAAAACCCAACCCATGAACGGTTATTCTCCGGCGGATACGTTCTTTACCTTTATCTACTCGTTGGGCTGATGAGCATATTTACGGTGGTACGGCACACCCGATTGGAGGAACAGACCGGACGTGCTGAGCTGATCCGGGCCAACGTTGTGGGCCGCCATGCCACCCTGACCGCAGCATTGCTGTTGGCCGGAATCTGCAATCTTGTCGTTGGCCTGCTGATCTGGATCGCAGCACTGTCAGCCGACTATGCTGTGCAAGGCTCCCTGCTGGTCGCCATCGGCGCATGCGCGGTCGGCCTCTTTTTCGCTGGTATAGCTACCGTGGCTGCACAATTGAGCGAGTCCTCCCGAGCAGCCTCGGGCATCGCCGGAGCCACGCTCGGCCTTGCCTTTCTCGTCCGGATGGGAGGTGATGCCGCTGAACCTGGCGGTAGCACACTGTCCTGGTTTTCTCCGCTGGCCTGGGCTCAACAAACTGCACCCTATGTTGACGACCGTTGGTGGCCTCTTTTGATTCCGACTGGTTTCGCGATACTCCTGGTGTGGTTAGGCTACTGGCTTTCTACAACCCGTGACGTCGGAGCAAGCCTCGTGCCGACCCGGTTGGGACCCCGGGTGGCTCGACCGTTGCTGGGTACCCCGCAGGGCTTAGCTCTTCACACCCTCAAGGGCACGTTGACTGGGTGGGTCATCGCGCTGTTGCTGGCCTCGTTGATGTTTGGCAGTTTCGCTCAGACGGTTGTTGACGTTGCCGATGACCTCCCGCCGGAGATGGCCCAAGTCTTTGCCGGAGAGGACATGTTGCGAGGTTACTTGGCTTATATAGCTGTGTTTATGACTGTCTTCATCGGCGCTGCCGGGGTTAGCGGACTCCACCAAGTGCGCGGTGAGGAAAACTCTGGCCGTGCTGAATACGCGATGTCGGCGCCGGTGAGTCGAACCGCCTGGCTTGGCGCGCATCTGGGAGTGCTGATCCTCGGGGTCTTGCTTATTCAGGTGGTGGTCGGCGTGGGTATGGGCTTGGGGGCCTTGGCCTCCCTAGATACCGAAGGTGGCAAGTACTTCGCGGACCTGTTGCTGGCTGGTATTGTGCAGGTACCCGCGGTCCTGGCTTTGATCGGCGTTGTCGTTGGATTACTGGGATGGCTACCGAAAATTGCTCTTGGAGTCGGATGGTTCTTCGTCGGTTTTGGCGCAGTGATGTCCACCTTCGGTCAGCTCCTGGAACTTCCCGATGCGCTCGCAAACCTTGATATTTTTGGTCATCTGGCTGAATATCCGGTGGAGCAGGTTGAACTAGGTCCCGTCGGAGTGCTCCTGGCTATCGCTGTTGGCGGGATCGTCATCGGATTGATCGGCTGGAACCGGCGACAGATTAATTGTGTCTAAGCGACGACAGCGGATGTAGCAGCTCGCTATGGTCACTGGCTCTGGGCATCACCGAGAACCCGGAGAATATTTCCGCTGGTCAGTGCTACCAGGTCGGTGGTAGACCAGTCCTTGTCCACCAGTGCCTCAAGCAACCGCGGGTAGCCATCAACCCGTTCCAAGCCCTTCGGGCCCGACGGGATGCCGTCGTAGTCTCCACCGAGACCGATGTGATCAATTCCGGCGACCTCGCGGGCGTGTTCCAGGTGGGCGACAACATCATCAATGCCGGCATGGTCCTTGTTGGCGGCGATGAACTCGGGCACGAAGGTCACCATTTGGACTCCCCCGTTGGTGGCCAGCCGGCCGAGCACGTCGTCGGGTACATTGCGCGGGTGGTCGTGGATGCCTTGACAGCTGGAATGGGAGAAGATCACCGGTTTCGTGGAGGCGTCCAGGGCATCGCGCATGGTTTGGGAGGCGACGTGGGACAGGTCGACCAGCATGCCGATCCGGTTCATTTCCGCCACCACCTCACGGCCGAATTCGGTGAGCCCGAATTCCACCGGGTCTCCGGTGGCTGAGGCCGCCCACGAGGTGTTGTCGTTATGGGTCAGGGTCATATAGGTGACTCCCAACCGGCGCATCATCCGCAAGACAGCCAGGGATTCATTGATGCAGTGCCCGCCTTCCATCCCGAGCAACGAGGCGATCTTGCCCTGCTTCCAGGCGACACGGACTCCATCAGCGGAGTCGGCGAGGGCGAATACGTCCGGGAACTGGTCGACGAGCCGGTAGACGCAGTCGATTTGTTCCAGCGTGGCGGCCACGGCCTCGGGTTCGCTGAAGGTCGAGGGAACAAAGACCGACCAGAACTGGGCGCCGACCCCACCGGCTTGCAGGGAGGGGATATCGGTGTGCAGAGAGGTATTGCCTTCGGCTAGTCCGGCCTCGGTCACGGAATAGCCATATCGCACCCGCAGGGCGATGGGCAGATCATTATGCCCATCCCAGATAGGTGCCTGATCAAGAACATCGGCCACGGTCTGCGCTGAAGTACTCATAAAGTCATTCAACCAGACCGTGGCCGTGTCTGACAGTGGCAGTCAGCAGTGGCAGTCGGGCGGTAGTAGCCGACTGACTCGAACCGGTCTTAGTCGAGCTAGTCGAGCAGGTCGCTGACTGGTTCGGACCGGAAGGGGTCACCTTCGTAAATGGAACCGGTGGTGCGGTCCTCAAGACGGGCCCGCACATTCTCGTAGTCGTCCTCGCCGAGGCGGTAGAAGAACGTCCGTGGCATGATCTCGTAAGCATTGTCCACGTAGTAGGTGACGAACTCTTCCAGGTTCTCGTCTTCCTCAAGGGAGTCGAGGTTGACGTAGATGAATAGCGGCCGTGTCAGCGGGGTGTAGGTGCCGTTCTGGGCGTTCTCCAGGCTGGGGTCGACACCTTCAATACTGACGGTGGCGAGCTCATCGCGCACCTCGTCATCGGCAGAGGTGAAGTAGTTACCGATACCCATGAACCCCAGGGCGTTGTCGTCCTCAGAGATCCAGGTGGCCAGCTGATCGAGGTTATCGGTTTTGCGGTAGTCATCGCGGATCTCTCCGGCTTCACCATTGACGTGGTGGGTGAAGTAGTCGAAGGTACCCGACCCGGCGGGACGACCGACCAGCTCGATCTCCTCATCCGGCCAGTCCTCGCGCACATCAGACCAGGTGGTCACGTCCGAACCCGGCTCCCAGATGGCCTGTAACTCGTCCATGGTCAAGTCACCGGCGAAGTCGTTGGCGGAGTTTCGCACCACAGCCAGGGTGTCCAGCGCGATGGGTAGCTCGATGAACTCCACACCGTTCTCCTCACACAAACTGAGGTAGTCGGTCTCCGCATCCTCGCCAGGGATGGCCTCGGAGGCGTTGTTGATCGCGACATCGCCGGTGCAGAAGGCATCGAATCCGTTGGTGGTGCCCTCCGCGGTGATCTCGACGTTGTATCCACCGTCGTTGGCAATCAGCTCGGTGATCGGAGCGACGGTGGTCGAACCGCGGGCCACGATGGGGTTGGTGGCCTCCTCAGCTTCGGCTGAGCAGGCAGTCAGGGCTAGAGCGCCCACGGCGCTGAGTGCAAACACTTTGCGCATAGTTAGTTCTTCTCCTCCCCGCTGTCCTGCTGTCCGCTGGCCTGCTCAGCGCTCTCGGCCGATGCGTCCTCAGCGTGAATCTGGGCGCCGCGCAGTTCAGCAACCATCAGTTGCAGGAACTCTTTGATCTTGGACCAGCGGACCGTGGCGTTGGCCAGGTGTTCTTCGAGTCTGTCGACCTCTTGGTGTTGGCGACGTTCGGTCTGGATCCGGGTCAGTTCCTCCCGCAACTCAGCCATGGAGGTCTCGGTGTCGGCCAACACACGTTCCAGACGGGTTTCAATGTCTTGGTCTAGCTCGTTGTTTTCGCTCATGAGTCAGTCCTTCGTCTCTCGAAAGGGTGGCACCGGTTAGAAAGCGCTGGTGGCGAAGATCAGGATCAGTGGTAGCACCAGGAAGACGCCCACTGCCCAGATCACCGCGTAGATCTTGCGCTCGGCGGCGAGGTTGGCCAACCAGGTCGATCCCCGCGGCGGCAGGTTGCGTAGGAAGGGCAAACCGTAGATCACGATGGTGGCGAAAAGGTTGAAAGAGAGGTGAACCAGAGCCGCGGTCAGTGCCGCAGCAGCCTCAACTCCCTCGAAGGCAAACGCTGCGACCAGCGCGGTGATCGTGGTCCCGATATTGGCACCCAGGGTGAAGGGGTAGATCTGTTTCAGGGTGAAGACACCGGAGCCAGCCAGCGGCACCACCAGCGAGGTGGTGGTCGAGGAGGACTGGACCATCACGGTGATCACAGTACCGGAAGCGATGCTGGTGACCGGACCGCGACCGATGGCGGTGTGCAACACCTGCTTGGCCTTACCCACCATCAGAATGTTGAGCATCTTGCCGATGAAGTTGATCACGAGCAGGATCAATCCGATGGCGACCAGAATCATCACGACCCCCTGCCAGGTTTCGGGCAGGAAGCCCAAGACATATTCAATACCGTTGGCCAGTGGTTCGGTGGCCCCGGAGACGACCGCCCCAATACCTTCGAAGATCGCGTTGATGATGGTCACGTCACTGCCGACGGTGGCATCAGCAACTGCAGTGGCGACCGACTGCAACAGGCCGAAAATCATTTCCAACGGCAGGAAGATCAGCACGGCGAGCAAGTTGAAGAAGTCGTGGACGGTGGCCGCAGCGAAACCGCGCCGGAACTGTTCCTTATCGCGGACCATACCCAGCGAGACCAAGGTATTGGTCAGCGTGGTCCCCAGGTTGGCACCCATAATGATCGGCACGGCCACGTCCAGTGGCATCCCGCCGGCCACCATACCTACCGTCACCGAAGTGGTGGTTGACGAGGACTGTGTCAGGGCGGTGGCTACCACACCGATCATCAGCCCCACGATGGGGTTGGAGGCGAAACTGAACAGGTCTTCAGCCTGGTCTCCGGTGGCGATCTTGAAACCGGAACCGATGACGTTCACCGCAGTGATCAGCACGTAGATCGCTGCAATGACTGACAGCCAGTTGGCAACACTCAGAGCGGTGCCGGTCAGCCCCATTCTCTCAAAAGGACTGCGTTTGGGCTGACTTTCTTCAGACTGTACCTCAGCCTCTTTTTCTCTCTCTGTACCACGGTCGACGGTGGTCTGTGACATCTCTCCTGCTCCTGAAGGTATCGCGTGAGGTGTGAGTTCTACCGGCCAGTACCGGCGATCCGTACAGGGAGACTAAATGATCAGGTTATACTTTCCTGAACCATTGGGTAAATACGTGATGAACAGGTGCACATATCACCTGAGGTGAGCGCAACTGGGCACGCAACGTGGTGTCGGAATGGCATGCCTTTCTGTCGTCGCAGGCTGTCTCGTAGCTACCGCTGAGTCACCACTATGCCGCCGGTCACGTCCGGGATAGGATCAAGAGTGAAAGCTTAATCCGGCGCAGGCGCACTTCCGTCCCGACGCCAATCGAATCGTTGCCCCGAGACGGAAGTGCGCCCTCTGGCTAGATAGCTGACCAAGTAGCTAACTAGGTATGAGCACCCTGCGGAAGGAATAGTCATGGCTCGCAGTGTTACTGAGAAGCTCATCGCCTCCCACCTCGTCGACGGCACACTCACCCCCGGTGAAGAGATCGCGATGACCGTCGATCAGACTCTCACCCAGGACGCCACCGGCACCATGGTGATGCTGGAGCTGGAAGCCTTGGGCCTCGACCGGATCCGCACCGATCTCTCGGTGCAGTATGTCGACCACAACCTCCTCCAGACCGATGAAAAGAACCCCGATGACCACGTTTTTCTACAATCGGCGGCCCAACGCTTCGGCCTGTGGTATTCCAAAGCCGGCAACGGCGTCTCCCATCCGGTGCACCAGGCACACTTTGGCAAACCTGGGACGACCCTGATCGGCTCGGACTCACATACGTGCGCGGCCGGGGCACTGGGCATGCTGGCCATTGGTGTCGGCGGTTTGGAAGTCGCCATGGCCATGGCCGGTCAGCCACTGTATGTCACCATGCCCGAGGTGTGGGGAGTCGAGCTGACCGGGGAGCTCCCCGACTGGGTGTCCGCCAAAGATGTGGTGTTGGAGATGTTGCGCCGGCACGGGGTCAAAGGCGGTGTCGGTCGCATCATCGAGTACCACGGTCCCGGCCTTTCCGGTCTGACGGCGATGGACCGGCATGTCATTGCCAATATGGGCGCCGAACTCGGCGCGACCACGAGCGTGTTTCCCGCCGATGATGCCGCCCGCACTTATCTTCAGGCCGTGGGCCGTGAGGAAGATTTCACGCCTCTCGTCGCCGACGACGACGCCTCCTATGACGTGACCGAACACATCGATCTGTCCAACCTGGAGCCACTCATTGCCCGCCCGTCCTCGCCGGGCAATGTGGTGCCCGTAGCCGAGGTCGACGACGAGGAGGTCTACCAGGTGGTCGTCGGATCCTCTGCCAACCCCGGGTTGCGTGACTTCGCGGTCGTCGCCGAGATTCTCCACGATCGGCAAACTCATCCGCGGGTATCGGTCGATATCAACCCCACCTCCCGCGAGGTGCTCGCTGATTTGGTGGCCGGCGGATGGTTGAGCTCGCTGGTCGCCTCGGGAGCGCGGGTCCACCAATCCGGTTGTCTGGGGTGCATCGGCATGGGGCAAGCCCCGGCCAGTGGGCGGAATTCACTGCGCACCATGCCGCGCAATTTCCCGGGCCGTTCGGGGACCGAAGAAGACTCGGTGTGGCTGTGTTCCCCGGAGACCGCCGCTGCAGCTGCCCTGACCGGACGGATCACCGATCCCCGCACGCTAGCCGATAGCCACGGGATCAGCTATCCGCGCCCGGAGATGCCCGAGAGCTTCAGCACCTTTGACGCGATGCTCCTTGCCCCGCTACCGGAGGATCAGGCCCGTGAGGTGGAGCTGATCAAAGGACCGAATATCTCCTCGTTGCCAGACTTCGACCCCCTGCCGGATACCGTCGAGCTACCGGTGCTGCTGGTGATGGATGATGATGTGTCCACCGATGAGATCATGCCCGCCGGTTCCCGAGTGCTCCCCTATCGCAGCAATATCCCCCGGATCTCCGATTTCTGCTTTGAACGCATTGATGCGACGTATCCGCGCCGGGCCCAACAGCAACAGGGTGGCCACGCGGTGATCGGTGGCGAGAACTACGGACAGGGTTCCTCCCGCGAACATGCTGTCGTGGCACCCCGCTACCTGGGGTTGCGGGTCGTGATCGCTACATCCTTCGCCCGGATTCACTGGCAGAATTTGGCGAATTTCGGGATCCTTCCCCTCGAATTTGCCGATCCGGCCGATCATGATGCCGTCAACCAGGACGACGTGCTCGTGCTCGATGGTCTCCATGAAGCCCTAAAGAACGGGTCAGAGCTGACCGCAACCATCGGCGAGCGCCAGGTGCGGTTGCGTCACCGGCTCTCAGACCGGCAGGTGCAGATGGTGATCGCCGGAGGACGGATCCCGATGACCGCACAGATGGCCTAAGACCTACCCCCAGGCACGCACCAAGGTTGGAAACAATCGGAAGGGTAGCGACTGGCCACTGGTGATATCGACCGTACCGGCGAGGTAGAGGTCTCGTTTTGGCGAATAGAAAAGCCAGGTGCCGGTGGCGCCCGAGTGACCGATCAGCTCGCGGAAATACATCGTCCCCAGCCCATAACTCAGGATGGGAATGTTCCGGAGCCGGTTTCTCCACTGAGTCAGCAGACCGCTGGTAGCGGGATCGTTGAAGAGTTCCCCTCCCAGCAAGGCACGCTGAAAGGTGATGAGTTCTGCGGGGGTGCTGATGAGGTCGTGGCTGGAGCGGATCAGCTCTGGGAGTCGGACCCACTGACCCCTCCTGCTCAGCTGAGCACACTGGGCATCGGGTACCGCACCGGGTAGCTGAGTTTTCTTCAGGCCCAGCGGCCCGGTGATGCGTTGCCTGAGCAGGTCCGCATAGCACTGGCCGGTGGCCTCCTCCAGCACACGAATCAGCAACAGGAACCCGGTATCGGAGTACCGGGCCTTCTGTCGTTTGGCATCGAGATCCTGCGGGGCGAAGTGTGGGTGCTGTTGCTCCTTGGAAATCTTCAACGCCTGGGTGAAATCCCACCCAATATCCTCTCCGGAGGCTAGGTAGTCGTAGAGGCTCCTGGCGTCTCGGCGCTTCTCCAAATAATCGGGCAACCCAGAGGTATGGGTGGCCAGATTGCCCACAGTTATCTGGGAGCTGTAGTCCTTGCCACGGTAGAGATGCAAACCCTCAGTCACCTCCACCGGGAGATAGTGAGTCAGGGGAGCGTTCAACTCTATTTCCTGCCGTTCGACAGCCTGCAACAACAGTGTGGCAATGAAGATTTTGGTCACCGAGGCGATAAAAAAGGGCGTCTGCGGACCCATGGGCGTACCCGACTCATCTGCCGGCCCTGAGGCACCCGCCCAGTAGCGAGTTCCCTCTCCACTGGCCAAAGCGAGACTGGCGTGTTGGACCGCACGCCGTGCAGTCAAGCGTTTGAGCACAGCGCAGAGTTTGGCATCCACGCGGGGTGTGACGGCGTTTTCGTCGGCACGTTGCACTTCAGCATCGATGTGCCCGAGGGAGATCATGTGATGAACATTACCATCCAGTACCTCTTCCGGAGAACTCCTCTGGTGAGCAGCTGAGTCAACTGATGAGCGGGCTAGGGTCGGGCCTGGAGAGTAACAGGCCAGCGACCATCTCAGAGCCAACCGCGTTCACGGGCCCGTTCGACAGCCTGGGCTCGAGAGGACGCCCCGGTCTTTCCGATCGCCGACGACAAATGGTTGCGGATTGTTCCGTTGCTCAGGAAGAGACGAGCGGCGATCTGACGCACCGCCACACCGTCGGCGCTTGCACGCAGAACGTCTCGCTCTCTGGCCGTCAGCGGGTTCGCTCCCCAGGTCCGAGCCTCTTGGAGAAGCTGTGGATCGAACACGCGCTCCCCGGCAGCGACCCTTCGGATCACGCTGATGAGTGCACTCGGTTCTTTGTCCTTGGTGACGAATCCGGCGCAACCGATCTGCCATGCTCGAAGTACGTATCCGGGCCGATCGAATGTTGTACACATTATTACTCGAGTCTTCGCACCCCATCGGGCCACCTCTTGTGCGACCATGAGACCGTCTCCCGGCATGTGGATGTCCAGGAGTGCAACGTCGGGTTGCGTGTGTCGAATCGAGTGCAGTGCCTGGTCCGCATCGGATGCTTCAGCTACGACCTCGAAGTTGGTTGTGAGCTCGATATAGGTTGACAGGGCTCGGCGAAACATCAGCTGATCATCGGCAAGAAGGATACGAATCACGGCAACCTCGCTGTCACCACGGTCCCCTGGTTCTGGCCACTGTCGACGCTGAGGGTTCCACCGCATGCGCAGATCCGATCTTTCATACCTCGGATACCTTCGCCTTCGATCACAGACCCGCCGTGACCGTCGTCGGCGATTTCCACACCACTGGCCTCGACGGTGATGGATATCAGGCTCGCATTCGCATGTCGCACCGCGTTCGTGACAGACTCTCGAATGACCATTGCCAGGACAGGTTCGTCGCGAGGTTCTGGGATTCCCATACGGTGAATATCAAGCCGTATACCCGCGGCGTGTGCGGTCGCTTCCGCTGCAAGGAGTTCTGCGTCGAGCGTCGTCTGGCGCAGATTGCGCACGGCGTCTCGAGTATCCCGAGAGATGGTTGAAGCCAGCCGGTTGATGTCCTCGACTTCAGCCAGGGCTCGACGGTGGTCGGAACGCGAGAGCAACTCAGCACTCAGTCGGGCTTTGAGGGCAATCGTGGTCGCTGAGCGACCAAGCACATCGTGCAGGTCGCGCGAGACTCGTTCGCGTTCTCGAAGCACGGCCATATCAGCTATCGCATCTTTGGCGTCAACGAGTTGTTCGTTGACCTCCACGAGTTGCAGGACGAGCACCGTGGCGATAGCTACCGAAAGTAGCATCACGAAATTCGGAACGTTCTCATGGGCCACCCCCTCAACAAAGCTCACCACCCCCAGGACAAGCAGGCCCACCATGGCCGTGACGATCCCTGGCACACGGGGCAAGAGGACAAGCATCAGACAGAGCGCTGGCGCGAAAATGGGGGCACTTCCCGCCCCGAGCAACACCACCAGGATCAACCCCAGGGAGCCGACGAGAATCACGGCAGTGATTCGGAGTGCCGCTGCCCTGCGGAGGTTGACCAGAAACGCCGAGGCGATGGTCGTGATCCCGTAGACGACGGCAAGAATAATGAGGAAGGTGCTATACGGCGCATACTCGGGTTCGCTTAACAGCGACACCCAGGAAGGGATGGTGAGCACCATGAAGCCGGTAACAATCAGTACTGCGGCCCACGGTGTCTTCATCATCTCCTCCGATCCTCCTTAGATTCTCTCAGCGACACGGCGATACCGCCACAGAGATATGAGGGCCAAGACCCCGAACCACGCTGTGAGGATGATGATCGCGGGGACGGCGCGCACCGGGTCTGTACCTGCCAACCCGAGTTCGGCGAGCCAGTAGCTCGGCATCAGCTGAGCAACCGAGGTCCACACCTCCGGTAGCAGGTTCAGTGGAAGAAAGAGTCCTCCGAGCGTGGCCAGGGCGAGCATCAACACGATGACGATCGTCTGCACGTTCTCTTTCTGGGCGAAAAGCCCGATCGTCACGCCTAAGACGGCGAAGGGGATCGAACCGATCCACACGCCCACCGTTGCGAATGCCCAGTCACGTGGCGTCAGCGCGACCCCGTCGAGCAAAACCGCCACGACAGGCACGACAATCACGGCAGGAAGCCCCACGAAGACACCGACGATGACTTTTGTAGTCAGGTAGCCGCGCCCAGACAGTGGCGTGAGACGAAGGACGCGTTGCCACCCGGTCGCACGCTCATCAACAATGCGAGTGCCCACGAGCAGTCCAGCGGTCACGGTGCCCCAGACGCTCATCCCGATCATGATCTGTCGAGGCTCAACCGCAGAGCCTGAATCACTGAAGAGCAGGCTCTCGAGCGCGTAGAACACCGCCGGGAAAACCAGAGTGAAAAGTAGCGTGCCTGACGCGCGCAAGGCACGGCGAAGTTCCAGGGTGAGGTAGCCCAGCATCACGACACCTTTCTCTGCTGTGCCGTGAGGGTAAGGAACGCGCGCTCGAGTGACAGTCCAGCCACCTCAATCGATTCCGCCGAGGGCACTCGTTGCACCAGTGCGCGTAACGTGTCGTCCGACCGTGCACTGAGTAGGGTGACACGATTGTGTCGCCAGCTGGCCTCGATCACCCCCGGTAACGTGGCTATCTGTTCGTGGTCACCGGTCGGGATCGTTGCCGAGATCTCTCGTCCGGCCGCCAACTCCTGTACTTCGGTCACCGTGCCGTCGGCAATGATCCGGCCGTCTTGTATAAAGATCACCCGGTCAGCAAATTTCTCGGCTTCAGCCAGATGATGAGTCGCAAACAGCACCGTCTTGCCCACGCTCGTGATGTCACGAATTGATGCCCAAAAAGCGTGACGGGACGCAACATCCATCGCGGCAGTCGGCTCATCGAGCACCAAAATATCCGGGTTGCCTGCAATAGCCAGGGCATAGGTCACCCGTCGCCGTTGACCGCCGGACAATTTCGTGGAGCGACGGCGAGCCAGATCCGCGATCCCTGCGTTCTGCAACGTCCGCGAAACCCCGAGCGGATGCTTGTGCAACCTCGAGACCATCGCGATCAGTTCCCCGACGGTCGCGTCATCGAGCAACGAAGTGGCCTGCAACACCGCCCCGATGGCCCCGACTTGCACGGCACTGGCTGGCGAGAAACCCAATAATTCGACGCTGCCAGTTTCAGGAGGCGTGAGACCTAACACGATGTCGATCAGCGTGGTTTTCCCGGCACCATTTGGTCCCAGTAGACACACCACCTGTCCGCGCGGGATCTCTAAACTGACATCATCAACGGCGGTGACCTCCCAGTAGCTCTTGCCCACACCGCACAAAGAGATCGCGGTCCCACTCATCGTCTTCACCTCTCTCCCCTCACAGCGATACCCGTGGCGTTCGTTCGCACCGTCAACAGGGGCGGGGCCGTGTCTGGTTTCTTCCGGCTTGGGGCAATCATGTGTTTCGCTACCTCCACTGGGCGGCCACACGCAGAAAAATGCCTGTGCGTGTGGGCGACGTGCTCACTACTGTCTGTAGTATCGCGCTGCGTCGGCACGACTACTTAGGGCAAATGTCATGATTGCGGGAATCGTGATGCCTGCACGAAGATCCACCCCAGAGAATCAAGGCTTGCGATGTACCTCATTGTCGCGTCGAAGCATCCGCTCGTCGTTGTGGAGTCCAGGTACCACCCGCCGGAGGTAGCCCGCTGAAACACCTGGGCACACCCGTGACAAGCCTGGAACTTAAGGTCGCACCTACCGAACGCGACCGGACAGCGCCAATCAACTCGGCGGGTTCCGAACGCCTTAAGACAGGGCGGTGTTCACCTTCGAGACGGCGCAAAGCCGAGACCTAGCCGGTTCCAACGACCGCTCAGCCACGTCTGCGACCTTGGGAGGCGAGCAACTCATGGCGAGCCTCGCGACGAATCCGTTGTTCTTCGGGATGCGGAACCGGGGCAGCGGCCAGCAGACGTTTGGTGTAATCTTCCTGCGGATTGCGCAGGATGTCCTCTTTTCGCCCCTGTTCGACGACTCGACCTTTTTCCATCACCATAATTTGATCCGCCAGCTGGTCTACCACCGCAAGATCGTGAGTGACGAACAAGCAGGCGAAATCGTATTGTTCCTGTAGGTCTACGAACATGTCGAGCACACGGGCTTGCACCGAGACATCCAAGGCGGATGTAGGCTCGTCGGCAATCAGGATGGACGGGCTCAACGCCATCGCCCGGGCAATCGAGATACGCTGACGTTGACCGCCCGAGAGTTCATGTGGATACCGGTTGATCACGGTTCGGGGCAGTTTCACCGCATCCAGCAGCTCCTCGGCCCGCGCTATCCGCTCCTTAGATGTTCCCCGGTTGTGAACCACCATGGGCTCGGTGATGATCTCTCCGATCGGGAAACGGGGATCCAGCGAAGCCGCCGGGTCTTGGAAGACCACCCCGATTTCACGACGTAACGCCTTCTGCTGTGCCCGAGGCAATGCGGGCAGGTTTTGACCACGGACGAGCAGTTCGCCTTCCTCCACTTCCAGCAGACCCAAGACGGCTTTGGCCGCCGTGGACTTACCGGACCCGGATTCACCGACCAGTCCCAGGATCTCTCCGCGTGCCACGGCGAAATTCACGCCCTCCACGACGCGGATAGACCGGCCCTTCTTCTTATAAGCCAATGCGAGGTCCTTGGCCTGTAGCGACAGTTGCGCACCGGGGTCGACACTGGGCAGAGCGGAGTCGTCGTCGGCAGCCGGGGCGGGCTCGTTGACCTCGATTTCTGTCTCGCGTAAGGTGGGCACGGCCTCGAGCAGGCGCTTGGTGTAGGGGTGCTCGGGTTCCAACAAGATCTGCTCCGCCGGGCCAGATTCGACCACTTCACCTTGGAACATCACCACCACACGGTCGGCCATATCGGCCACCACGCCCACGTTGTGGGTAATCAGCAGGATGCCGGTATTCAGCTCGTCCTTCAATCGGCGCAACAGGTCCAGAATGTCTGCCTGAACTGTGACGTCCAGTGCGGTGGTGGGCTCATCAGCGATGATCACCTTGGGGTTGCACGCAATCGCTATGGCGATCACGATGCGCTGGCGCTGGCCGCCGGAGAATTGGTGCGGATATTCGTGGATCCGTTGCTCGGCATCGGGGATCCCCACCTCTTGCAACAAACGAACCGCCTGGGCCAGGGCCTCCCGGCCGAAGGCCTTATTGTGCACCTGTAGGGCCTCGACCAGCTGGTCGGAGACCTTCAACACCGGGTTCAACGCGGTCATCGGCTCCTGGAAGACCATGGAAATCTCATCCCCGCGCAGGCTCCGGAGCTTAGCCGGGGAGAGGTCGGTGATCTCTGTACCGTCCAGGAACACCCTGCCGGAAACCGTGGCGTTATCGGACATCAACCCCATAGCGGTTGAGCTGGTCACCGATTTGCCCGAACCGGATTCACCCACCACGGCGACCACTTCTCCGGGCTTGATATCGAAACTGACGCCCTTGACGGCTTCCACCGTGCCGAACTCGGTGGCAAAGCTGACTTTGACGTCGTCAAAGCGCAACGCCGTGTCGGTCTGGAATTCCGCGGGCTGAACCACCGCCGAGGTGTCCACGTCTGGTAACCCGCCCCGGGCCCGGTTCAGGATGTATCGCACCAGGGCATAGCCGAGCACGATGGCCACGGCGATACCCAGCACCACCAGTGGGGCGACGGAGAATTCTTCGCCGGTACCGGCTGTTTCCTCAACAATGTCCTCAATATCAGGTTGCGTTGCCAGAATAATTTTGAGGCTCATTTTTTCCTCCCGGAGCCGGTGGTTTCGCTGTAGGGATCTTTGATGCCCTCGGACATCCCAACGTCGTTCTTCAAACGGAAGGCCCGCTGGATGCTACGCAGCCCCAGCACGCCACCCAGTGACGGCCGGGAATCCCGGGTGCGAGCCTGACGCGGATCGAACGCATCCCGCAGGCCATCACCAATGAAGTTGCCGGCCAGGGCGATGATGATGATGAACAAGCCCGGGAACCAGAACAGCCAGGGCCGGGTTGTGAAAGCATTTTGGTACTGCTCGATCAGCAGACCCAGTGATACCTCGGGGCGCTGAACACCCATGCCCAAGTACGACAGTGTGGTCTCGAGCAGGATGGCGGCCACGAAGGCGAAGGTCGCGTTGACGATGATCACGCCAATACTGTTCGGGATCATGTGTTTGATAATGATCCGGGACGGGGCGGCACCCATAGCGATGGCCGCCGAAACGTACTCCATTTCTCTAATTCGTAGCACCTCGGCGCGAACCAGACGACACATCCCGGTCCAGGTGGCACAACCCAGCAGGACACCGAGCATCACCACGCTACTACCGGCGATATTTCCCAACATCGCGGCAAACACCAGGGTCGGCACCACAATCACGAAGTCGGTCAGTCGCATAATGACGGACTCAACCCAGCCACGGAAGTATCCGGCGATAGCCCCTAGGGCAATACCGATGATGCTGGAGACCAGCGCGGTCACAAAGGCCACGATCAATGACTGCTGTGCCCCGCGCATCACCATGGCGAAATAGTCACGTCCGACGTTCTCTTGCCCGAAGGGATGCTCGCCCAAGATGTTGCCGTCCTGGAACATCATCGGTCGCCCGCCGTCAATGATCGAGCCGGTGGCCTGATAGTGCTGGTCCCACCAGCCCGGCACCGGGCCGAACCCGATGGAGGAAAATGCCAGGATCACCACCGCAGCGAGCACGACCAACGAGATGACAGCCGGTTTGTGGCGGAAAAACCGGCGTCGAATCAGTTGTCCCTGTGAGTAAGAGTGCCGGCTCTTTTGTTGGAGTTTGGTGTCCTCAACCTCGGCGAGGTCGACCATTTGTTGTGAAATCTTGTCGTTGCTCATACTCGGATCCTTGGGTCGAGGACGGCGTAGAGAATATCCGCCAGCAGGTTAAACATCACGGCGACGGAACCTGTCACCAGAATGAAGGCCATCACCGGAGCCGGATCATTGGTCTGCATACCGGTAATGAAAACATTGCCCATCGCATTCCAGCCGAAGACCTGCTCGACAACGATGGAGCCACTGATCAAGGCCGCGAAGTCAAAAGCCACAATGGTCACCAGTGGAATCATGGCGTTACGGAAGGCGTGTTTGAGGATCACCGTCCGCTCAGCCACGCCCTTGGCTCGTGCGGTGCGCACGAAATCCTGTTTCTGGACTTCCAGCATGGAGCTCCGGGTATAGCGGGTATAGGTGGCCAACGAGAGCAAGGCCATTAGGACCGAGGGCAACCAAAGCTGGGTCAGCTGGTCTAAGGCGGTGACCCAGAAGTTCTCGTCTAGGGTCGGGGTGTGCGAGCCAATGGTGCTGACCGGCCTGGGCTTAGCCGAGAGAAGACCGGGCCAGTGGTACATGAAGTGGTCCAGTAAGATCATGCCCGACATCAGCGCACCGGTCAGCACCGAGACCGCAGTGGCTGGCCCTTTCGCGTATCCGCCGAGACTGCGACCGACAACCACACAGATGGCGATAGTCAGGACAAACATGGCACCCAGGAAGAACCAGCCTCCCGGCGGTTCTTCCAAGAGGTTCCAGGTTGCGTAGTAGGCAATCATTCCCAAGGCAACGACGGTAAGCCCAGAGTAGAGAACCCTCCGGTGTCGCAGACCGGCAAAGAGCGCGGTGAAGCCCGCTGCCAACACCAGGGAACCGATGAGGATGATGACCGGGCCCAGCCGGGGGTGGGTCATGAAGTTCACGGCGTTCATCCAGGGCAAGACCGCGCAGACGAAGGCGAACATCATGCCCCCGGTGATCAGCCGACGCGCAAGACTACCGCCCAGGACCATCGGCACGACGATGGCAAGGATGGTGGCCAAGATCAGAATATTGGGCCAGGTGAAATGGGGGTCCAGCATCCAGTCGTTGAACCGGATGGCCAGCCATTCTTTGGCCAACACTGCCGCCCAGAAGATCGGGAGCGACCAGAACAGGAAAATGAAGAACGTCACCAAGTAGTCCAGGAGCGAGTACTGGCGCATGGCGGTGACGATACCGGTCATGACACCGATGAGGATCGCTGCCACGGTAGCCACGAAGACCAATCGCAGTGACTGCTCGGCTGCAGCCGCAATCACGGGGGTGACCTGGGCGCCGGTGATGGTGGTGCCGAAGTCGCAACTTCCGGCAAAGCACCCGAGGACTCCGGACAGCCAATCCCAGTACCGGACGTACCAGGGCTGGTCTAAGCCCATCCGCTCAATGCGTTCCTGCATGAGGAATTCGACATTGTCACTCTGAATTTCGCGCAGATCCGCTAAGGGGTCACCGGTGTTGATCAGGATGACAAAGGACAATAAGGTCGCGCCAAAAAGAATGAGCACAGTACTGCCCAGGCGCTTGAGGATGTATTTCAGCACGGTCTACACGGTCGCCTTCCGTATCGACCCCTGGACACGACGGCGGGGCCCGACCGACGCTACATCAGCCGGGACCCCGCCGTCTGGGGAAGGGTTTCCCATCAGGGGTGCCTCAGAACTCCACGGTGATTACTCGGAGACCCGCTGCCACTGCTCGATGTTCCAGACCAGCTGGCTTTGAGCCGGGGTCGGACGAACGTTGGCAATGGAGGAGTCCCAGGCGGTAATACCTGGGTGGACATACAGCGGGATTCCGTGCAGGTCCTCCCACAGTCCCTGTTCGAGTGTGATGATTTGCTCCTGGATTTCGTCTTCGTCATCGCTGGTGGCGATGGCCTCGAAGGCATCGGAGACGACATCGTTGTTGTAGTTGTTCCAGTTCTGCGGGCGCGGCTCGTCGTTCTCACGGTCCCAGCCGTAGATGTTCAGACCGGATGCAATCTGACCGGAACCAGACCAGGCAAACAGGGCGACATCCCATTCACCGGCGGCGATATCGATGTCGACGTCTCCGCCATCGACAATCTCGAAGCCAGCCTCATTGCAGGAAGCCTGGATTAACTCGACCGTGTCGTGGCGACGCTCTTGAGCGTTGTGCCCGATGAGGATCTCGGTACCCTCTGCGTCGTGTTCTTGAATGATCTCAGCTGCTGCCTCAACATCGGCGGTGTCGTAACGTCCATCGTAGGTTTCGGCAACAATCTCGTCGTAGTCGGGCTGGAAGTTCAGCACCTCGCGGGCGTTGAGCAACTCAGCGTCCGGGTTCACCGGATGGATCAGGTTCTCCAAGATCTGATCGCGGGGGACACACAGCGCGAAGGCCTCGGCTAGCTCCGGGGTTTCGGCGAAGGGGCTGCCTTCACCATATTGGATGTCCAGGTGCTCCCAGGTGGCCTTATCGCCGATGTGCATGGCGTGTTCGCCCTGCTCGACGAGGTTCTCCAACTCATTACGAGTGTCGACGGTCTCGGTGGGCACGATGGCGTGAAGGTCGCCATTTTGGAGTGCCTGAACGTGGGCGGCATTGTCGACGAACTGGAAGATCAAGGTGGAAACGCCCGGCGGGGTACCCCAGTAGTCCTCATTAGCTTCCAGGGTGACGTACTCTCCATCCTGCCAGTCCGACAAAATGTAAGGACCAGAGGAGGGAATAAGCTCGGCATCAGGCAGGGTTCCGGGGTCGGTATCCCAGATGGTATTCCACGTCTCCGCAATGTCCTCGATCAGATCTTCGTCACCTTCAAGAATGGCCGTGACCAGTTCTTCCTGCGAGATGCCGGTCTCCTCAGCGACAACATGGGAGGGATGGGCAGCCCCGATCATCAGTTCCCAGTCAGCATAGGGACCGTCGGGATACTCCACGGTGAAGGTCTTGGAGTCGTAGGACTCAGCCTGAGGTCCGTCGGGGACGTAGGTACCAAGGTTGGGGGACAGACCATCGAACTGGCCTTCACCCAGGTAGCGCTGGTGAGCCCAGTCGAGCACGTAATCGGCCACTGTCACCGGGGTGCCGTCAGACCATTGAACTTCGTCATTGATGGTGTACTCGACCGTGAAGGGATCTTCATTGATCACTTCATAGGACCCGAACTCCTCGTTCTGGTAGATCTCGAGGTCGGTTCCGACGTAGGAGAAACCGGAGAAGAGCCGATCGACAATCGTGGAGTTGTAGACGTTGTAGTTACTGGGTGTTTGACCGTTATAGCTGTTAAACGGTTGCGGACCCAATGACACACGGATTTCGTCGTTTGCGGTTTCGAAGTCGGCGCCGAGATCGGCCAGACCCCCGTCTTCGGGCTCAACGGTGAACACTTGGCCTTCAGCAATGCCGGGGTCGGCATCACCGTTGGTGCCACCATTACCATTTCCGTTTTCGGTGTCGTCACCGGGGGCGCATGCTGATAGAACCAGTGCACCGGAGGCCAGAACGGCCACGGCGGCGGAGAGTTTGCGCACTTTCATATTGCTCCTCAGTTATAGGTGCGAACAACCGACATAAGGTGGTGTATCTCACATCGATTTCAGGTACCCCTAGGCTACGACAAATGTGCAACTTCCTGTGAATCTCCTGTGAGCCTTTAATCGAATCGTGACGATTCGATTCACTGAGCGTCATCCACACCTGACCTGTGCGGATGAAACCGGCCCGCCAGCCTCACGGATCCCAAAAATACCCCGTTCAACCCGGTATTTTATGGTATTAGTCACAACGGAAGCCCGGAATCACAAGGGTTTCGGCGTCCAGGAAAGTCTCAGAATAATGACAGCCCCATTGAAGGTTCGCGGGTTATTGGAGGTACCGCACAGTGCGACGTGGATGGTCGGTGAATGCCACCTGAATCTTTCAGGAAACGTTTCAGAATGCGAAATATGACATTATGTTACGTACCTCATACTGGCCTGCCTTCTACATCACGCCCACCGAGACCATCGGGCCGTGGGATCTCAGCGCGGGTACTCAGTGGCCCTGCTGTTCAGTGCGGGCTTGGCTGGCCGTTTCGAGTTGGAAGGTGGAATGTTCCACCGGAACATCGAAATGCTCAGCCACACAGGCCCGCAGTTCTGCTAGCTTCTCAGGGGCGCACCCGTTGATGAAGCAGGCTTCGTCGACCACGACATGGGCGGACAGGACAGGTAGCCCGGTAGCGACCGTGGAGGCGTGGAGGTCATGGACCTCCTTGACGTGTTCAACGTTTAACAGGTGAGCCCGGACTTCTTCGAGGTCTAATCCGCGCGGAGCAAATTCCAGAAGGATCCGGCCAGTTTCCCGAAGAAGCAGAAGTGCGCGCGGGATGATCACCGCTGCAATGACCAGGGCCGCCACGGCATCAGCCTGTTGCCACCCGGTCACCCAGATCACTGCAGCTGCCACCATGACACCGATGGACCCCAAAGCATCTGCCAGGACTTCCAGGAATGCTGCCCGGAGGTTGAAATTTGCCCGTCGACCCGAGGACAGCACCCACAGCGAGAGCAGGTTACCGATCAGCCCAATGGCGCCGAAGACGAGCAACTCCACGTGAAGCACCTGGTGCGGAGTGCTGAGGCGCTGAATGCCCTCGATGACGGCATAAATCCCGATAGCCAGCAGTAACGCGGCTTGCACGAGGCCGGCCAGGATCTCGACCCGACGGTATCCCCAGGTCCGTTGTGTGGTCGCGGCTTTGAACATCAGCCCAGCGGCGATCACGGCCACCAGCAGACCAATACTATCAATCAACGAATGCAGCGCATCGGTTAGTAGCGCTAGTGAGCCGGTGACCCACGCCCCGAGGGCTTGGGCTGCGACAATGCTCAGGGTAATGACACAGGCCAGCACGAGCCTGCCTCGATAGGAAGCTCTGGCGACATCTTCGCCAGCATGTCCGTGCGCGTGCCCGAATCCCATAGCCCCAGACTAAGCCTGGACCCGCCAGAAGACAAAAGGTGCGAACCCTACTCAGATTCATTCGCAACCGCAGGCCTCCGACGCCTCACACCCCGAGCTGTCCTGTCGCCATCCGAGAAAGCGCTCCGTCCGTTCGCAAATGTGAGCAGAGATTTTGAGCAGAGGTTGCATGAACGTTCATCCGACTCGGCATCATCCGTCACTATCCTGTAACGTGAGTCACAGATCGGGGTCGAAACTCCGACTACCTCAGATGCCTCAGCACACCATAAGATGAGAAACGAGCCCAGCATGACTGATTCCACGTTCTCCGACCTCGACCATTACGTCGCTCAACCGCGGATAGCCGGGCTGAGCCTGAATCCCGCGGGCACCCGGCTGGTGACCACTGTTCAAACACTCAACCATAAGAAGAATGGTTATGTGGAGTCCCTCTGGGAGGTCGATCCACGTGGTGAACAGCCGGCACGGCGGATAACCCACAGCCCTCAGGGTGAAACCAACCCTGTATTCGCGGCCTCGGGGGATCTGTACTTCACCTCCGCCCGCCCCGACGCCCACGATACGGATCCAGACGAGACCACCGCGCTGTGGCGCCTGCCGGCAACCGGTGGCGAAGCCCACGTGGTCAACCGTCGCCCGGGTGGCGTTAGTACCATACTTGCGGCAGATCAGGCCGATGTCATTGCCGTCACCGCTCCCCTTCTGTCAGGAGCCACCGATGAAACCACCCACCGCAAGCTACACCAGGCCCGCAAGGACGGCTCCGTGCAAGCCATTCTGCACGACTCCTATCCGGTCCGTTACTGGGACCACGATCTCGGTCCCGCCGCACCGAGTCTCTTTCGCCTCGACGCCGACGACGGTGCTGAAGCTGATTCTGATGCTGATACGAGCCAAGCTGAACCGGCCCGGAAGAAGCTGACCAACCTCCTGGAGGGGCTCGATGCCCGATTGGTGGCCGAGGATATCCACCTCAGTCCCGACGGTTCTTTCGCTCTCTTCGGTCTGCGCATCTTGGAGGCTCGCGCCGACACCCGTGTCACCATCGGTTATGTCGATCTCGCCACCGGTGAATGGCAGATTCTTCTTGACGACCCCGATCACAACTACACTCCCGGCGTCATCAGCCCTGACGGACGCCACGCCGTGGTCAGTGTGGCCAATCGTCCTACTCCCGAGCGTGCCATGCGCCCGGTCTTGCATCTCTTGGAGATCAGCACCGGTGAATTAACTGCCCTGACCGACGACACCGATCTCTGGCTGACGGCGACCAGCTGGCTTCCCGACGGCAGCGGTTTCCTCGCCCTAGCCGACCACAACGGCCGTGGCCCCGTCTTCCGTGTGGATCTCGACCATGCCGGAGACACCGTACAGGCCCAGACCGTACAGATCACCCACGATGATGCCACCTACAGCGAAGCCCTGGCCGCCCCTGAGGGCAACCTCGCCTACGGCGTTCGCTCCAGCTACGCTTTCCCGCCCGAGGTGGTGCGGATCGATGTGAGTACCGGAGAAACCACCAGACTGCTCAACCCCACTCCACGTCCCGAACTACCCGGGCGACTCGAGGAGGTCGAGACGACTGCCGAAGACGGTGTACGGATCCGCGGGTGGCTGGCCCTGCCACAGGAGGCCAACCCGGATGCGCCTGCTCCGTTACTGCTGTGGATTCACGGTGGCCCGTTGAGCTCCTGGAACGCCTGGACCTGGCGGTGGAACCCCTGGTTGGCTGTGGCACGAGGTTACGCGGTGCTGTTGCCGGATCCGGCCCTGTCGACCGGCTACGGGCAGGAGTTCATCCAGCGGGGCTGGAACTCCTGGGGAGATAAGCCCTACACCGACCTGATGAGCATCACCGATGCCACCGTAGAGCGCGACGATATCAACGAGTCCCGCACCGCGGCCATGGGCGGTTCTTTCGGGGGATATATGGCCAACTGGGTGGCCGGCCACACCGATCGGTTCAACGCCATCGTCACCCACGCCAGCCTCTGGGCGCTGGACCAGTTCGGCCCCACCACGGATATGTCCCCGTTCTGGCGCCGGCAACTCAATGCGGAAATGGAGGCCACACACTCCCCGCACGCCTATGTGGAGAACATTGTCACCCCGATGCTGGTCATCCACGGCGATCGGGATTACCGAGTCCCCATCGGCGAAGGACTACGCCTCTGGTACGAGTTGCTGGAGAAATCGGGCCTGCCGATGGATGCCGATGGCACCACCGCCCACCGATTCCTCTACTTCCCGGATGAGAATCACTGGATTCTCCAACCCCAGCACGCCAAGATCTGGTACGAAGTGGTTTTCAACTTCCTGGCCAAGCACCTTCTCGGTGAGGGCACCTCGCTCCCGAAAGAGCTGGGACTAACGCCGCACGTGGAATCCTGACTCCGGTAGCTCAGCCAGCTCCCGGTTGCTGGCTTCTCGATCCTGCACCTCGGTGACCTCGGCCCGCTCGGGCCCGGTGTGGCACCAGGCCAGCAAAGAATCCACCTCCGGACCCGAGCCACCGACGACAAGTTCCACCGCACCGTCCTCGGTATTGGCCACCCAGCCCACCAAGCCCAGTTGATCGGCCTGTTGTTTGGCGGAGTTGCGAAAGTTGACGCCCTGGACTGTACCGGTGATCCGAACAAAGTGTCCGGTGCTGAATGAATCTGCCATAGCGCCGAGTCAACCAGAGAAGCCGGAACCTGTGAAGACCCCAGGGGCCACTGCCCTTTCCCGGCTCACCGCGCAGACTCACCGGGAGCTTCAGCCGCGCCCCAACGGTTGCAGTTCTGGCTATCCCTGCTAGGGTCCACGAGTAGTGGCACTATCAGGCGCCTGCCACACTGTGGCCATCATGGCAACATAACTGAACTCCGGACGACCATGGATCAACATGTAGGAAGGAGAGTACATGACCACCATTGACAAGGCTGACACCACTACTGATTTCTATCCGACCCGCACCGGCGAAGAACCCCGGGTCATTCCTCGCCCAGACCGCGTTGTCCAGGGCACCGCAGAACAAGGCCCGCTCGACGAGCAGACCCTGCAGAGCTTCGACGAGAAGGGCTACCTCACCATCGATCAGCTCATCACCCCCGAAGAACTCCAGCAGTTCAAGGATGAGTTGAAGCGACTCGCCGAGGACCCCGAGGTGAAGCAGGACGAACGGACTGTGGTGGAAGCTAAGTCCAATGAGGTCCGTTCCATTTTCGATATTCACCGTAGCAACGAGGTCTTCAAGAAGATCGCCAATGATCCCCGCCTGGTCGACCGCGCCCGGCAAATTCTCGGATCCGATGTCTACATCCACCAATCCCGGATCAATTACAAGCCCGGGTTTGTGGGTAAGGACTTCACCTGGCACTCGGATTTCGAAACCTGGCACGCCGAGGACGGCATGCCCGGACCCCGGGCTGTGTCGATCTCGATCTCGCTGACCGATAACTATTCCTTCAACGGTCCGCTAATGATCATGCCGGGCTCCCACCAGCACTACATCGTCTGCCAGGGCCAGACCCCGGACGATAACTACAAGCAGTCCCTGGTGATGCAGGGTGCCGGCGTTCCCGACCCACAGATTCTGACCGATTTCGCCGATCGATTCGGCATTGACGTGCTGGAAGGCCCCGCTGGTGGAGCGATTATGTTCGACTCCAACTGCATGCACGCCTCCAACGGCAACGTCACTCCCTACTCCCGGTCCAACGTGTTCATCGTCTACAACTCTGTGGAGAACACCCCGGTGGACCCGCCCTATGCGGCACCGCACCTGCGCCCGGACTTCCTGGGCTCCCGGGACTTCACCCCGGCCGGTAGTCAGGCTTGATCCGCGCAGGCTCCTTACGCCTCCTTGCGCTGACAGTGCACGCTGAAGTTGCCCGCTGAGGGAACTGACGAAAAACGAACCACGACGGCGGCTCGTCCTGAGATGACAGGACGGGTCGCCGTCGTGGTTTAACCCATTTCTTAACCCACATCGACTTCAGGTTGAACTGACCTTATGGGCGCGTGTATGGTGTCACTCACCTAACCAGAGGGGGTAAGTCACCATGTCGGACCGTCTTGAATTGGCTGTCTCTACCGTGGTCTTCACGTTGCGTCCGCATCCTGACACCGGGGAACTGACCCTCTGGCTGCCTCTGGTCCGGCGCATCCGCGAACCCTATCAGGGTCGCTGGGCGCTCCCTGGCGGGCCCCTAGCCCCCGAGAAGAGCCTCGTGGAATCGGCCCAGATGACCCTGCAACGCACCACCGGACTGAGCCCGCGCCACCTCGAACAGCTCTACGCGTTCGGTGATGTGGACCGCTCCCACAGCGCTGATGCTCTCAGCCACGCCCGCGTCGTCTCCATTGTCTACTGGGCCTTGGTCGGCCAGGATGAGGACGCCGCCTCTATTGATGGTGACAATGTGGAGTGGTTCCCCGTCGACGAGGTTGCCGACAACGCCGAGCACCTGGCCTTCGACCACGGCGTCATTCTCGACTATGCCTTACATCGGTTGCGCGCTAAGGTCACCTACTCGCCGATCGCTCACGCGTTTCTCCCCGAGGAATTCCCACTGGCCCACTTGCGTCGGGTGTACGAGGCCATCCTCGACCGGGCACTGGACCCCTCTAATTTTCGACGCCAGATTCTGGCCCAGGGCACCGTGGAAGACACCGGACGCCGCCAAACCGGAACCGCCCACCGGCCCCCCAAACTTTATCGTTCCGCGCCGGAACGTTCCCGCTACATACTCACCATTCAGGAGACCGATCAATGACCACACTGTCCATTCATCAGCGAATCAACCTAGCACCGGCCCAAACCTGTCACGATTCCCTGGCAGATGACCCCTGGGCCTTCGACGCCATCCCCGGCTATGGGCCCGGTTCCTCCCAAGACGACAGCGTGCCGGGTTTCGCCCCGACGAATGCCATCGCCCGGCCCGGCCAGCTCCCCGAGGCGTACCGGTCAATGAACGACGAGGAACTCCACCGCCGGATTCGACAGGCCAAGGCCACCCTGGGAGACAAGCTGGTCATCCTCGGCCACTTTTATCAACGCGATGAGGTCGTCCAGCACGCCGACTTTGTCGGAGACTCCTTCCAACTGGCCAACGCCGCCCTCACTCGCCCACAGGCCGAAGCCATCGTCTTCTGCGGAGTTCACTTTATGGCCGAAACCGCAGACATTCTCTCCACCGCCGAACAGAAAGTGATCCTGCCCAATCTCGCTGCCGGGTGTTCCATGGCCGATATGGCCGATGAGGACTCGGTAGAAACCGCCTGGGAGGACATCGCCGCGGTCTATGGTTTCGACCCGGAGAACCCCAAACCCGATGCCAACGGAAAACTGCCGGTCATCCCGGTGACCTACATGAACTCCTCAGCGGCCCTGAAAGCCTTCTGTGGCCGGCACGGAGGCATCGTGTGCACTTCTTCCAACGCCGCCACCGTGTTGGAGTGGGCCTTCGAACGCGCCCACCGGGTATTGTTCTTCCCCGATCAACACCTGGGTCGCAATACTGCCAAAGCGATGGGCATTCCGCTGGAGCAGATGCCGATGTGGAATCCCCGCCAACCGCTGGGTGGCAACACGGCAGAAGACCTCGCACACGCCACCGTGTTGCTCTGGCATGGCTTCTGCTCGGTCCATCGGCGTTTCACCGTCGACCAGATCGACCAAGCACGCGAGGAATACCCCGGGGTGAAGGTCATTGTTCACCCTGAATGCCCCATGCCGGTGGTTGATGCCGCCGACGCGTCCGGCTCCACCGATGCCATCCAGAAATTCGTTGCCGCCAGCCAGCCCGGCGACGTCATCGCAGTGGGCACTGAGATCAATATGGTCAACCGACTGGCCGCTCAATACCCCGACCGCACCATTTTTTGCCTCGACCCAGTGATCTGCCCCTGCTCGACGATGTACCGCATCCATCCTGGCTATCTGGCCTGGGTGCTCGACGACCTGGTGGCCGGCAGGGTCAGCAATCAGATCAGCGTGCCCGAACAGATCGCCGCCCCGGCCAAGGTCGCCTTGGACCGGATGCTAGCCGCTAAGCCGAGGTGAGGTGACAGACATGAACCCCTCACAGATTGACCGGGTGATCCATATCGCGCTGGAGGAGGATGTACCCTTCGGAGACCTCACCACCCAGGCCTTCGTCCCTGCCACAGCACAGATCACCGCCGAGCTGGTCGCCCGTGAGCCCGGGGTCTTCAGTGGCGGGGAGGTCTTCGTCCGGGCTCTGACCGCGCTGAACTCCGAGGTGACCGTGGATCTCACGATCGACGAGGGCGCCGAATTTGACCAGGGCCAGGTGCTGGCCGGGATCTCAGGGCCGGCCCGGCCCATTCTGACCTGCGAGCGCATCGGACTGAACCTGGTGCAACGGATGTGTGGCATTGCGACCACCACCGCCGCCTACGTCGCTGCTGTGGCCGGAACCCGAGCCCGCATTGTCGACACCCGTAAAACCACTCCCGGCTTGCGCGCCTTGGAACGCCATGCGGTGCGGTGCGGAGGAGGCCATAATCACCGCTTCAGCCTCTCCGATGCGGTACTTGCCAAGGATAACCACCTGGCTGTGGTTGCCACAGGGGGCCGGGATCTGGCCAGCGCGATCCGAGACGCCAAAGCCCAAGTGCCACACACCGTGCACCTGGAAGTGGAAGTCGACCGCCTCGACCAGATCCCCTCCGCCCTGCACGGCGGGGCGGATACCATCATGCTGGATAATTTCTCGCTACAGGATCTGCGTCGCGGTGTGGAACTCATCGCTGGACAGGCCCTGGTGGAAGCATCCGGCGGGGTACGACTCGAAACGGTGGGAGACATTGCCGCCACCGGGGTGGACCTGATCAGCGTCGGAGCCTTGACCCACCACATTCGTGCCCTGGACCTCGGACTGGACTTTTCGTGAGTATTTACCTGGACTACGCAGCTAGCGCCCCACCCCGACCAGAGGTCTTGCGGTCGATGTGGCCTTATCTGACCGGCGCCTTTGCTAATCCCGCGGCCCAACACGAACCCGCCGAAGAGGCCCGGGGTGTGCTGGAAGCGGCCCGACAGCGCCTCGCCAACCACCTAGGTGCCCGACCCTCCGAGATCATCTTCACCTCCGGGGGGACCGAATCCGATAACACCGCGGTTAAAGGAATCTCCCTGGCTGCGCCTCGGGGCCGCCACCTGCTGGTCTCGGCCATCGAACACCCCGCCGTGCTGGAATCCGCTATCTGGTTGCAACGGTTCGGTTATCAGCTCGAGCTACTCCCGGTAGATGCCACCGGTCAGGTGCCCCCCGCGGCCCTGGAGGATGCCCTGCGGGAAAACACCACGCTGGTCAGCATCCAATACGCCAATCATGAAGTCGGCACCGTCCAAGACATTCCCGCCCTGGCAGCCGTGGCTGAAAAATACGGGGTTCCCTTCCACACCGACGCCGTTCAAGCCGCCGGAGATCTTCCACTGCAGGTGGATGATCTCGGGGTTCAGGCGATGAGCTTGGCAGGTCATAAACTCGGCACCCCGAAGGGGATCGGGGCACTGTATCTGCGTCGCCGGACCCCCTGCGATCCGCTGATCCACGGTGGCGGTCAGCAACGCGGTCTGCGCTCGGGGACCGAGAACCTCGCTGCAGCCGTGGGAATGGTCACCGGCCTGGAATTGGCCCAGAACGAGTCTGCGGACCTGACCGACCTCCGTGATGCCTTCATCCACCGGGTCGAGGCCGAAATTCCGGGGGCCCAACTCACTGGCCATCGGCACTGCAGGTTACCCGGGCATGCCTCCTTCGTATTTGCCGGCCGGAGCGGGGAGTCGGTGTTACTGGACCTGCAACGCTACGGCATCATGTGTTCCGCGGGATCAGCCTGCGCTGCAGGTAGCCCGGAACCCAGCCCCGCACTGATCGCCATGGGGTATGGAGCTGATCTTGCTCAGACCGCGGTGCGTTTCACGTTCGGCGCGCAGACCACCGCTGCGCAACTAGACCATACTGTCGACCAGCTGGCCAGACTTGTCATACCTGCACCACATCAGTAGCACCTTCGCCCAGGCAATATCGGTTTCTCAGCGGTCTGGACAGTGGCCACGATCATCACCATCCATGCCGACTGACGTATCTTCCGGGCCGTGGCACGAGATCTCCTCCTCGGTCAGTTGACCCGTGGGCCGTCAATGCCTTGGTGCAAGCTACCGTACTCCGTGGTCTCCTCGAGGCCACAGCAGAATGGCCAAGGACCTGGGGCGCCAGCACCGACATTGCACCGACACACTAGGCTGGACGCTATGACCGATGCTGTCCGTGGTTTCCTCAAATCCATCCCGGCCATGACCGGCGTTGCCCCCGACATTGACCCGGAGGCCTTTCCCGATGACCCAGTCACCGCATTTTTGCAGTGGCTTCGCGCAGCTGTCGACGCCGAGGTCCCCGAACCGCACGTGGTGAATTTATCCACCGTCGACGTCGACGGTGTCCCCGACGCCCGCCCGTTGGTGGTCAAAGACGTCGACGAGCGCGGATGGGCCTTCTCTAGCACGAAAAGTAGTCGCAAGGGTTCCCAGCTGACTGACCGTAGCGCGGCGGCGATGACGTTTTGGTGGCCCGCCCAGGTCAGGGCCGTCCGGATCCGTGGCGAGGTGGTCGAGGCCGCCCGGGCCGAAAGTCTGCAGGACCTCAGCTCCCGCGCACCACAGGCCCAGGCCAGTGTGGATTCCGCCGATTGGACGCTGTGGTGGTTGCAACCAGACCGGGTCGAGTTTTGGCAGGGCTCCCCGGATCGGCACCACCACCGCATCATCTACACCCGGGACCAACAGACTGAGCACGGCCAGCAGAGCCAGTCAGCCTGGACCCGGCACGCCCACCGCACCGAGGTGAGCTAACACCATGACCCGAGTGTTAGTTTCCGGATTCGAGCCCTTTGACACCATGACCGATAACCCGTCGTGGGAGGTAGCCCACAAAGTGTCACAGGCCGACATCAGCCCGGAGGTCCACGCCGTTTGCCTTCCGGTAGAGTTCGGCACTGCCGCCCGCCAGTTGCTCGACCAGGTCGACTCGATCCGACCAGATCTGATCATCGCCGTCGGCCTAGCAGCCGGCACCGAAACGATCCGCCTGGAGCGGGTGGGACTCAACCTGCGCGATGCCCGCATCCCGGATAACGCCGGCTTCCAACCGGTGGATCAGCCCATCGATCCCCACGGGCCCGCCGCCGTGTTCTCCACATTGCGGTTGAAAGCCGCTCATTCTCGCATGCGTGCCATCGATCTGCCGGTCCAATTGTCTCTGAGCGCTGGCAGCTTCGTGTGCAATGAGGTGCTCTACTCCTTACTCTCAGCCGTCACGCAGTGGCCCGCCCCGGTTCCAGCCGGATTCGTCCACGTGCCCTATCTTCCTGACCCAACCGTTCCCGCCACCATCGACCAAGCCGTGGTAGCACTACAGATCCTGATCGACGAATCCTTACGCCCGGAACCCGATGAACCCCTGATCGGCGGTGCCCTGTACTAGGAACGCACGAGAAACGCTTCGCACCAGGGGCGTTTCCCGACGTGTGGCGCGCCACCATCCGACAGGCAGGAATATGCCAACGAGGTCGGCTGTTACGCGAAGTATGCGTGCAATGACTTACTTCAAATACGGCGAACCTCATACCCTTGAACTTCACGATGTACCGACCCCCAAAGTCGCGCCCGGTGCCGTGCTAATTCGGGTTCAGCGCGCAGCGGTCAACCCGGTGGACTGGAAGGTGATGAGTGGCGGTCTGGATGCCATGATAGACACCTTCTTCCCGGTGACCCCAGGCTGGGACGTCGCCGGTGTGGTCGAAACAGTCGGCCCCGATACCCCCGAATTCAAACCGGGCGATCGCGTGGCTGCCTACGGTCGCAAAGACTTTATCCAGGGTGGCACCTACGCCGACTATGTGGCCCTGCCGGCAACCTCTGTGGCGCCCATCCCCGACGGGGTGGATCTCGACACTGCCGCCGGCCTTCCTCTAGCCGGACTGACCGCCCTGCGTAGCCTCGACACCATTGCGGTCTCCGGCGACGATACCGTGCTGATCCACGCTGCCTCTGGTGGCGCGGGCCACCTGGCCGCTCAGCTGGCCGTGGAGCGTGGCGCCTCGGTGATCGGCACTGCCTCGGCGGCCAACCATGAACGTCTCCGCGAGCTCGGCGTACAACCGGTCGCTTACGGTGACGGTCTCGAGGACCGCGTCAAAGAACTCGCCCCCGAGGGAGTCACTGCCGTGCTGGACTTCGTCGGTGGCGTGCGCGACGAAACGCTCGCGGTCCTGACCGAGGGTGGCCGGCACGCTTCCACCGCCGACCCATCCGTGGAAGAAGCGGGAGGCCACTGGGTATGGGTCCGTCCCGACGGTGCTCGCCTCCGTGAGCTGTTGGAGAAGGTCGACCAGCAGCGCCTCACCGTCGACATCGACACCACCTACCCGCTGGAACAAGCCGCCGAGGCGATGGAACACAACCAGCGCGGTTCCCGCGGGAAGGTCCTGCTTCACGTCAGCTAAACCGCAGCCCGGTAAAAATATGACGTGCGGTTGGCGATGGTGCCGTCCTCGTTGAACTCCCAGAAATCAGCGAAGCCTTCTTCAGCGGCACGACCGTCTTTGAGCACACCGTTGAACACCCCGCGAGAACTGGCGCGGAGTCCGTCCACCAGCACCTCGGTGACGGTGTGCTCCCCAGACTCAATGACCCGTTCGGTGCGGTAAAACTCGGCGATAGCCGGGCCCACCAACGGATCATAGCCGGGCCGGTGATAGGTCGCATCCGTGGCAAACAGGGCCGCGGTGGCCTCCGGGTCCCCGGCATCCACGGTGCTGTAGTAGCTTCTCACCAGATCTTCGGTGTTCCGTGGTGTGGTAGCCATGCCTGTGGTTGTCCTTTCCCGTTCGCTGTATTTCTTGTCGTACGACTCTTTTCAGCTCGTCCTCAAGCCTCTCACCGGCTGACTCGGTTGCTTTGCACCACCACATCAGCCATCAGCTCTTTCCGATCCCGGTAACCCAGCTTGTGTAGCACCCGGGAGACATGCGATTTCACTGTCGATAACGAGATCACCAACTTCCGGGCGATCTCCTCATTGCCCAGCCGTCTGACCATCAACCCGAGCACTTCGGTTTCTCGTCGAGTCAGTGCGGCCGACTCACACACATCGGTGATGATCTCCGTGAACTGTGCCCCCGCCAGTGGCTCAGTCCACACCCGCTGGCCGGCCAATGTCGCCCGCACGGTATCCACGAGCGCCTGCGGCGACTGATACTTCACCAAATAACTATCGGCCCCACTAAGATAGGCCAGCCCGATCTCCTCGGCCGAAAAATAACTACTAAAAATCAGCACCTTCGTGCCCGGGCGACGTTCCTTGATCCGCTGCGACAGCCCCAACCCGGCCAGCTCCCCGTCTAAACGCATGGGTACAATCACCAAATCTGGGTTTTCCTGGCCGATCATCTTCAGCGCTTCCCGGCTCGAGCTGGCTTGAGCGACCACCTGCAGATCTGGCTCATCGGAGAAAATATGGATCAGCCCGAGTGCGACCACAGGGTGGTCTTCCACCACCATCAGCCGAGCCTGTCTCGATGCCGAATCCATACGATCCTCCGTCACCTCGGGTTCATACCACCTTCACGCAGAGATAAATCATCCTTTAAGGATGATGTATGATCTGTAATTTGTATCATATCCTGCCAACAACTGATGTCTTGATCACTCACCCCGCGGGGAAGGAAAACACCACCATGTCATTACTCGCTCGTGATCGCCACCGGATCATTTCCGAGGCCCGCGACCAGGGCCTACTGGATCCGGATACGGCACCGATCGCAGCGTTTATCGACTGGGACTCGGTGCGCACCGGCGTCGATGAGCTCTTACACGCTTTCCCCACCCATGTGCCGGTTTCTCACTGCTTCGCGGTCAAAGCCAACTCGATTCCCACCGTGGTCTCCGGCCTGGTACAGATGGGGCTGGCCACCGAAGTTGCCTCCGACGGTGAACTGGCCGTGGCACTGTCCACCGGCATCGATCCCGGCCGGATCGTGTTTGATTCCCCGGCCAAAACTCGTCGCGAACTAGCTTCCGCCCTCCAGCTGGGCGTGTCGATCAATATCGACAACTTCCAGGAGTTCGACCGCATCCGCGAGCTGAAAGACCAGATCGAGTCCACCTCCCAGCTGGGCTTCCGCGTTAATCCGCAAATCGGGGCCGGCAGTATCAAAGAGATGAGCACTGCCTCTGATTACTCCAAGTTCGGTGTCGCGCTGAAGACCGGCACCAACCGGCAGGAGCTCATCCAGGCCTATCTCGATCACCCGTGGCTGAACCAGTTGCACTGCCACGTGGGATCTCAGGGCATGTCTTTGGACTCGATGGTTACCGGCGCCAAGTTGCTGAGCGAACTGGCCACCGAGATCAATGAACGGGTCGGTCGCACCCAAGTTCACACCCTCGATATTGGCGGTGGGCTCCCGGTGAACTTCGGTTCCGATGAGCGCACCCCCACCTTCACCGATTACGCACATCTTCTGGCCGAACACGCACCGTTGCTGTTCAGCGGTGAGTTCACCGTCAAGACGGAATTTGGTCGCTCGATTCTGGCCAAGCACGGCTTCATCGCCTCCTTCGTGGAGTACACCAAGGACGCCGGCGATCGCCGGATCGCGATTTCCCACGCCGGAGCTCAGGTCGCTACCCGCACCATTTTCATGCCCGCCGCCTGGCCCTTACGCGTCGAAGTCCTCGACCCCACCGCGGCACCGCGTGATCCAGAGCGCACCCAGCAACACGATGTAGCCGGCCCCTGCTGTTTCTCCGGCGATGTGGTTGCCCACCGCATCCAACTCCCCCGCGTCGAACAGGGCGACATCCTGGTCTTTCCCGATACGGGAGCCTACTACCCCTCCAACCCGTTCAGCTATAACTCCCTGGCCCAACCCGGCGTCTACGGAGTCACCGGCCACGAGACGTTCACGGTCCTGCGGGCACCGCGCGAAGACCCCAGCCTGTTTTCCCCAGACTGGCCCTTGCGTTTGGATCAGGGCGGGACGAACCAACCGATGGCCCACAGCTGGCCGGCGGCACTGCTCTGAGAACTGAAGACCCCTCACACTATTCCGAATTGTCCACTCACCTCACACCATAGGAGAGAACTCATGAAAGCATTCACCTCGCTGAAAGTGGTGGCAGCCACGGCAGTGGCCGCCTTGGCGCTGACTGCCTGTGGCGACGAAGGCGGTAACGGTGGTGGCGGCGACGCCGAATATACCCAGGACATCACCTTCGCCACCGGCTCGTCGTCTGGCGTGTATTTCCCGCTGGGCAACGAGTACGCCAACGTCATCGGTCAGAACACCGATCTGAGCTTGGACGCCATCGAAACCGATGGGTCCGCCGACAACATTGGTCGTATTAACAACGGTTCTGCTCAGCTGGGCTTCTCCCAGAACAACACCGCCCAGGAAGCCATTTCCGGCACCGGCCAGTTCGAGGGCGCTGAAGGCGGGATCGAGAACGTGGCCTGGATCGGTCAGCTCTACCCCGAAGCCGCTCAGGTGATCACCCTGGAAGGCAACGGCATCGACACCATCTCGGACCTGGAGGGTAAGCGAGTCGGCATCGGTGCCCCCGGCTCCGGTACCCGCGCTGTGGCCCTAGAGATCCTGGAAGCCTACGGCCTGGAAGAGGGCGACTATGAGGCCTATGAAGAAGGTTTCACCGAGGGTCGTTCCCTGCTACAGGATGGCCACATTGACGCCTCCATCGAAATTCTGGGTGTTCCGGCGGCCAGTCTGCAAGAACTGGCTTCCACCAATGATGTGAAGCTGGTCTCCCTGGATCAAGAAGAAGCTGACGCCATCGCCGGCGACACACTGTTCGAGACCTACACCATCGAAGCCGGCACCTACGACTTCGTCGAAGACGATGTGCTCACCGTGACCGTCTACGCTGCGTTGCTGGGCTCCACCAGCCAGATCAGCGAGGACGATGCCTACGAGCTCACCAAGACTGTCTACGAAAACGCCGATGATATTTCCTTACCCCAGGCTGATCTGATCAACGCTGAAGACGGACTGCTGGGCGTGGGGGATATTCCGGTTCACCCCGGTGCTCAGAAGTACTTCGACGAGGTCGGCGCCTCCGCTAACGGCGGCGACGGTGGCGATGACGCTGACGAGGACGGAGCAGACGAAGAGTAAACCACCCATCGACCATTCACCACCGGGCCATCAACGACCAGCGTGTTTCTCGCAACCGGGCGATTGGCGTTGATGGTCCGGCGTGGCCGATACCGGTCCCCACCTCATCACTCATGCTCATGCAGTGCTCTCGAGCACTTGGTACATCGTCGACACCACTGACGATCAGGTTTCAGTCTGAAGGGATACGCCGTGGCGCAACAACCTGACCCCTCCTCCACCCAGGAGCAGCAACCCTCCGCTGTTCTCACCGCCGCAGAAGTCGAAGCTCTGCAACAAGGCCAGAGCGACTCCGCGGCCAACGCCGAGGCCGCCGAACAGGTCCTGCGCGAACACGACGTCGCCGCCCGCTACCGACTCAACAGCGAGATGGGCCTGTGGCGCATTCTGGTCTTTATCGTCGGCGCTTGTCTGACCATCTTCCAGCTCTATACCGCACTCGCTGGCTCCCGCCCCATCCTGATCCAAGGTGCCATCCACGTCGGATCGGCCATGGCGATGATTTACCTGCTGTATCCGATCCACAAAAAGCTTGGCATCAAGGCCAACACCCGGTCCTGGGCGTACTTCACCTCCCTGGGGGTGGATACGGTCCTGGCTCTGGGCTGTCTGGCCGTCTTCGGGTACCTGGTCTACCGCTACGACTACATCACCAGCGTCGACGTGCAACTATTCGGTTACTCCAACCTCGATACCTTCGTCGCCGCAGCCGGTATCATCCTGATCCTGGAAGCCACCCGTCGTTGCGTGGGTCTACCGATTGTCATCATCGCGATCTGTGCCCTGCTGTACTTCTGGCGCGGCGATCTCGTTCCAGTGTTCGACCACGCCGGCTCCTCGCTGGACAATGTGGTCGAACAGACCTTCTTCACCACCCGGTCGATCTTTGGCACCCCGATCCAGGTGTCTTCGACCTTCGTGTTCCTGTTCCTGCTCTTTGGTGTGCTACTGCTGAAGACCGATATCGGAGCCTATTTCAACTCGCTAGCCACCAAACTCACCGGCCGGTTTACCGGCGGTCCGGCCAAGGCCGCGGTGGTGGCCTCGGCCATGCAGGGTACTGTCACCGGTTCCTCGGTGGCCAACACCGTGGCCTCCGGTTCCTTCACGATCCCGCTGATGAAACGCATTGGCTTCAAACCCACCTTCGCTGCCGCGACCGAGGCCACCGCCTCCACCGGTGGTCAGATCATGCCCCCGATCATGGGTGCCGCGGTGTTCATCATGGCCGAATACACCGGGATCCCGTATCAGACCATCATCGTGATCGCCATTGTCCCGGCGGTACTGTATTTCTTGGGCGCAATGCTCTCGGTGCACTACGAAGCCAAGCGGTACAAAATCCGCGGTCTGGACTCCGATTATCTCCCGGCATGGAAACTGCTGGCCCGCAAGGTCGACATGTTGCTACCGCTGGCGGTAATCATCGGGCTGATGCTGGCCGGTCGCACCCCGGCCAATGCGGCCCTGTGGGGCCTGGCAGCCACCTTGATCATTTCGCTGTTGCGCGCCTCGACCCGGATGAACCTGAAAGAACTCGTGCTGTGTTTGGAAGACGGTGCGAAGGCAGCCCTGCCGGTGATCGCCGCCTGCGCTTCGGCAGGAATGGTTGCCGGCACCGTTAACGCCACCGGGCTAGGGGGTCAGATCTCCAATGGGATCCTCACCCTGGCCGGCGGGAGCTTCCTGTTGGTGTTGGTCTATACCGCCATCGCCTGCCTAGTGCTGGGCATGGGGTTGCCTACCACCGCCAACTACGTGGTCACCGCCTCGGTGGCCGCCCCGATCCTGATCGAAACCTTCGATGTGCCCGTACTGGCCGCCCACCTGTTCGTGTTCTACTTCGGCTTGCTGGCCGATATCACTCCACCGGTGTGTTTGGCCGCCTACGCGGCCTCGGGGATTGCCGGCTCCAACCCGCTGGTCTCGGGCGTTACCGCCCTGCGCGTGGCCATCGCTGGATTTATGGTGCCGTTCGTCTTCGCCTTCGAACCCGCCCTGCTCTTCCAGGGCGACGACGGGATCCTGACCTTCCTACGCACGCTGGTGTTCGTGATCATCGGGATGACCGCCCTGGCAGCAGCCACGGCCGGCTACTTCCTCGACCGGTCTCACTGGTGGGAATCGGTCACCCTGATCGCCGGCGGTATTCTGCTGATCTTCCCCGAGATCCTCAGCTCGCTGGGTGGGCTCGCCGTGATCGCGATCGTGGCTGGGCTACAGATCTGGCGCCGGAAGAACACCAAAAACGCCCTCACCGCCTAAGCGCACCGGCTGATCCGGCTGTGAACATCATCACGGCGTACCACAACCCACCTGGCGCACGGCAGTTCTTCCGCCAGGTGGGTTGATTGACCCTACGATGGAATCATGCATCCACTGAGCACCTCGAATCAGGTCACCTCCTCTGTTGGACGTCACGGACTGCGTCACTATCGTGGCGTGATCTTCGATATGGATGGGGTGGTTACCAAAACTGTCCAGGTTCATGCCGAAGCGTGGAAGAAACTGTTTGACCAGGCCCTGCCGGCGGTCGGCCAGCTGGAGATGAACCGCGAGGTCGTCATCGCCGACCCCAACCGGTTGCGAGAATTCGATGTTGACTCCGACTACCTGCAGTTCGTCGACGGCATGCCCCGCGAGGATGGCGTGCGTAACTTTTTTGCCTCCCGCGATCTGTCCGTGCCCGAACGCGCCCACATCGGTGAGGACGCCGAAACTATCACGCCCGAAGCCGCTGCCGATTTCGAAGGCGAGCTCACCGTGCAAGGACTGGCCGAGCTCAAGCAGTCCTTTTTCGACAAGGTGCTGGCCTTAGACGGTGTGGAGGTCTTCGCCGACGCCACCGAGGTGCTCGACAAACTTCGCCACGAGCGCATTCCCACCGCGATCGTCTCCTCTTCGCGCAACGCGCCCAATGTGCTCACCGCCGGTGGCGTGATCGACTACTTCGATGTCATCGTTGACGGCAACACCGCCTTAGCTGAAGATCTCGAGGGCAAACCCGCCCCGGCGATGTTCTTGCGCGCCGCTGATGAGATGGGGCTGGAACCCGAAGATATGGTGGTGCTCGAAGACGCCGTTTCCGGGGTCACCGCTGCTACGGCCGGAGAATTCGGCCTGGTGATCGGGGTCGATCGGCTACAGGATCCCGGCCGACTGGCTGAAGCTGGCGCCCACATCGTCACCGACGATCTGACCTCGCTGAAACTCGACCGTCGCGTCACCCACGATATGGACTCCCGCTGGGTGCTGAACTTCACCGGCTACGAACCCGAGAATGAGGGCACCCGTGAGGCCCTGTGCACCCTGGCGAATGGGTATTGGGGCACTCGTGGCTCGGTGCCGGGCACCCTGGCCTCCGAGGTACACTACCCCGGCTCCTACGCCGCCGGAGTGTTCAACCGGCTCACCACCGACCTGCAGGGTCACGTGGTCGAAACCGAGCACATGGTCAACCTGCCCGACTGGACCTATGTGACCATTACCGACGACCAGGGCACTCTGCTCTCCCCGACGAACCCGTCGCTGAGCCTGGAAGACTACCACCAACATCTGGATCTGCGTCGCGGGCTGCTGAGTCGCACCATCCGTTACCGCACCGCCTCGGGCCGGATCACCGAGGTCACCACCCGCCAGTTCCAGTCCATGGCCGGGGAGAACCTGGCCGCTATGCAGATCAAGATCACCGCCGAGAACTGGTCCGGTCGGGTCCAGGTCCGCTCCGGGATCAACGGCCGGGTGGCCAATCAGAACGTCACCGACGATCTACAGCTGGCCAACCGTCACTGGGAACCGGTCACCGCCGAGACCCTGGACCCCGAGACGGTACTACTGGAAACCGTCACCTCCCAATCTCAGGTGCATGTTGCCATCGCCACCCGCACCCGGCTCACCCCGGGCTCACCGGGATCCAGCGCGCACAACGCCGAGTACTCCCCGGAGCTCTCCCGCAATCTGATCACCGGCGCCGATGAGCTGACCATCGGCCACGAGATCGACCTGCAGGTCACCGCGGGCGAAAAACTCTCCCTAGAAAAGATCGCAGCGATGACCACCTCGCGTGATCACGCGATCTCCACCCCGGCGATCAACTCCAGCAAACGGATCAACCGGGTGAAGAGTTTCCGCGATCTGCTCAGCTACCACGAGAAGATGTGGGGCGTGCTGTGGTCGAAATTTGCCGTCGAGATCGACTTCGGTCGGCCCATCGACATTACCCGCACCGCCCCGGTGGACACCATGGCCTCCGACCGGCCGCTGTTGCGCCACCAGCTGGCGTTGAACGTCCACACCTTCCATGTGCTGCAGACCGTGTTCGGTAACCGTGAAGAACTCGATGCCTCGGTGCCGGCCCGTGGGCTACACGGTGAGGGCTATCGTGGGCACCTGTTCTGGGATGAGCTCTACATCCACCCGATGCTGATCCTGCGCCGGCCGGAATACACCCGTGGGCTGTTGCTCTACCGCTACCGCCGGCTGGGTGAAGCCCGCGCCATGGCCGCCGCCGAAGGCTACGACGGGGCGATGTACCCCTGGCAATCCGGCTCCGACGGCCGAGAAGAGACCCCCACCGAATTGTGGAACCCCCGTTCGCAGATGTGGATGCCGGATAATTCCCACCGGCAACGCCACGTCTCACTAGCGATCGCCTACTCGGTATTGCGCTACCTGGAGGCCACCCACGATGAGTCCTTCCTCTCCGACTACGGGGCCGAAATGCTGGTCGAGATCTGCCGGTTCTTCGTCTCGCTAACCAGCTATGATCCCGCCACCGACCGGTACTCGATCCACGGGGTGATGGGACCGGATGAGTACCACGACGGCTACCCCGATACCCCCGGATCCGGACTGAGCAATAACGCCTACACCAATATGTTGCTGGCGTGGGTGTTGCAATCCACCATCGAGTGGTTGCGCTATCTGGAAAAGCGCAACGACCCGGTCGGCAACTGGCTCGACCTGTTTGTGGAAGAAGTTGCCTCCTGGGAAGATGTCGCCTCGAAACTCACCGTGCCCTTCATGGAGGTCTCCGGCCGACACATTATCGCCCAGTTTGAGGGTTACCAGGACCTCTTGGAATTCGATTGGGAGGGCTACCGGGCCAAGTACGGCAATATCGGACGGCTGGATCTGATTTTGCAGGCCGAAGGTGATACCACCAACCGGTATAAGCTCTCCAAACAGGCCGATACACTGATGCTGACCTACCTGTTCTCGGCCGAAGAGCTCTACGACATGCTCTCCCGCCTGGGCTACGAGTACACCGTCGAGGACCACGAGGCCACCGTGGACTACTATCTGCACCGCACCTCCCACGGCTCCTCACTCTCCCGGCTGGTGCACGGCTGGGTGGCGGCCCGGATCGATCGGTCGAACTCCTGGAAGCTGTTCACCGAGGGGATGGAAGTTGATCTCTCCGACACGCAGGGCGGCACCACCCGTGAGGGCGTGCACCTGGGCCTGATGGCCGGCAGTGTGGATATGGTGATCCGTGGCTACGCCGGGGTCGAGACCCGTGGCAACATGCTCCGGCTGAATCCGCAGCTGCCCGAGGAGCTACCCGGTGTGAAATTCTCGCTCCTGGTCCAGCGCCAGCCGCTGGTCGTCGAGCTCACCCACGAACGCGCCGAGCTGACACTCCTCGATGCGGCCTCGCACCCGCTGGATGTCATCGTTCAGGACCAGCAGCAGCAACTTGCGCCGGGTCAGACGTGGAGCGTTGAACTCGTCGATGCCTGACCCAGCGGGTGATTAACCCCTGGCGCGGGGCGAAGAAGTACACCACCGCAAACACCAGCCCCTGTAACAGCACCACCAGCCCACCTGGGGAGACATCGATCCAGTAGCTGGCATACAGTCCCGCCACCGAGGCGAGCGCTGATATCGTCGGGGCGATGATCAGCATCCGGGAAAACCGGTTGGTGAGCAGATAGGCCGTCGCCCCGGGGATGATCAACATCGCCACCACCAGGATCACCCCGACCACCTGCAGGGCGACCACCGCGGTCAGAGCTAATAGCCCCAGCAAGATGGCGCCCAACAACCGCGGGTTGAGTCCGATGGCATGCGCGTGTACCGCATCGAAGGCGTATAGCGTCAGATCCCGCCGTTTGAGCAACAGCACCGCCAGCGCGATCGCAGCCAGAATGATGATCTGCGTCAGATCAGCCGGGGAGACCCCGAGAATATTGCCGAAAATGATGTGGCCCAGGTCCGTGTGGGACGGGGTCACCGAGATGAGCACGAGTCCCAGGGCAAACAGTGTGGTGAACACGATCCCGATCGCGGCGTCTTCCTTGACTCGCGAGGTGCCGTTGACCACCCCGATCAGTACCACCGCCAGCACCCCGAAGACCAGGGCCCCTACGGCGAAAGGTGCGCCCAGAATGTAGGCGATCACCACACCCGGTAGCACCGCGTGGGAGACTGCGTCCCCCATCAGCGACCAGCCGATCAGTACCAGCCAGCAGGACAACAACGCACACACCACCGCGGCGGTCACCGTGGTGATCAGTGCCCTGACCATGAACTCGTACTGCAGTGGTCCGAGCAACAGCTCCGAGAGGTATTCGAAAAGGTTCACCGATCCATCCCTCTAGTTGATCCCCTCGCGTTCATCCCCGTGAGTTGCTGTCCTGGAACCCGAATCCTGGAGCCCAAAGGCTAGGGCTAGTTTTTCGGGCGTGAGTGCTTCAGCCACCGGGCCGTGGAATAACACCCGACGCATTAACAGCACCGCGTCATCGGCCAACTCCGGTAGCGCGTGCAGATCGTGGCTGGAGACCAGCACGGTGCGCCCTTCGGCTGCTACCTGTCGCAACAGGGCCACCATGGTGGCTTCGCTGCGCTGATCCACTCCGGCGAAGGGTTCATCCAACAACATGATCTCGGCTCCCTGGGCGATGCCACGGGCCACGAAAGCGCGCTTCTTCTGCCCGCCGGAGAGTTGCCCAATTTGCCGGTCAGCCAGATCACTCAGGTGCACCTGTTCCAGGGCCGCATCCACCGCGGCGTGATCATCGGGTCCGGGGCGTCGGGTCAAACCCATGTGCCCGTATCGGCCCATCATCACCACCTCGCGCACGCTGATCGGAAACGCCCAATCCACCGCTTCGCTCTGGGGGACATAGGCCACCGTGCCGTGTTTACGCGCAACCTGCGGGGAATCGCCGCCGATCAGCACCCGCCCCGTGGTCGGCCGGATCAGCCCCATGATCGTTTTGAACAGCGTGGACTTACCCGAGCCATTCATACCCACCAGACCGGTCACCCCCCGGGCCCCCAAGACCAGGTTCACCCCGCTCAACGCGGTCACCTCCCCATAGTGCACGCTCACGTTGTGCACCTCGAATGCAGGCTGTGCTGTCCAGCCGGGCGAGTTACCTGAACCAGAGGAGGTCTCCGGTGTGGCATCGGGTGGGGTCATGCAGCGTCTTCGCCTTCCTCAGTCAGCGCGGCAGTGATGGTCTGCGCATCATGGCGGAGCAGATCCAGGTAGGTCGGCACTGGGCCGTCCTGTTCCGACAGTGAGTCAACATACAGCGTACCGCCGAACTCGGCGTCGGTGGCCGACACCACTTGTTGCATTGCCTGATCGTTGACCGTGGACTCGCAGAACACCGCCGGCACATCGTTGTCGGAGACAAACTCGATGGTGTCAGCAATCTGCTGCGGGGTCGCCTCTTCTTCGGCGTTCACCGGCCAAATGTAGTCCTCGGTCAATCCGGCATCGGCGGCCAAATAGGAGAACGCGCCCTCACAGGTCACCAGAGCCCGCTGCTGTTCGGGCACCTGGTCTAGTTCGGCGATCAGCTCGTCTTGAATATCCTGTAACTCTTCCTTATACGCTTCCGCATTGGCCTGATAGTCCTCGGCGTGATCGGGATCCAGTTCTCCAAACGCCTCGGCCATATTGTCCACGTACACCTGAGCCAGCTCCGGGCTCATCCAGGCGTGCGGATTCGGCAGTCCTTCCCCGGCGTCTTCGGTAATATTCAACGGCTCGATCCCCTCGGTGACCACCACGTGGTCGGCATCAGCATCGGCGACGAACTGCTCGAACCACACCTCGAGATTCAGTCCATTGTGCAGAATCAGATCTGCCTCACTGGCTTTCGTGATGTCGCCGGGAGTCGGCTCATAACCATGAATCTCGGCACCAGGCTTAGTGATCGATTCGACCTGTAGGTGGTCGCCGGCCACATTGTCGGCCATATCGGCCAGCACCGTGAACGTGGTCAGGACCACCGGCTGGTCTCCCTCAGCTTGGCCTCCCGGCGCGTCCAGATTGCAGCCGGTCAACGCGGTACTCGCTACGACTCCCGCAGCCAGCGCGGTGACCACCCGTGATTTCTGCATGCTTCTCCCTTAACCTGTGGGGATCTGTCGTGCTGTCATCTCAACACAACACCACACTCTGTTGTTGCGGCGCACCCCATCATATAGTTCGGTATGCCGTAGTTGCAACAACGCCACCTCGTGAAACGTCTAGAACTCCTCGTGGGTGCGTGGGTCCTGTCCCGATATCCGGCCCCGGGCCAGGCCATCGATCTGGTCCATCTCTTCCGGGGTCAGCGTGAAGTCCAGGGCCAGATTGTCCCGCTGATGCTCCGGTGAGGACGAAGCCGGCAACGGAATCGCATCGTGTTGGATATGCCAGCGCAAAATCACCTGGGCCGGCTTAACCTCGTGTGCCCCGGCGATCTGGGCGATCACCGGTTCCTGCATGATCGCGGTCCCCCGCCCCAACGGCGACCAGGACTCAGTGACGATATGATGCTCAGCGTGGAAGGCCCGCTGGTCGGCCTGCGGAAAGTACGGGTGCATCTCGATCTGGTTGATCTCTGGCATCACCCCCGACTCGGCATGCAGCCGCAATAGGTGCTCGGGCAGAAAATTCGACACACCAATCGTGGTGATCAGCCCTTGGGAGCGCATTTCGATCATCGAGTGCCAGGTCTCCACATACCGGTCCAGTCGCGGTAGTGGCCAATGGATCAAGGCAATATCGATATGGTCGAGCCCGAGCCGTTCCAGGGACGTTTCGATCGACTGCCGGGCGGTGTCATAACCGTGACATCGCCCCGGGATTTTGGTGGTGATCACCAGATTCTGCCGGGCCACCCCGCTGGCGCGCACAGCGGCTCCAACATCGCGCTCATTGTCGTAGCGTAGCGCGGTATCGATCAGCCGATAGCCGTGTGCAATCGCCTGTTCGGTGGCAGCCTGATACTGCCGAGACTGCACCAGCGTGCCAAATCCGATCCCGGGGATCGATCCGCCATCGCTGAGTCGGTGCCAGGGAATGGTCGTGTGCTGTGGTGCGTGATCGGGTGGTGTGGGATCATTGTCAACCATGTCTTGAGCCTACCGGGGCGGTCAACCGCCACGCGGTGTCCCGACGTTCTCACCACAGTACCCCCACCCCGCCGGAACGCCTTAGGGTAGAGATGATGAACCCGTTGCGCATCCTCGATCGGTTCTCCACGAACCACCCGATGGCCTACGATGCCATCCAAGCCGGCCTCATCTGGCTGGTGCTGGTGTTTCCCAGCAACGTCCGGCCGGTTTCGGACCCGTCCTTCTGGCAGCTGTGGTACTGGCCGCCCGCCCTCCCGCTGGAGGGCATCGGGGTCTACACGTTGATTTTGGCCACCCTGCACATGGCCACCTGGGTGATCCGTCGACGCGCTCCGGTCTTCGCCGCCGGGGTCGTGGTCGTGCTGGGACTGATTCAACTGGCTCTGGGCCCGATGCTGATCCCCTCGATGGTGATCATCCCAATGATGGTCTATAATCTGGCCAAAAACGCCCCACGCTGGGCCTCGTTGGCCGGCCTGATCACCGGCGTGCTCGCCGCGATCGCCTACGGGTTGCGGGTGATCTACTCCCCCGAACACTACGTGCTCACCGCCGATCATCCCGCACTACAGACCCCGCTGACCGCGGAGGAACGAGCCATCCAGCTCGACTTTACCTCCACCACTGGCGACTACTACCTCTACCCGGCCGCCGGGACCGAGACCTTCGAGAGCCGAGTGGTCGCCGGGATCATGCTGACCGTGATCTGTGCCTTGCTGGTCCTGGCTGCCTGGGCTTTCGGTGACCTGGCCCGCACCCGCAAACTTGCTGTTTCTCGCCTACAGGATCGTGCTCGACAGCTGGAGGTCGAAGCCACCCAGGAACGTGCGCTGGCTGCCGCCGATGAACGCAACCGGATCGCCCGCGAGATGCACGACATTATCGCCCACTCCCTGCAGGTGATCATCTCCCAAGCCAATGGCGGCCGGTATGTCGGCACCACCAATCCCCAACTGGCCCTCGACACGCTCGACACCGTGGCCGATACTGGTCGAGATGCACTGCATCAGATGCGCGGGCTACTGGGAGTCCTGCGCGATACCGAGACCACCGACTACGCTCCCCAGCCCGGCCTGGCCGACCTTGACGATCTGATCGCCACGGTGCAGCTGAACGGGCTACACGTCACGCTGACCAGTTCTGGCACCCCGGCCCGCTCGCTGCCGGCCGGTGCCGAACTAGTCATCTACCGCACCGTGCAAGAGGCGCTGACCAATACCGGCAAACACGCCGGCGAGGATGCTCGCGCTTCGGTCGTGGTGCGCTGGCGGCCGACCGGGGTCGCGGTCACCATCGATGACACCGGCGGAACGGGCGAGACCTGCCAGACCCCCACCACCGGCCACGGGCTGATCGGGATGCGCGAACGGCTCAATTTGTACTCGGGGATCCTCTCTGCCGGGCCTCGCCACGACGGTAGTGGGTTCCGCGTGCACGCAGAGATACCCTATGAGCAAAACTAGCCTCGCCCTCGGGAGAGCAACCCGCCAACCTCACCGCCACCGCACACACCCACCACGCCAGAAAGCCACCGCATGACCACTCCCCCAGCACCCATCAGCATCGGCGTTATCGACGACCAACACCTGATCCGCTCCGGGCTGAGCATGCTGATCAACTCCCAACCCGATCTGACCGTCACCGCCGAAGCCGCCACCGGCGCTGAGGCCCTGACCTCCGAGGCCATCGCCGGCTGCGATGTGCTGTTGATGGACATCCGCATGCCCGGACTCAACGGGATCGAAGCCACCCGCCGGCTGTTAGCCGAACACCCGACGATCCGCGTGGTGGTGCTGACCACCTTCGACCTGGATGAATACGCGCTGGAGGCCATCGACGCCGGGGCCTCTGGATTCCTACTCAAAGATGCCCCACCCGACCAACTCCTGTCCGGCATCCGCTCGGTGCACCACGGCGACGCGGTAATCGCACCCTCCACCACCCGCCGGTTGCTCGACCATCTGGCCACCGAACTGCGCACGCCCTCCCCGGCCACCCCGCACTGTCACGAGGAACTCGATCAGGCGATGGCGACTTTGACCAACCGCGAGCGCGACGTGCTGATCCAAATGGCCGAAGGGCTGTCCAATCAGGAGATCGCCGAGGTGCTGTTCGTGTCTGAAACCACCGTGAAAACCCATGTGTCCAAGATCTTGCAAAAACTGCACGCCCGCGACCGCGTGCAGGCCGTGGTCGCGGCCTATCGGGCCGGTATCGTGCCACAGCACTAAGACAGCCACCAGATAGCCGTGGCAGAATAATGGTATGTCCTCACGCCGTTCTGCTCGCCGTGCTCAACAACCGGCTGAGCACCCCAGCCCGCCGTCTTACCCCTCCCGCGCCGAGGACGTGGCCACCGAAGAGCTCCCGAGAACCCACCGAATTTCTCCCAAAACCCTGGGCTTAGTGCTGATGGCTCTGATCGGGGTCATCATGCTTATCACCACCGGCGTGTTATGGCTGGTCAGCGGTCACCTCTCTCCGTTGATCCTCACTCTGGGGGTGCTACTGATCGTTGTTCCGGCCGGGTATGGCCTCTGGCGAGCAATCGCCACACGCCAAAACTCCCGCTAACGCGACACGATCCGGCTGGTCCGACAGGATCCGGCCCAGACGGCACCGTCCGCACGCGCCCTGCTACCGTGTGTTGCAGTGCCGTGCTGCAGCGCCTATCTAGCCGTGCAACCTGGGGGCAACGTTTCAGCATTCTCGTGTGATTAGAATCACAGCCACGAGACGTCGCTCGTTCGACGTCACCGCGAATCAGAACAGGAGCTGTGAGAAATCATGACACCCCCAACACCTCTTGCATCCACCATGAAGGCCGCCGTCGTCACGCAGTTCGGCGATGACCTGACGGTCAAAGACGCCGGCGTACCCACCCCCACCGGCCACCAAGCACTGGTCAAGCTGATCTCCTCCGGGGTCTGCCACACCGACTTACACGCCGCCGAAGGCGACTGGCCGGTCAAACCCTCCCCACCGTTTATCCCCGGTCACGAAGGGGTGGGCGTGGTCGAAGCTCTCGGAGACCAGGTCACCAATGTCTCGATCGGCGATCTGGTCGGCAACGCCTGGCTGTTCAGCGCGTGCGGGCACTGCGAGCACTGCCGCACCGGCTGGGAGACCCTGTGTGAAGAGCAAGACAACGGTGGCTACACCGTCGATGGCTCGTTTGGCGAATACATGCTGGTCGATACGCGCTATGCGGCGATGATCCCCGCCGGTGCTGACCCCTATGAAGTCGCCCCGGTGCTGTGTGCCGGAGTCACCGTGTATAAGGGGCTGAAACGGAGCGAGGTCCAACCCGGTCAATGGGTCGTGATCTCCGGGATCGGCGGGCTGGGCCATATTGCCGTGCAGTACGCGGTGGCCATGGGCATGCGCGTGGCCGCGGTGGATATTGCCGATGACAAACTCGCCCTGGCTCGTCAACACGGCGCCGAATTGACCGTCAACGCCAACGTGGCCGACCCATCGATCGAGATTCAGCAGACCATCGGTGGCGCTCACGGCGTGCTGGTCACCGCGGTTCACCCCGACGCGTTCGGCCAAGCGATCAATATGGCCCGTCGCGGGGGCACGATCGTCTTCCACGGGCTTCCCCCGGGTGAGTTCCCGGCCCCGATCTTCGATATTGTCCTGAAAGGGTTGACCATCCGTGGCTCGGTGGTCGGCACCCGTCAGGACATGGTGGAGGCCCTGGAGTTCTATGCCGCCGGCAAGATCCATCCCACCTTCCACCGCCGGCCGTTAGCTGAGATCAATGAGATCTTTGACGAGATGCGCCACGGTAAGATCGACGGTCGCGTGGTGATCGAGTACTAACCCCACCACCCCACCCCGGCTCGTGGTGGCCTCCTCCTGCAGGAGGAGGCCCGGTGCGATCGGGGTCGGCAGAATCGTTCTAGGCGCCGATGTGCCTGCCCGCCCGGCCGAGCAGGATAGAAGCATGACACAACATCATGCACCCACTCATCAATATCCTGCCGTGGCGGCCAAGAACCTCTCCAAGGTCTATGGCTCCGAGAACACGCAGGTCACCGCTCTCCACAACGTTTCCGTCTCCTTCGCCCCCGGAGAGTTCACCGCGATCATGGGGCCTTCCGGATCGGGAAAATCGACCCTGATGCACGCTCTGGCCGGACTTGATACCGTCGACTCCGGCCAAATTGCCTTAGGCGGCGAAATCATCACCGGTCTGAACGATAAACAACTCACTATCCTGCGCCGGTCCAAGGTCGGGTTCATTTTCCAGGCCTTCAACCTGGTCCCGACCCTGAGCGCCGAACAAAATATTCTGCTCCCGCTCGATCTGGCCGGCACCACACCAGATCGCGCCTGGTTCCGCCAGATCGTCGAGGTACTGGGCCTGACCGAGCGGCTGAATCATAAACCCCACCAGCTCTCCGGTGGCCAGCAACAACGCGTCGCTGTCGCCCGCGCGCTACTGACCCGCCCGGATGTGGTCTTCGCCGATGAGCCCACCGGCGCATTGGATACCGCCACCGGAACCGAGGTGTTGACCTTCCTGCAGAACTCGGCCCGACAGTTAGGCCAGACCATCATCATGGTCACCCACGACCCCACCGCGGCCAGCTACGCCGACCGGGTTATTCTGCTCACCGACGGGGAGGTCACCGGTGAGATCCACCGGCCCACCACCGAATCAGTGCTGCAGGCCATGTCCGAGATGGGGGAGGTCTAAACGATGGCACCGACCCTGAAAATTGCCCTCTCCCAGATCCGCCACAGCCCTCGCCGGTACGTATCGGTGCTGATCGCGATCGTGATCGGCACCATGTTTCTCGCCGGAGCGCTCCTGGTCGGATCCACCTCAACCGCGACCCTGAAAGCCACCCTCGGAGAGACCTATTCGACCTCCGATGTGGTGTTGTCCCCGGACCCGTATTCCGATGCGGCCTTATTGCTGGCCGATCCAGACACCCAGCGAGAGCTGGAAGAGCTCGATACCGTCGCCGAGGCCTACTCGCCGAGCACCACCTATGTTCCCCTCGGAACCGACACTGAGCCCAACGCGGCGCCCTTGCTGTTACAACCGGCCCCGCGGGATCACTCGTTAGTGGCTACCGAACCGACTCGGGGCGAGCTGCCGGCCCACGACGGCAGCGGCGAGATTGCCCTGAACGCTGAGGCGGCCGAAAAGCTCGGTCTCGATATTGGCGACACCTTCGAGCTCGAGGGCCCCAACGGCCCGGTCACCGCCACCCTGACCGGTACCTTGCCGAGCACCACCAACCCGATGATGGTCTACGGCTACCAGGCGATCGGCTCCACGGACCTGGTCGAAGCCTTCAACGCCGTACCCAGCCAGGACCCCGAGACCGGCGACGGATCCGGTCAACCAGCTACTGACGAATCCGCCGAGCAGGCCGACACCGTCTTCACCGACTACACGCTGATCCGGCTCGCCGACGGTGCCTCCACGGACCAGGCCCTGGCCGAGCTGACGTCGTGGGCCGAGCGTCAAACCGCTGACGACCGCATCACCACCACGATCCAGGTCGACACCCCAGAGCACACCATCGCTGCTGAACTCGAGGAAACCCCCGTGGCCGCCGAATTAGTCGGCGTGCTCTTGGCCTTTGCGGTGGTCGCCCTGTTTGTCACGATGCTGGTGATCGCCAATACCTTCCAGGTGCTGGTCGCCCAGCGCTCCCAACAACTGGCCCTGCAACGGGTCTTGGGCGCCACCCGCGGCCAAGTCCGCTCCTCGGTATTGCTGGAATCCTTCGCGATCGGCCTGATCGGCTCGGTGATCGGCCTCGGGCTCGCGGTAGGCTTGATGGCCTTGCTGGTCTTGTTGGGATCTCAGCTACTCAACATGCCGCAACTGACCTTCGGAGCAGAGCTGAACCTGCTCTGGGTGCTGGTGGCCGGTGTGGTGATCACTGTGGTCGCCGCCTTCTCCCCGGCCCTGCGCGCCACCCGGGTCTCCCCGCTGGCCGCGCTGCGTCCGATGGAGCCGACCGGGGTGCAGCAGAAGACCGGCATCATCCGGTTGATCATTGGTGCGGTACTGTTCGTGGGCGGCTCGGCGCTGATGGTCGGCACCGCCCTGGTCGGCCAGTTACTGCTGGCGATCCTGGGTGGGGTCATCTCCTTCATCGGCATATTGTTGCTGGCGGTGCTGTTCGTTCCGGGCGCGGTCTACGGTGTGGGCGCGCTCCTGCGTGGTCTGGGCGGGGTCCCGGGCCGAATGGCCCAGCTGAATGCGGTGCGCAACCGGTCCCGCACCGCCTCGACCGCCACCGCACTGCTGGTGGGCACCACGCTGGTCACGCTGATGCTCACCGGTGGACGCATCGCTCAGGCGCAAGCCGACAAGCTACTGACCTCGAATTTCCCGGTCGATGCCGTCATCACGGAGCTGGCCGATCCCGCCACCACCGCCGAAGATATCGAGCAATTCGAGCACGTGCAGAACACTGCCGTGATCGAGACTGTCGGCACCTACGAGGACTCCAGTGGAACGCTACAACAGGTCCAGTCCGCCCAGCCCGACGCGCTGACCGCGGTCGGCATTCCGGATCAAGACGTCGAGATGCTCGAGGAAAAGCACACGGTGTTGTTGCCGTCATGGATCGAGCAACAGGGGCAAGACATGGGGCACGATCCGACCCCGCAGACCCTGGAGGTCACCGGCGCCGACGGCACCACGCTGACGCTGACGGTGCAGCGAACCGAGACGTCATTGCAGAACCCGCTGGTCTCGCCCGCCACCGCCGAGGCGTTGGGTGGCCCCATGCCGGCCGAGAGCCTGCCAGACTCCCCGGACTCTGCCGCCCCGGTCTCGCCTGGCGGTCAGGTCTGGTTCAGTGTCGACGACGGTCTGAGCATGAACGAACTCACCGAACTGTTCACCTCGATCAATACCCAGCTGGACGAGACCGCCAACGTCACTGCGCCCGCGGCCGAGAAGGCCCTCTACCAGATGGTGATCGACATGCTCTTGCTGATCGTGGTCGCCTTGCTGGCCATCTCGGTGATCATCGCGCTGGTCGGCGTCGCCAATACGCTCTCGCTGTCCACCATGGAACGCACCCGAGAGAACTCGCTGATGCGCGCGTTGGGGCTGACCCGTGGGGGGCTCCGCTCGATGCTGGCCTGGGAGGCGATGTTGATCGCAGCGGTAGGCACCGTGCTCGGCTGTGTGCTCGGAGTGTTCTACGGCTGGGCCGGGGCCCAAGCGCTCTTCCAGCCGCTACTAGCCGATGACACGCTGAGCCAGTCCTCTTCCGAGGTGGTGGGACTCACCGTCCCGTGGGTGGAGATGCTGATCATCCTGGCAGTAGCGGCCCTGGCCGGCCTGCTGGCCTCCATCGCCCCGGCCCGCCGGGCGGTGAAGACCCCGCCGGTCCAGGGGCTGGCCATGGAGTAACCGCAAGCGCTAGCACTGGGTCCGTGGCCGGTGGTGTCCAGCTCTCATCGCCACATCGGGTGACGAGATGGCACCACCTGCCCGGGCCCAGCCACCGGTTTAACCGGCGCATGTAACTTATCGGCCAACAGTGTCGTTTTAGGTGAGCTACTTTCCAATCCTCTGTGACCCGGGTTACTCTAAAGGGGTGATAAGGGGAGAAGCATTCTCCCACCGCCCACTGCATACCACTATCGACTGGAGGGTCCCGGACCGTGACTACCGAAACCACCGCATCATCGCAACAGCACGCTGAGGCCAAACCACAAGACTTCGCCGGCAAGACCGCCGTGGTCACCGGCGCTTCTCGCGGGATCGGCCTGGGCATTGCTGAAGAGCTGATCGCTCGCGGGGCGAATGTTGTGATTACCGCCCGGAAGGAAGGCCCCCTGCAGGAAGCCGCCGAGCACCTCAACGAACTGGCCGGCAAGGCCGGTTCCTCCGGTCGCGCGATCGGGATCGCCGGGAAGTCGCACGATCCCGAGCACCGTCCCGAGGTTCTCGCTCAGGTCAAGGACAATTTCGGTCGCCTGGATGTGCTGGTCAACAACGCCGGGATCAACCCGGTCTACGGCCCGCTGGCCGAGATCGAGCTGGAAGCCGTCCAGAAGATTTTGGAGGTCAACGTGATCTCCACCTTGGCCTGGGTTCAGGAAGTCGTCGCCGATGACGAGCTGGGCTTCAAAGACCACGGTTCGATCGTGAACCTGACCTCTGTCTCCTCGATTATCCCCTCGGCCGGTATTGGCCTGTACGGCGTGTCCAAATCAGCCGTTTCCCACCTGACCCGCACCTTAGCTGTCGAGCTCGGCCCGAACATCCGGGTCAACGCCGTCGCACCCGCGGTGGTCAAGACCAATTTCGCCAAGGCCCTGTACGAGGGCCGGGAAGAGACCGTGGCAGCTGAGTACCCGGCCAAGCGGCTGGGCACTCCCGAAGACATTGCCACTGCGGTGGCCTTCCTGGCCTCCGATGCCGCCTCGTGGATCACCGGTGAAATCTTGGTGGTCGATGGTGGCATCACCGTGGCCGGCGGTTCTGCCTAAGCAAGCCTGCCACAGCGCACGGTGCGGAACAGGGAAGAACAGCAAGAGGAGACGATAGATCATGAGCGAGCCTGACAACTCCACAGGCCACGCGGCGCCGGGTGAGGACCTGCCCGGGCTGAGCTTAGCCGCGGTTCGTACCTACCTGGATGATCACCACCCGGGACTCGTTGACCCCGAAGGGCAACTGTCTGCCGATCTGATTACCGGTGGTAAGTCCAATATCACCTACCGGGTCACTGATGGGCGCAGCACCTGGGCGCTACGCCGACCTCCCATTGGTCACGTGCTGGCCACCGCTCACGATATGTCGCGTGAGTATCGGGTGATCTCCGCACTGACCCCGACCAGTTTCCCGGTCCCCAATGCGGTCACGCTGTGTGAGGACACCGAGGTGCTGGGCGCCCCGTTCTACCTGATGGATTTCATCGAGGGCACCACCTACCGGTATGCCCGCCAGCTGGAACCGATCGGAGCAGAGCGGACCCGCAAAATTTCGGAGCGGATCCTGGACACGCTGGTCGATCTGCATGCCATCGATCCGGCCGAGGTGGGGCTACAGGACTTCGGTAAACCTGCCAACTACCTGCAGCGCCAGGTGTCCCGGTGGAAGAAACAGCTGGATGCCTCCCTGTCGCGGGATATCCCCGAGTTTGAGCAGCTACACCGCCGGCTAGAGTCCCAGATCCCGGAGCACTCCGAGGTCAGCATTGTCCACGGCGACTTCCGGCTCGACAACACGCTAATTGGCGCCACCGGCACCGACCAGCAGGACGAAGTCCTGGCGGTGCTCGACTGGGAGATGGCGACCCTGGGCGACCCGCTAGCAGATCTGGCTCTGACCGTGGTGTACAACGCCTTGGCCACCCGGGGTGGCCACGCCGCCGAATCGGTGTCCGATGTTGCCCTGGCCCCGGGCTTCATCAGCCAGGACGAGCTTCTGCAACGCTACGCGGAGCGCTCCCAGCGGGACCTGGACCAGATTGATTTCTACCTGGGCCTGGGTGCCTTCAAGTTAGCGGTGATCATGGAGGGCATCCACTACCGCTACCTGCAGGGCAAGACCGTGGGTGAAGGATTCGACAAGGTCGGTGAGCTCGGCCCTGCCGTGCTGGCCTACGGTCTGGAGCACCTCTAATCCCCGCACTCGCTCAGATCAAATCAGACCACAGCTCAGTCAGCCACAACAGCCACCACTGATCAAAACCAGCGAGCCGGTGCACCTGCTGCCAGGTGTACCGGCTCGTTTTGGGCGTTACCGTCCTTTCCACTGCGGAGCACGTTTCTCCGCAAAAGCACGGGATCCCTCCAGTGCGTCCTCGGACTCCCCGACCGGTTCAGTGAGCACCCGCTGACGCTGCATCATCTCATCCTCCGTCCAGGAGGCAGATTCCACCACCACCTGTTTGGACACCCGCACTGCCAGCGGGCCATTGGCCGCGATCTTCTGGGCCATCTCTAGGGCGGCGTCCAACGCCGTGCCTTCCGGCACCAGCTCGTTGACTAGTCCGTGCCGGTACACAAACTCAGCGGGGAAAAGATCACCGGTCAGCACCATGTGCAACGCCACGGCCCGGTGTGTGCGCCGCGGCAGTCGCACCACACCACCCCCGGCAGCGATTAACCCGCGCTTGACCTCGGGGAGTCCGAACGTCGCGGTTTCGGAGGCCACCACCAGGTCACAGGCCAGCATGGTCTCAAAGCCACCAGCCAGCGCGTATCCTTCCACCGCGGCAATCACCGGTTTGGACACGAAGTTCTCGGCGATCCCCAAAAACCCTTTACCTTCCACAAACGGGCGCTCGCCCTTTTCCGCGAAGGCCTTCAGATCCATTCCGGCACAAAAGGTCTGTTCGGCGCCAGTCAGGATCGCTACCGCCAAAGAGTCGTCCCGATCAAAATCGTCCAGGATCGCCACCATGGCTTCCGACATTTCATTGGTCGCGGCATTTTTCGCCTTGGGCCGGTTCAGGGTAATGATCAGCACCTGATCGCGGCGCTCAGTGATCAGCTGATCGGTCGGTGATTCCATCATGGCTAAACTCCTTCTGGATGCCCGTGCCGGGGCTGTTAGTTCTCGTAGTTGTACCAACCACGACCGGTTTTCCGGCCGTAGTCACCGGTTTCGTATTTTTCTTTCAGCACCGGGTGCGGTAGCGCTGCGTCCTGCCCGGTTTGGTCGTATTCGGCCATATCGATGAAGTAGGAAACATCGATCCCCACCAGATCCATCAGCTCGAATGGCCCCATCGGGTGGCCCAGAGCATCCCGGGCGGCCACATCGATGTCTTCATAGCTGGCAATACCGGCCTGGTAAAGATTCAGCGCCTCATCGCGCAGGGCATTCATGAGCCGGTTGGCCACGAACCCGGGGATCTCACGGTGCAGTTGCACCACGTGCTTGCCCAGTCGCTGCGCCACAGCGCACATCACGTCGATGGTGTAGGTGGAGGTCTGGTCGTTGGGCACAATTTCCACGGCCTTCATCACCAGCGCCGGGTTGAAGAAGTGGAAATTGCACACCTTATCGGCCCGGTTGGTGGCATCAGCAACCTGAGACGAGACGATCGTGGAGGAGTTGGTCGCCAGAATCGTGTGCTCCGGCGCCGCTTGATCAAAACCGGCGAACAGTTTGCGCTTGATCTCCAGGTTCTCGGTGGCTGCTTCAATTACCACATCGGCGCCCGAGACCACCTGATCGGAATCCGTCGAGAAGCTCAACCGGTCAAACGCCGCATCAACATCAGCCTGCTGGCGACGGCCCTTGGACACGTCGCGTTCCATCCGCGAGCGCAAAGACGCTTCAGCTTTCTCCAGGGCCTCATCCACAATATCCACCACAGTGGTCTCGAATCCGGCCAGGGCGCACGCCATCGAGATCTGCGACCCCATGGTCCCGGACCCGATCACGGCAATGCGACGGATGTTTTGTAGCAGGTCGTCAACCATCAGAGCACTATCTCCTCGTTCTGCTTCGGTCGTTTCTCCTCGACTCTGATCAGTTCTGATCGGTGCTGACCAGTGCCAACTGGTGCTGGCCGGCAAGAGCCGATGGGTGATGATACATCTCCCGCTTAGCCTACCGGTGGCGACGATCACAGTGGAAGATGCGTTGGGCTCTTACGCTACTGATCACCCCGGCTGTCCAACAGCGCCATCCCATAGTCTCAGTTGAGCAATTCCCGGCACGCAATAATCGGCCCGCATCTGCGTATAGAAGCATTAACCCCTCGCTATAACCCCCACCGTGGGGTGTGGGTCACTATGATGTGGAATACATTGTCTTGCCAGCTGAGGCCGTCGTGAAAAGAGGAAGAGCGCTCATGCCCAAGCATCCCACTGACCTGATGAACATCGAGTTGTTACTGAGCACTGAAGAACTCGAGGTCCGTGACCGAGTCGCGGAGTTTGTGGATCGCCGGGTGCGTCCGCAGATCGCCATGTGGTTTGATCAAGCCCATTTGCCGATCGAACTGATCCCCGAAATGGCGGAGCTGGGCCTATTCGGCATGCATTTGAAGGGCTACGGTTGCGCGGGGCGTTCCGCGGTGGAGTACGGTCTGGCGATGCAGGAAATGGAAGCTGGCGACTCGGGGTTGCGCACCGTGGTCTCGGTTCAGGGATCCCTGGCGATGTCGGCGATCTCTAAGAATGGTTCCGAACAACAAAAAGAATATTGGTTGCCCAAGATGGCAAGCGGTGCAGCGCTGGGTTTCTTCGGTCTCACCGAACCCACTGCCGGATCCGATCCAGCCAGTATGACCACCCAGGCCACACTCGTTGACGGACAGTGGGTGCTTAACGGCGCCAAGCGCTGGATCGGTTTGGCCTCCATCGCCCAGGTGGGCATCGTCTGGGCTAAAACCTCGGTGGCCGATGCACGCACGGTCGGCGCGGTTCCTGAGGACTACGACAAGCCCGATGATGCCCAGGTCGTGCGCGGGTTTATCGTACCCACCGATACCGAAGGCTTCACGGCCATCCCGATCGAGCAAAAGTTGTCGATGCGCGCCTCGTTGCAGTGCGAGATCCACCTGAACAATGCCACCCTGCCCGCCGATGCGATATTGCCCAAGAATCCCGGCTTGCGCGGTCCCTTTAGTTGCCTGAATGAAGCCCGCTACGGCATTGCATGGGGCGCGATGGGGGCCGCGCGCGACTGCCTGGAGGTGGCATTAAACTATGCCTCCGAACGATTGCAGTTTGGCCGCCCGCTGACCTCGTTCCAGCTCACCCAGAAGAAACTGGCCGATCTCACCGTCGATCTGGTCAAAGGGCAGTTGCTGGCCCTGCAACTGGGTCGAGCCAAAGACGCCGGCACCCTAGAGAACCATCAGATCTCGGTGGCGAAGATGGATAATTGCCGTAGCGCGATCAACATCGCCCGTGAGTGTCGCACCATTCTGGGTGGCAACGGCATTACCGGCGACTACTCACCGCTTCGTCATGCCAATAATCTCGAATCGGTTCGCACCTACGAGGGAACCGACGAAGTACACACGCTGATTATTGGCCACCAGCTCACCGGGATTCCGGCCTATAAATAGGCTCGGCCCTCCCCAACTGGGCTCGAGAAGTCTCAGTGAGGTAGCCGATAGCGGACTGTTGCATTCGGGTTCGAATCTCTGTGGCGAGGTCCGCGAGAAAGGTTCCTTGAGGAAGCCCTGGATCGTCACCGTCGATAGGGATCCAGCGTAGCTCTTCGATTTCCGCGTGGGGTTGCAGGTCCTGGTCCTGCCAGATCTGGTAGTCGACGGTAAAGACTCGCGAACGTAACACCGTATTCGGTTCGTTGGCTGCAACACTGGTGAATGTACCCCAATCGTGCAGGTCCTCGACCCGTAATTGAAGACCCAACTCTTCGCGGGCTTCCCGCACGGCGGTCTCGGTAGCGCTTTCTCCGTGTTCGGGCTTACCGCCCGGGTACATAAATGCCTGAGTCCCCACTTTGCGCACATGGCAAACGCGATCCTGATCATCGCGCAAGACCACAGCACTGACAGTGATGACGGGTTGTTCTTGAGTCGTGTCCACCCGCCCAGTATAGAACCGCGCCCATGAGGCTTCTTGAGCAGACTCAACAACCCCAGTTCGTTCGAGCTTCATCGCACGGGCCGGACACGTTGCGGGTCTCGGCACGCCAGATGTCGGCAGTGACCGGATCAGCGTCCAGGGCCAAAGTCCCGGGGATAGGGCGACTGGCCATCCCCTCCACCTGGTAGGTTCCCCGATAGTGAGTCGTGAGATTGACCTGGAACTGGCCGGTGTCATCGTAAACGTGAGAGGTCGGGGTTTCGTCATTAAACACCTCCGTGGCGTAACCACCCACAGAAGTTGTCCGGCTGGTCCCGTCACCGTAATCCCATTCATACCGGAACGGTTCCATTTCAACGCGAACCGAACGACCAAACATCTGTTCCTCAAACACTTGAGTCTCGGTGGAATCGACAAAGAAATTGGTATGCGCCCGGATCAACCCGAACCCACCACGATCAGTAGAAATCTGACCCGGTTCGACCTCCATCGTTGCTACCTCTGACATCGTCACGTCAGGAACGACCACCTGCTGATTTCCTCCCGCTCCACCAACTGGAGCAGGCTGCGAGACAGGCGTACTGGGATTTAGCAACGAGTCACACCACTTCGGCGTAGTAAATTCTGGAATCCGTATCTCGAGCCGCTTGTGCGTGAAACAGATAAGGCGAAGGGCGTATTCAGACGAATGCGCAGAAGATCCCCCACTGTTCGAAGACGGCCCACTGCTCGAGCCCCCACCAGCGCTAGAACCGGAAGAGACTTCTCTCGAGGGTGCGTCGTGTGACGGAGCTGTTGTTAAGGGGAGAGCACGCGTCGAAGAAGAGCTGCCCTGCTGGTTCAGCTCGGCGGACACCTCAATAGTTCCTTCTCCGGCCAAAGCACTCGTCCCCCATTCGATGCTCGAGGACTCATCTGCGAACGCCATGGTCTTCGTGAACAAAAGGACCGCACACGTCACAATCGGGACTATAAGAAAACAACGCTTCATGAGATTATTCCGCTACACCACCTGAGTAGTACCAAATCTGGACTATCTGCCATATCTCCTCGGACTCATCAAAAGCCAGATCCATTTTGTGACCAGTTCGTTGATAATCCTCAACGCCACGGCCTGGAATAATTTCGCCGTTTGAATCGTAAGTATGGTTCTCCTGCTGAGTAACAGAAACGTCAACTTCGCCTTGACCAGAATCCGGATCAAAATGCAGAACGTTGTAGATCTCTGGTTCCGTACCAGAGTTGTCCGACCAAGCTCCTTCCTCATAATGGCGTATCAACGAATCCATCTGACCTTGACAGTACTCACAAGACTCAGTGGAGATTTCCTCCAGGAGTGCAGTGTCACCCGACTCCGACATGTAGTTGTAGGCGTCCCACCAATACAGGGCGGCGGCCTTCATACCCTCCTCAGTCGGGTCACTGAGACCCTCCGGTTTTTCCGGGACCGGAACATTTTGGGCCGGCCCGTCCTCGGATGCGGGAATATATTCCGTAGGAGAGGGATCTTGACTAGTTGCAGTCTGATGCTCCTCGTCCGGTACGGTGGCATCCAGAGCTGAGGCATTGTGGTTAGTATCGTCGGAAGAACAGCCAGCTAGGACGAGCCCCAACAAAACCAAGCCACTGCACGAAAACACGGAGGCAAAACGGTGTCGCCGACGTTCAGTGGACGGTGTAAGTGATGATTTAGGCACGGTTCGCATCTCCAGTTTCATCGAAACGATTGTGTAAGCTACATCACTCCACGGTACTGGTCATGAGAAATCGCTACTAGAGCTATCCACAATTAATTTGCACACGCACACATGAAAACGTGCAGACCCCTAGAACGGGGGTGGGCCTTCGAAGTCGGAGAAACCCGGTGGGTCATCATCGGCGTCCCAGGGCAGCGTGTCCTCGTCGGGATCCGACGCGTTGAGATTCGGGGCATTGGGTGCCGGAGGACCGTTGCCGACCACCAGTCCAGGGATCACGGGAGTGGTGGGAGTGTGGTATCTCTGGCCAGTGGGGGTTTCAACCTGTACCCCGTCGGCGTCGGCGGTGTAGTTCCAGCCGATTTTTTCTTTGTTCTGGTTGCAGCTGGCACAGAGCCCCTGCCCGTTCTCCCAGGAGGTCGCTCCGCCGTCCGCATACCGGGTGGCGTGATCAAATTCTTGGATCGGGTTGTCGCAGAACGGGGTGCGGCAAACATCATCGCGCGAGGAGATCAGGGTTTTGAGCCCGGGTGTGAAGGATCGGCCGGAAGATTCCATGCCGATCAGGCCGCCGTGGCCGGGGTCGATAAAGAAACGACGGATGAAGGCCTTCGCCTCGGGGTTTTTCAGCCACTTTCGCGCGGTGTCGGCCGGCAGGGGGCCTTGTCCGGAGATCCAGGCCGGGGAATCACCGTGACCAAACAGTGCATCGGCGGTGATTAACACGCCGACGTGGGCTGAGACTGCCGGCGCAGTGCGTTGGCCGGTGGCGTATTCGACGAGCAAGTCGGCTTCGAGCTGTTTCAACGTGCGCGGATCGGGGTTGTCGGCGTCGGCGATCATCCGACGGGCGGCCTTGGTGAGACTAGCCTTGATCGCAGTGGCTTCTTCGGTGGGGAGGTAACCGAGCACATAGGACATGCCGGGCCCGGCATCTTTGAGAGTGACGGAGCGTTTCGGCCGGGCGTCGCGGGCTTGAGTAGCCTGTCGATCAGTATCGAGTCGTTGCGCGTGGCCGCGAGCTTGGCGGGCCAGGCGTTGCGCCGAGAGAGTTGGGTAGTGCTCGGCCAGTTCGGCATCGATGGTCCGCTGGTGCTCGGGGGTGAGGCCGGAGAGTTCGCGACTGATCAGTTGCAAGGAGTGTTCGGATAGGTGGCCCTCGGTCAGGGTGTCCAATGCCCGGGGCATGGTGGTCGTCAGGGTGCGCGCCAGATCCAGGAAACGGTGACCTCGAGTCGGTGACTGGTGGCGGGCCAGGCCGATTTCGGCCGCGAGGCCGGCGCCACGGCGGTCGGCGGGGACGCCTTCAGCTTTCTCGCGGGCGAGGCGTTGGTCATGAAGCCGGGAGGTAAGCCGGACTTCAGCAGCGGTAAGCGCATTTTTGGTACGTTCGAGTTCGGTGAGCAGCTCGACCATGCCAGCTTCTGTAGCCACGGGGGCGGGTTGTGCAGCGAGTGGGGTATCGGCGCACATCGCGACGAATTCGGCCATGAATTGCTCGCGGGCCTGAGCCAGTTGGGTGGCGGTGGTGGCGGCATCAGTCAGGATGGTCATGCCCTCCAACGTAGTGGGCCACTGAATTCGGGGGCAGTCGGCCCGATCCAACTGTGGACAACCAGAGGGCTGTGGGGGCGTGCTGTGGAGGCAGCGATCGTCAGCTCAGGGGTCGGAGCGCATGGGTCGGACGTTAGCTGTCTTGGGCGCGACGAGCCATTCGGCGGTCGACGATGATCAAGATCACCACGATGGCAACACCGGCCAGCATCAAGAGGATGACGGGCATCAGCGTGTTGGGATCGGGGCCGAGTAGTGATCCGGCTTCGTCTTGCCAGGGCCACAGGCTCCGCAGGGCGCCAGCCATCACGCCGGTCAACACCGCCAGGGTGAGTGCGTGGTAGTGGTCGAGCAACCATTTCAGGGCTTTGACGATCACGATACCGCCGAGGATCAGGCCGGTCAGGAAGATTCCCAGATAGCCCAGGTCGCGTTCGTCGACGGCGCGCAGGGTGGGCTCGTAGAGTCCGAAGGTCAGCAGGATGAATGAGCCCGACAGTCCGGGTAAGACGAGGGCCGAAATCGCGACGGCGGCGGCGAGAATGATGATCCAGGGGGTGGGCTCCAGGTCGGCTTGGGGCAGGGACACCAGCCAGAAGGCGGCGATCAGGCCGAGGATCGCGGCGAGGATGTGGTAGTAGCGCAGGCGCTGGCGGGAGGGGTCTTTGCCAGCCCAGCGTAGCAGTTGGCGACGGTAGCGGAAGCCATCGAGCAACATCAGGAAGGGCACGGCGATCGAGGCCAGCACCATGCCGAAGAACAGTCCGCGCATTTGTTCGGGGTAGTTTTCCAGCAGATTCACCATGGGGCCGGCGATCAACAATACCGCCACGAGCATGCCGATGACGGCGGGAATGACGACTTTCCAATGCACGGCTGCCATCTCGGAGCGGAAGGCAGCAGCTCGGTCGGGGCCGGTGATGAGTTTGCGGACGGCGGTGATCAGATGCGAGGCGGAATCGATGATCTGGTCGTAGATGCCGACCACCAGGGCCACGGTACCGGCGGAGACGCCGGGGACAGTTTCGACGGTGCCCATCATCGCACCGCGCACGGCGTTACCGAGCACGGAGGTCTTGCGGTAACTGGGCCCGGAGGGCGCGGTCTGCTGGTCGGTGGCCTCATCGGGGGCTGATGACATCGGGACGGTGTCCTGTTCTCTACGGTCGCTGGACTGTTTCTGCGGGAGTTGTCTGCCAGCCGGGCATGGCCTGAGTCAGTCTACGAGATTAGACTGAAAAAATGCCTGCAGAAACGTCAACCCACGTGGTCTTTCTGGGTTTTGGTGCGGTGGGTCGCCATTTAGCACGGTTGTTGCGCCCGGAACTGGATAAGGACCGAATCCGACTCACCGCGGCGGTGCGGGATCTGTCGCGCTATGAAGACAGTCCGGCACCCGATGGCGTGCAATTGGTCCAGATTGATACTCCGGGTCTAGAAACAGCGGTGGACAGTGCCGAGATCATTGTGGAGGCCGCCGGAGTTGAACCGGCCACTACCTACGGACCGGGGGTGATTGCGGCCGGTAAAGATGCGGTGCTGACCAGTGTGGGTGCGTTGGTCGATGAAGAGATTGCCACCCAGCTGTTATCGGGTCCGGGACGGTTGTGGGTGACCCACGGTGCGATCGGCGGGCTGGATATGTTGTCGTCACTGGCCGAGGCCGATGGGCTGGACCGGGTGGGAATTACCACATCGAAACCGCCGGCAAGCTTGATTCAGCCCTGGATGGATGACCAGCAACAGGATCGGCTGGCACATTTGGGGGACGATGACGAACCGTTGACGGTGTTTTCGGGTTCCCCCCGAGGCGCAATAGAGTCGTTTCCGGGGAATACGAATGTGGGCGTGGCGTTGGCATGGGCCACCCGCGGGTTGGGCACGTCGCCGGAGGATAACGTGCGGTTGATGCAACAATCGCTGGATCGGGTGGAGCTGAATCTGGTGGCCGATCCACGTTTGACCGATGCCCGGCATGAAATCATCGCCACCGGTGCCGCCGGGCGGTTTCAGTTCACGTTCGAGTCGGCTCCGAGCCCGGAAAATCCGCAGACCTCCATCACGACCGCGCTGTCGGTAGCGCATACGCTCCGGCAGGTGCTTCAGCAGCTGGGGGATCACACACCACCGACAGCGGGCAAGCCGCGAGGTTAGGTTTGCGCAGATCAACCCTGGTGAGACCAGGTCACGCCAGGTAGGTATCGGAGTACTCGGCGCGGATCTTCTTCTTGTCGATCTTGCCGACCGAGGTGGCGGGGATGTGATCAACAACCTGGAAGGAGTCCGGCAACTGCCACTTGGCGAAGTCCTGGAGCAGGTGCTCGTGAATTTCGTCCAAGGTGATCTCTTCACCGTCGCGAGCCACCACCAGCACGAAGGGGCGCTCTTCCCATTTGGGGTGTTCCAACCCGACCACGGCAGCTTGGGCGATCTTCGGGTGAGCGGTGAGCGCATTTTCCATATCGATCGAGGAGATCCACTCGCCACCGGATTTGATCACGTCTTTAATGCGGTCGGTGATTTTCAGGTAGCCGTTCTCGTCGATGGTGCCCACGTCGCCGGAGCGCCAGTAGCCGTTGACGAAACGGGCGGCCAAATCTTCTTCGGCCATCTTGTGGTAGGTCCCGGTGATCCAGGGGCCCTTCATGCAGATCTCGCCGGCCGAGGTACCGTCCCAGGGGACCTCGAAGCCGACCCCGTCAAAGAGGGCAAAGTCGATGCCGGAAAGCAACAGGCCTTGTTTGCGCATCAGTTGCAACTTGTCGTCGTCGCTCAGCTTTTCCTTCAGGGTACCTTTCAGACGGTTGACGGCGACCACCGGGGAGGTTTCGGAGGCACCGTAGCCGTGGATGACTTCGGCACCGGTCAGCTCGATAAATCCGTGCATCATGGACAGCGGCGGCTCGGAAGAGCCAGAAATCATGCGCAACCGGGACAAATCCGGGGCGGGATCCATTTTCTTGATCTCCTCCAGCATCGGGGAGAAGATAGCCGGGGCGCCGTTGGTGACCGAGACGTTTTCCTCGACGATCACCCGCACCAGTTCCGGGGTTTCTTCCATGGCATACCGGCCCGGGAGTACGAGTTTCGCTCCAGACAGCACCGCCATATAGACAAAGCCCCAGCTGGAGACGTGGAACATCGGGGTAATGGGCATCACGCAGTCATCGGAGGTGATTCCTAGCACCTGGGCCACACCGTAGGTGTGCAACACCTGGGAACGGTGGGAGTAGAAGATGCCTTTGGGGCGACCGGTGGTACCGGTGGTGTAGCAGGCGGTACAGGCCGAGTTCTCGTCCATATTCGGCCAGTGTTCTTCCACCGGGGCTTCAGCCAGAATATCCTCGTAGAACACAGCGTTCTCCAGGCTGGTCTGGACCTGGTCGGCGGGTTTGTCGGTCATGATCACCCAGGTCTGCACACCGGTGGCCTGCGGGGCAATCGCCTCGGCGACCGGGAGTAGGGTTTCGTCGACACACACAACTTTCATCCCGGCGTTGTCCAGCACGTAGAGCATGTCTTCGGCGGGAAGACGCAGGTTGATCTGAACGTGGACGGCACCCAGGGCCGGTAGGGCCCAGTACATTTCGAAGTGTCGCAGGTTGTTCCAGTCGATCACGCCGACCCGGTCTCCCACGCGGACACCTAGCTTGCGCAGAGCGTAGGAAATCTTCACGATGCGGGTGTATTCCGCCGCGTAGGTGGTGCGATCCCAGCCGCCATCGGCCGTGCGGTAGACCACCGGGGTATCACCATAGCTGCGACAAGCGTGGCGCAGCAGTGTGGTGAGGCTGAGCTGGTAGTCGTTCATCATGGTGGCGGGGTAACCGGTGACCACTGGTTCAGTCATTGATACTCCTTATGTTGTGTTAAGTCTCATATTAAAGGGTGATCTGACTCACTCAGCTTAGTATGTCATGTGAGCCGAATTACAGATGACGCTCATTCATGACGTCAGGTATCTATGACCACCATGGTCGGTTGTTCGAAGGATCACTAGGATAAAGCACATGATTGAGACCAGTATTGACAGCAACATCGGCACCGTTACGCTGAATGCTCCGGAACGGTTGAATGCACTTAGCCCGCAGGATTTTGCAGATTTCGCCGCGGCGGTGCGCGAGCTACGCACCAACGAACAGGTACGGGTGATCATCATTCAGGGAGCCGGCGATGCCTTTTCTTCCGGGTTGAACCTGAAGGCCCTGCCGTTTTCTGATGACGGTGAACCACAGATCAACGATGATCAGGTGCGGGCGATTTATCAAACTCCGGTGGAGATCCGGGCCGCCCGTCAGCCGGTGATTGCTGCGGTGAACGGACTGGTGATCGGTGGGGCAATTTCGCTGATTGGAGCCTGTGATTTCCGAATCACCACCGCACAGACCAGGTTCCGGGCACCATTTGGGGACCTGGGTCTCTCCGGGGGAGATCTGGGGCTCTCGTGGTTCTTGCCACGACTGGTGGGACCCACCCGGGCAGCACAGATCTTATTGAGTGGCGAGTGGTTTACCGGTGCCGATGCTGCCCAATGGGGTCTGGTCACCGAACTGGTGGATGACCCCCAGTTCCGGGCACAACAGCTGGCTCAAATCCTGGTGAAGAAATCGCGGTATTCCTTGGAGCAGACCAAGCGGTTGTTGGTGGCATCGGTAGATACCGGGGTGGGGTTGGACGCCCACCTGGACGATGAAATTGCCGTGCAGGCAACAGCCATGCGCTCCCCCGACTTCATCGAGGGAGCGCAGGCCATGATGGAAAAGCGGGAGCCGAACTTCGGCTAATCCAGCTGGGGTGGGCTAGAAGCCGCGAGAGATCAGATCCTTCATGATCTCGTTGGTGCCGGCGTAGATCGGCTGCACCCGGGCATCAACGTACATGCGGGCGATGGGGTATTCCATCATGAAGCCGTAACCGCCGTGCAGTTGCAAGCACCGGTCAACCACCTTGCACTGCATGTCGGTGGCCCAGAACTTGGCCGCAGATGCCCCTTCGGTGGTGAGTTTTCCGGCGACGTGTTCTTCAATGGCCCAGTCGACCATGGACTTGGCGGCCAGCGTGTCGCCGGCGCATTCGGCCAGGACGAATTTGGTGTTCTGCATGTCCATCACGGTCTTGCCGAAGACCTGGCGGTTTTTGGTGTAGTCGATGGTGGTGCGCACGGCGGCCTCACACGCAGCAGCGCCGGTGACGGCCACGGCCAGACGCTCCTGGGGTAGCTGCTGCATCAGCTGGTAGAAACCCTTACCTTCGCCGGCTTCACCGCCGAGGATGTTGGCGGCGGGAACCCGCATCTGGGAGAAGAACAATTCACGGGTGTCCTGTCCGTGGGTCCCGATCTTCTGCAGTACGCGACCGCGCGAGAAGCCTTCGAGTCCGTCAGTTTCAGCCACGACCAGCGAGATACCCTTGTGACCGGGTTGGTCGTTGGTGCGGGTGACGATGATAATCAGGTTGGCCTGGGAACCGTTGGTGATGAAGGTCTTGGAGCCATCGATCACGTAGTCGTCACCGTCGCGAACACCCTTGGTGCGGATGGCCTGCAGATCGGATCCGGTGGTGGGCTCGGTCATGCCGATCGCGGCGACCAATTCACCGGTGGCCAGTTTCGGCAACCAGCGCTGCTTCTGGTCCTCGGTGCCGTATTCCAGAATGTAGTGGGCGCAGATCACCGAATGGATCACGTTACCCCAGGCATTATCGGCCACGCGGGCCTGTTCTTCGATCAGCACGGCTTCGTGGGAGAAGTCTCCGCCACCGCCACCATACTCTTCGGGGATGGACAGGCACAGCAGGCCGGCGTCGCCGGCTTTATTCCACAGGTCGCGGTCGACTTCGTGCTGTTCGGCGAAACGTTCCGCGTTGGGGGCGAGTTCTTTTTCGCAGAATTCGCGGGCCATATCGCGCAGATCGTCGTGTTCTTCAGTGGCCCAGCGGGGGCGGTAGTCATCTAATAACATGCTTTTCTCCTCAGCTTGGTCGATGCCGGGTGGCTATCTGGTGATCTGACAAAGTGGGGTCGTTAGGGCTGCATCCGAATGGCGCCATCCAGCCGGATGACCTCACCATTGAGGATCTGGTTCTCCCAGAGGTGCAGCACCAATTGGGCGTACTCGGAGGGCTCACCGAGACGCTGCGGGAACGGGATCGCTTTGGCCAAGGAGTCCTGGGCTTCCTGGGGTAGCGAGGCCATCATCGGGGTCTTGAAGATCCCGGGAGCGATGGTCACCACGCGGATGGCGTGGCGGGCGAGTTCGCGGGCCAGTGGCAGCGTCATGGAGGCGACACCACCCTTGGAGGCCGAGTAGGCCGGCTGTCCGATCTGGCCGTCGAAGGCTGCCACGGAGGCAGTGTTGACAACCAACCCGCGCTCACCGCGCTCATCCGGTTCCTGGGTGTGGATGGCCTCGGCGAACAGCCGGGTGGTGTTGTAGGTACCGATCAGGTTGATGTTGACGACTTTGGCGAAGTCGGCCAGCGGGGTGGCTTGACCTTTGGACACCGCTTTTTGGGCAATGGCGATCCCGGCGCAGTTGACCAGGCCGGAGAGCCGTGCTGTGGACTGGGCGACCTCGATGGCTCTGCGAACCTGATCTTCGTCGGTGACATCGGTTTTCACGAAGGTGCGGTTTTCAGCATCTTCACCCTTCAAATCGGCCAGGATGACCTGGGCGCCCCGGGAGGCGAGGGCCTCTGCGGTGGCAGCACCGAGCCCAGAACCACCGCCGGTGACGATAAAACTACGCTGTGAAAACTCCATAGTCTTCTCCTTAACTTGTGGTGTGACTATACAGTCATACAGTACCAAATGAGAGACGTGTCACAGGCACCGTGTGGGGTTTTCTTAGCGCGACGAAACGGTACCGGTGGTTTGGGCCACCGGGGAGATGATCATCGGCTTGATCAGCCAGGTGGCACCGACCGTGACCGCCAGGGCGAGGAGGAAGACCAGCAGGCCCCAGACGTCGTTGGTGTCGCGACCGGTGAACATATAGTTCAGGTTGGTCAGCGCCCCGGTCATAAATACCAAGAAGACGTGGACGATCACAAATGCCACGAAGAAGATCATGGTCGGGAAGTGCAGCTTGCGGGCCAGGGGAGCGGGATAGATCTTGTTCAGAGTGGCGTTATTCTTCGGCCACCAGGTCGACATCCGCAGGCCGGTGATGATCGCGATCGGGGAGGCAATGAAGACCACAATGAAGTAGGCCACGACCTGCAGTGCGTTGTAGTGCGCCCACGCATCTTCTGCCGGCCAGTCCAGGGAGGCGTATTGGATCCCGGCGGAGACCATATTCGGGAAGATGTCCCAGTCGGTGGGCACAATGCGGGCCCAGTGGCCGGTGGCGAAGAGCAGGATCACAAAAATCACGCCGTTGAGCACCCAGAGCAGGTCCAGGGCTTGGTGAGTGAACTGGTGGATGGTGACCTTGGGTCCTTCGTCCTTGAACGGTGAGAACAGGCTCTTCTTCTTGGCTCGCCAGTAGGCTTCGGGACGCTGTTCGGTGCGGATCAACAGACCGGTGCGCACGATCAGCACCATCAGGAAGAAGTTGAAGAAGTGTGCCCAGTTCATCCACCACGGGAACCCTTCGGGGGTATCCGCCGGTTGAGTGGAGTGTCCGTCGTAGGTGGCGATGAACTCGGCCACCGGGTCCAGGCTGCGAAGCCAGCGGGCGAAAAGGACCACCACAACGGCCAGAACCAGGACACCGGCCAATCCGAGCAGGCGCTTGGTCCACGGCGAGAGCGGTTTCTTCTCTTTCGGCCTCGGCGAGACAGACGGTTGCTGGGCGGCAGCGGCGGTGGGCTGGGCTGCCGCCTGATTGGCCGCGAGGTGAGTATCCGAGGGTGTGGTCGTCGCCGTCGGCGAGGAGGCCGGTGACTGCTCGGTCTGCTCGGGTTCCGCAGCGGTCGCTTCGGCCGGCTGCGCCGGAACGTAGCGGTATTTCAGCGGGGTCCAACCGGCCATCCGGCGACGACCCTCCGGAGCGGTTTCGGGGGTAGAGACTTCTTCCACATGCCCCTGACCTGCTGTTGCGCTGGTCGTCGGGCCCGCGGTGGTCGCGGTCGCGGTGTCGTGTGTTGCTACGGTGGCAGGAGCTACCGCAGGTTGCTGTGGTGCACCGGATCCCTCAGTGGTCTCACCCGGCTGCGGGGTACTGGCCACGCGCTGATACTTCAGCGGTGACCAGCCAGCCATCCGACGACGACCGGCAGGGATCGACTGCTCTTCGGCAGCGACCTCGACTACCTGGGCGGTGGTGGTAACCCCAGTGGCGGTACCACCTGCCGTGGTTGCGTCGGCCTCGGGTGCAGACGCAGGGGATGCCGAAGTGGCCACGGAATCGGAGGGTGCTGTGGATGTGGAGGGTGCCGCACCGGTAACCGCCTGGCCCGTGTGCTCCGGAACGAACCGGTAGTTCAACGGGGTCCAGCCCGTCATGCGACGTCGCCCCGCTGGCAGGGGGGCCGGCTCGGTCACTTCTTCGACCGTTCCGGTCCCGCCGGCCGGCGCGGGGGTATCGGCTGGTGGCTGGGGTGCAGGCTGTGCAGCCGTCGGTTGTGCTGTAGCAGGCTGCGGTGGGGTCTGCTGGTCAGCCGGTGCGTTTATCGGTGCACGTGTGGCCGGCACGGCGTGGGGGTTTTCCACGGTTAGTGGTGTCCATCCGGCCATGCGACGCCGCGAAGGCTCGCCACGCAGGTTGTCCTGCTCCGTCATCGTTGGTGCCCCTCCTGGTGGTGCATGAGTGGTTAGCGTTTGCCCAGTTCTTCGATCAGCTGGGGAACCACGTCAAAGAGATCTCCCACAACGCCGAAATCGGCGACTTCAAAAATGGGAGCCTCTTCATCCTTATTAATGGCCACGATGGTCTTGGCGGTCTGCATACCGGCCAGGTGCTGGATCGCACCGGAAATACCCAGAGCCACATAGAGTGTCGGCGAGACCGAGACACCGGTCTGACCCACCTGGTAGGAGTGTGGCACGTAGCCAGAGTCCACCGCGGCACGCGAGGCACCCACGCCAGCCCCGAGAGCATCCGCCAGCTGGTTAACCAGGTCAAAGTTTTCCGCCGATCCCACGCCGCGACCACCGGAGACCACAATGTCGGCACTGGTCAACGCCGGGCGGGTCGAGGTCTGCTCGGCGACCTGGACGGCATCAACGCTGGCGAACTTCGAGGTGGTCTCACCGGAAGATAGGGTGAGCAGTTCGGGACTCGACACCGAGTCAGCACGGTGGGAAACCGACCCAGGGCGAATCGTCACGATCATCAATCCACCTTCCACGGTGGATTCGGCGTTGTAGTCACCGCCGAACACCGCGTGGGTTGCCACGTTTTCTTCACCCTCGGCATCCCAGTACAGACCGGTCGTGCCGTAGGCCAGGGCACCGTGACGCGAGATCGCCAGCCGCCCGGCAGTGTTGCGACCCGTGATGGTGTGAGACAGCACCACGGTGGTGGCACCCGACTGGTCGATGGCCCGCTCCAGGGCGGTCAGTTCGGCTTCACCATAGCCGGAACCGGCACCGGTGGAGGCCAGCACTTGGGTGGCACCCAGCTCGCCAAGACTCGAGACCACCTCGGCGGCAGGCTCGCTATCAGTGGCTACCACAGCCACGGGAGCGCCGACTGCAGCAGCTGCGCCGAGCACCTCGGCGGCAGATTCAGCGGGTTGGCCCTGCTCAGTGAGCTCAATCAGGGCCAGGACAACGGGGTTGTTGGGGTTCGTCATGGGGTGCCTCCGATTAGATCACGTGGCGTTCGGCCAGGAAGTCAACAAGTTGCTTGACGGCATTATCCTCAGCGGGGACCTTCGGTCCGGCGGTGCGCGCAGGACGCTGGGCGGCGCTAACCATCGTCGAGCGCACATAGGCGGCCTCGGGACCGGCCTGCAGGTCCAGGTCAGCCAGCGACAGTTGCTCCTGTGGCTTCTTTTTCGCTGCACGGATGGCCTTGAAGTTCGGCAACCGTGGCTCAGCAATCTTTTCGGTCAGCGAGACCACAGCGGGGTACTGAACGCTCAACGTGGTTTCGGTGGTGCCATCGCGTTGGACACCGGAAATCCCGGTGGCGGTCGCGGTGGCTTCATCCAAACTAGGCGCCACGGGCCGGCCGGTCAGCTGGGCGATCGCGGCTGCGAGCATACCGCCCTGCCCGTCGGTGGACTCAGCCCCGGTGAGCACCAGGTCTGCTCCTTCACGCTCCACCACGGCGGCCAAAACGCGGGCGGTTTGGATCAAATCGGATCCGGCCAGTCCATCATCGACGATGTGCACCGCTCGGTCCGCACCGATGGCCAGCACCTTCCGCAAAGCCTGCGAGGCATCGTCGGGGCCCATGGTCACGGCGATGATTTCGGTGTCATCGGCACCAATGTCGTCCTTAAATTGGGTGGCTGCCTCGGCGACACGTTCATCGATCTCATCGATCACGGCTTCTGAGACACGATCAACCATGCCGGTCTCGAGATCGAGCCCGCGCTTGCCATAGGTGTCGGGCACGAACTTGGCGAAGATCATTAGCTTCATCGCTGCACTCCGTCTGCACTTTTGTACGTTGTAGTTTCGGGTGGGTGTCATCCTGGCGCTGACCGGGACACAAAGTCCCGTCGTGCCCTCACGGCGCGCGTCATGGCACGTTAGGATTTAGCCACACACATAGTACTCTACTGTGATCTAGCACGCATTATTTCTATCGTTACCGAAAGAGGCGACACCCGGATGCATCTCACCGACTCAGCGGAAACCACGGCGAAAGAACGCATCCTGCAGGCCGCTCTGGAATTGTTTTCACAACACGGCCCGGCTGCCACCTCGATGCGCGCGATCTCGACGCAGGCCGGGGTGACCGTCGGGTTGATTACTCATCATTACGGCACCAAAGCGCTCCTGAAGGAAGCGGTGGAAGATGAGATCGTGTTCGGTATTCGGGATGCGATCGCCTACGAGCACCTTCCCGAAGACCGCAAACCGGACGATCCGCAAGCGGTGGCCCCCACTTTGGATCAGCGGCTCCGCGATTGGTGCCAGGAGAACCCGTACGGGGTGAATTACCTCCGGCACGTGATGTTGCTGGGCGATCGGGAGGTCTCCGAAGACCTGTACCAGCGCATCACCGATCTTGCCACCGCCCAGATCCAAGAGTTACGCGAGCGCGGGTTCGCCTCCACCACTCGTGACACCAGTGAACAGGTCATGCGTGTCCTCTACGGGCAACTCGGCCAGGTGTTCATGCAACCCTTTATCGATCGGGTGGCCGAAAAACTCAATGTCAACGCCGATGAGATGGGGTTGCATATGCGCGTGGTCGCCGACCCGACGTACTAGACTGGCCTGGCATGACCCAGCGCCGATCCTCTCAGACCCCCCAGACCAGCACCCCTGGCACCGCGACAACCTCGGGACCTTCCGCCGATTTTGGTGGCGGTTTCGCCTGGGGCGCGTGGATTCGCAATACCGGGGCGATCACCGCGGTGGTCATCGGTTCCGGGTTCGCCACCGGCCAGGAGATTCTGCAGTTCTTCGCTTTCCCATGGGTTATGGGGCATTATTGGCACCGGCATCGTGGTGTGTGTCATCTTGGGGTTTGTGGCCGCTCAGCTGGCCCGGGCCGGCTATCACCAGCGTTTTGCGCGCCCGGGACAGGCCTACGAATTCTTTGCCGGTCGCTGGTTAGGTTTGGCCTTTGAATGGTTTGCGTTGTTGTTCATGTTCGCGGTGACGATCATTATGATCGCCGGCGCCGACTCGCTGTTCGTCGAATCCTTCGGCTGGCCTCCGCACGTGATGGGTGTGATCATGACCGTGTTGCTGGTGGCCACGGTGCTGATGGGGTTGCGACGCACCGTCGATATTGTCGGCAATATTGGCCCGGTGATTGCGGTCATCGCGATCCTGTTGGGGATTTATGGGATCGCCCATAACCCCTCAGGTATTGCCGATAGCGCCCGCTTTCTAGCCGACGTCGATTTCGAGGCCAATGAGTCTGGGGCCGTGCGCGCCGGGAGTAATTGGCTGGTTGCCGGGTTGCTGTTTGCCTCGTACAACATGCTGGTGTTGGTCAACTTTGTTACCGCGGTGGGAACGGAGTCACCCCAACGCAAGGTCGCGGTGGCCTCGGGAGCCAGTGGCGGGGTGCTCTTCGCCCTGGGGGCAGCTGTGGCCGGTGCCGGCCTGCTGGCGAATCTGCCGCAGGTGTGGGATAAAGATATTCCCATGCTCGAGATTGCCGGGCTGATTGCCCCCTGGGCGCAGATTATTGTCGCGATCCTGATTATTTTCGGTGTTTACACCACCGCGGTGCCACTGTTGTGGTCCACCGTGAACCAGTTCGCCGAGGACCGCACCCCGCGGGCGGTCGTGCTCACGCTGGTGTTTGCGGCCCTGGCGATGACGTTTGCATTGTTCTTCGATTTCCGGACCTTGGTCAATTCCATTTACACCATTGGTGGCTGGGTCGGGCTGGTCTTTATGCTCATCCTGGTGGCCCAAACCCCGGTGGTTCAGCCGATCCGCAACCGCCGCCAGAAACAGCAGGCACAGGCCTAGGGCGTGTCTGACAAATGTTGTAACCAGGCGATGACACCGTTGAGCACGATAGCGGCCCGGTAGATGATGGCGAGTTTGTCATATCGTGTGGCCAGTCCTCGCCACTGTTTCATACGGGCGTAACCACGCTCGATGACATTGCGGCGCTTGTACTTGATTGCGTTGAACTTCGGTGGACCGCCGCCCTTTGATCCTCGCCGGAGACGATGGCCTTGCTGATCGGTCGGCTCGGAGATGACTGCCTCGATCTTTCGTGAGCGCAGCAATGAGCGATTCGCTTTCGATAAGTAGGCTTTGTCACCCAGGAGCGCATCTGGGCGGGTGCGTCGACCGACTTTCAGGTTCTCCAGTAGCGGAGCAAGCATAGGGCTGTCGCCGTCCTGGCCGGCAGTGCAGATCGTGACCAACGGCAGTCCGTGGCCATCGACGAGCTGATGAGTCTTTGTCGACAAGCCACCACGAGAGCGGCCGAAGGCGTGGTCAGGCGACTCGGTCAGCAGATCCTTGTAATTCGACGAGTCCCTTTTTTACGCGGCTGATGTTCGTTGCGTGCTGGTGAGCACGAGCGATCGTGGAGTCGACTGAGACGGTGAAGTCGACCTTGTCATTCTTCACCGCAAAGTCTGTCAGCGCCTGGTGAATGGCATCCCAGGTGCCGTCAGAAGCTAAGCGACGGTGCCAGGTCCACACGGTCTGCCATTTGCCGAAGGTCTCGGGCAGGCCGCGCCAGGCGATGCCGGTACGGTAGCGGTAGATGATGCCTTCGATCATCTGCCTGGAATCGGAAAAGCGGCGTCCGCGCTTGCCTGTTGGTGCTGGCAAGTAGTCAGCGATGAGAGCCCATTGGTCATCAGTGAGCAGCTGGAATCGAGACATGACTCAAGAGTTTCAGAAACCAACCGTAAACTTTGTCAGACACGCCCTAGAGGAAGCGCCCGAAGACGGCTTCGGCTAGGGCTGAGGAGTGTCCGGATGATCTTGTCGAGCGTGAGTTCGCGGCACCGGCACCCAATTGTTTATGGGTCGCGGACATCACCTATGTTCCGACGTCTGCTGGGTGGGTGTACACGACGTTCATCCTTGATGTGTTCGGCCGTGAGATCGTCGGCTGGCAGGTGACGAACCATATGCGAGAGTCCCTGGCCAGGGATGCGCTCACAATGGCTCTGGCAGCGAAGCACAGAGCCGGTGAGGACATCTCTGGGCTGGTGCACCACTCAGATCGAGGAGTGCAGTTCCGGTCGGTCCGCTACGGCCAGACTCTGGCGGAGTCAGACGTCATCGCCTCAGTCGGATCACGTGGAGACTCCTACGACAATGCCATGGCCGAAGCGCTGAACTCGGTCTACAAGGCAGAACTCATCGACCGCAAGAAGTGGTCCGGACTGATCGAAGTGATGGCAGAGACCTCGAAATGGGTGGCCTGGTACAACCAGCAGCGACTGCACTCAGCACTTGACTACCGGACACCGAACGAGGTCCATTCAGAATGGACCAACCAGGCCAGCACCAAACCGGCCGCAGCCTAGAAAACCAAGAAAAGAACCCTCTACCAAACCCGGGGCTTGACACTACGCTTTTCGGCGTGGCCGGAACTCGTCGAGTTCGGCGCTGTCAGAAGCGGTATAAGCATGACCGCCATCACGGTAGTGATCAGGCGGTTCTTCAGGAGATCTTCGCCGATGGACTCCGCTGGTAGCCCGTATCCCAATGCCGTAATGAAGATAAGAAAGGCAAGCCATGCCCCACGCCGCGATTGCGACAGTGCGCCGTCGCACCATGCCGATGCCGCAGGCAAACTCGTAGAATCCGAGCACGATCGTGAGCCAGCCGATATTCGGCATGACAAACGCCATCCACAGATCGCTCATTATTGGAAGCATGGCGGTATCGGCGAACACGACATACCCCTCGGGATTCACCCGACCCAGAACAAGGTGGGCGATACCCCCTGCGATGAAGATCACGGCGAAGAGCGCCCTGACTACCTTGCGGTATCGTTCCATGCTTCTCCCCGGTTCGTGACTCCTGGGCTTTGGTATAGGCCGGCAGCTTTGGCCGGAATGCGGCTACTCCACACCAATGAACCTATCACAAGAATCTACTGAGGCCATGGTTGAGTTCGGCCTGACGCCCGGACGGAACTGCAGGCCTCACAGAGAAGCAGCATCCTCAACCTCGGCTCGATCAGGTCTTGCTGCGGGCAGCACTCAGGCTGCCTCCGCAGCCCGCGCGGCCGGATCCCGCCAAGCGCGCATGTCGTCGGCGTATTCCCAGTCGCGACTGCGGTCGCAGACCTCGGCCGCGCTCTGCAGCACCCGGTCCCACACCGGCGCAACCTGATCGAACTGCTGCACGAATCGGGGCGTCTCAAGCTCGAGAGCCAACGCGAACCAGGCGTTCACCTCCCAGATCACGCACATCGCGGCGGCCCGATCGCGCTGGAGCGCCGCCTCGGCCGCCTCCAACAGCCTGATCACATCCATCGGATCGGTAGACCCCGGACGAATCCGCTGCACGATCGTCATCGTCGGCTCGTGCAGATCCTGACTAACGGCAGTCCGTGGCCATCGACGAGTCCCTTTTTTACGCGGCTGATGTTCGTTGCGTGCTGGTGAGCACGAGCGATCATGGAGTCGACTGAGACGGTGAAGTCGACCTTGTCATTCTTCACCGCAAAGTCTGTCAGCGCCTGGTGAATGGCATCCCAGGTGCCGTCAGAAGCTAAGCGACGGTGCCAGGTCCACACGGTCTGCCATTTGCCGAAGGTCTCGGGCAGGCCGCGCCAGGCGATGCCGGTACGGTAGCGGTAGATGATGCCTTCGATCATCTGCCTGGAATCGGAAAAGCGGCGTCCGCGCTTGCCTGTTGGTGCTGGCAAGTAGTCAGCGATGAGAGCCCATTGGTCATCAGTGAGCAGCTGGAATCGAGACATGACTCAAGAGTTTCAGAAACCAACCGTAAACTTTGTCAGACACGCCCTAGTCCTGAGGCAGTGTTAGTCCAGGGGTTTTTGCCCCCAGTGGATCGCCATCGTGCCGAACATGTGTAGCTCGTAGCCGGTGGATCGGAAACCGGCCTCGTGCGCCATACGCTGGATCACCTGAGGCGGATGGAAGCCTCGGGAGGTTCGGGACAAGTATTCATAGGCCTCGGGGTTGTCGGTGATCCAGGAGGCAATCCGCGGGACCGCCCAGGTGATGTAGGCGGTGGAGAACGGTTTGATCACGTTCCGTGGTGCCGGTGACATCTCCAGAGCTGCCATCCACCCCCCGGGTTTGAGCACGCGGAATTGTTCGGCCAGGGTGGCCGAAATATCGGTCACGTTGCGCAACAGATAGCCGTGGGTGACCGCATCGAAACTGTGGTCCGCAAAGGGCAGGTCCATCGCATCGGCCTGCACCCACCTGATCTGGTCTCCGCCGGGGCGGGCGGCACCGACGGCCATCATCTCCGGAGCAATATCGCAGGCGGTGATCTCAGCGCCGTAGTACCGAGACAGCACCGCGAAGGCCAGATCACCGGTGCCGGCGGCCAGATCGAGCACCGCCGGGGCCTGTGGGAGCCGGGCTGCGGCGACGGTGCGGCGGATCAGTCGTGGTTCTTGGCCCCAGGTCATCACCAGGTTCATCAAGTCGTAGCGGTCGGCGATGGCGTCAAACATCCCGGCCACGGTGTGGCCGTGTTCGTCCACGGCCACGGAGTCAACGCCCGTGGGCGTGGTTGACCGGTTGGGTGAGGAGGTCGTTGCGGAGGTGGTGCTCATATCTTCACACGCTACCTGGGATCGGTCGGAATAAGATCACCGGGGCACCTGTTACGCGTAGTGAAAGCACCACAAGAACACGACACAGAATGAGAACGCGACACCGGGCCTGACTCGTCCGGTGTAGCACACAGCGGAAAGGTGGGATCATGGCGCATTACATTATTTTGGGTGGACACGGCAAGGTTGCGCTACGCGCGGCCCAGTTGCTCACCGAAAAGACCAACACCGTCACCTCCGTCATTCGTCAGGAAGAGCAAATACCCGATGTTCAGGCCACCGGCGCCACAGCCCAGGTGCTGGATCTCGAGCAGGCCAGCCAGGATGACTTGGCCGAGGCCTTTTCGGATCAGGATGCGGTGATCTTCGCCGCCGGTGCCGGCGGGGGCAATCCGGATCGCACCTACGCAGTAGATCTGCAAGCAGCCAAACGCTCGATTGATGCCGCCAAGCAGGCTCGAGTCTCCCGGTTCATTTTGATCTCCTATGCCGGGTGCCGTCGGGATCACGGCGTGGCGGAAACCGACTCCTTCTACCCCTACGCTGAAGCCAAGTCGCAGGCCGATGAGTACCTGCGCAACTCTGGACTGGACTACACCATCCTGGGACCGGGGCTGCTGACCCTCGAGGAGCCCACCGGCAAGATCATGGAGGTTCCAGAAGACCATCCCCGTGATGAGAACGAGCGTCGAGAAACCTCGCGGGCTCATGTGGCTTCAGCCATTGTGGCCGCACTGGACCACCCCGAATCGATCGGACACAAGATCGACTTCTTTGATGGCGATACCCCGATCGACGAGGTGTTCTCCGCTCAGCGCGACTAAGGCACCGCGGTGAGTGCCTCCGGGTCCCGACGGGACCTGAGTCGGTCATAACCCCATAACACGGTGGCGACCACCAGGTAGCCGGTGAGAATCACGGCACAATAGGTCGCCACCGTGGTGTATCCGCCGGGGGCGGTGTGGTCCAAAAAGTCATAGGGCACCCAGTCCAGGATCGGGCCACGCACCAGCGTGAACACCAGCCACAGTGCGGGGATCAGTAGCGAGATAGCAATTCTCCTCCAGCGCACCTGTCCGAAGGGGCCCACCAGGAGGGTGACCACGGCCAGCAGGATGGGTAGCACCACGTGTGAGGTGAAGTCGTTGACCTGTTGCAGTGGGCTCAGCACTGAGTCGTCGCGGAGCAGGATATTGAAGACCAGTCCGGTGATGCTCAGGCAACATACCGCGGCAATGCGCACCACGTGTAGCACAGGCGAGCGGGAGTGGGGTCGGATCACCAGCCACCAGGAAACCAGTGTGGTCATCACCACCGAGATGAAGGTGAAATAGGCGGGTTGGTTGAGCGCATGCTCCCAGCCGGCTGTCAGGCGTCCGGTCAGGGTACTGCCGGCGGGCGGGTCGCCGTCGCGACGAAAGCCCAGGGCAATGGACGTGGTCAGGGCCACCAGTCCGATCAGACCGGTGGCCCCGTACCCTATGCGACGCCACAATGCCCAACGAGCTACCGCACCGTGGCCCGCTGGTGAGCCAGTGTGGTTAGCCATCGACTTCGGCAGTGACCACGATCGTGGCACGACCCAGCACGTGGCCGAAGCGGTTGAAGCCGAAGAAGGCGTTGGATGAATCCGCGGGAATGTCCAGGGATTCCACATCCAGGGCGTGGACGGTGATGAAGTAGCGGTGTGGGCCGTGGCCTGCCGGTGGGGCGGCACCGATGAAGCCGGGGCCACCGCCGTCGTGGTTGAGCTGGAAGGCGCCCTCGGGCAGTCCGGAACCATCACCGGCGCCGGCACCTTCGGGCAACTCGGTGACCGAGGCGGGGATGTTGCCGACCGACCAATGCCAGAATCCGGAGCCGGTGGGAGCGTCCGGATCATAGACGGTTACGGCGTATGATTTGGTGCCCTCGGGTGCGTTTGACCAGGACAACTGGGGGGAGATGTCTTCTCCCCCGTCAACTCCCATGGCACCCGAGTAGTGCTTGAGCGGGAATTGCTCACCGTCGGTGACGCTGGTGGAGGTCACGGTGAATTCCACGGCATCGTCTAGGCGGGCGAAGGGATCATTACCGGTCTCGTTCAATGCGTTAATCGTCTCGGAGCTCATCAGAGTCCTTTCGTCCAATCGCTGATACGGTCTCGGGCCCGGTCGGTGTGACCAGTACCCGTGCTGTTGTGCTCCAGCCTATGTCGTGTGACACAAAACGTCACGTGTTCGGCCGGTGACTGGGCTGAATACGGCAAGGACCCTAGGCTCGATATATGACTGAGCACAACGACACCACAGCAGATCAGCTCCCTCGGCTGGGAGTGGTCATCGGCTCGATCCGCACCCCACGCAAGGCCGATTCTGTCGCCGACTGGGTACGGAACCATCTCGAGGCCCACGACTATCCGGCCGAGTTTACGGTGCTGGACCTCAAGGACTTCGAGCTACCCCCGCTGGAACACTTCAATCAGCACTCCGATCAGCACGCACCAGCCGATCTGGTGCGCTGGCGCGATGCGGTCGATGGCTGCGAGGGGTTTTTGTTCATCACCCCGGAATACAACCGAGCGGCGCCGGGATATTTCAAAAACGCCTACGATCTGCTGGATGTGCAGTGGAAGCACAAACCGGTCGGCTTCATCTCCTACGGGGGCGTGGGTGGCGCCCGTGCGGTGGATCAATGGCGGGTCAGCATGGCCCCCTACGGGATGTACACCATCGGGCAACAGATCCTGCTATATAACCGCTACGACTTTGACTCCGATACGCTGCAGGTCAACGACCGCCATGAGAAGTCGCTGGGCAAGCTGCTCGAGGAACTACACCGGTTGACCGTCGCGACCCGGCCGTTGCGGCAGAACTAGATCGGACGCGCCCGACTAGCTGTTCTGCGCGTGGAAGTGCTGGATCCGTTCTAGGGCTTCACTCACCGCGGCCGTGCCGGCGGCAAACGAGATGCGGATAAACTCATCGCCGTCCACCGGATCAAAGTCCAGTCCCGGCGTCAGGGCCACGTAGTGGGATTCCAGCAGTGCTTGGGCGTACGCGGTGGCCGTTCCGAAGCGTTGCATCACCGCCTTCGGGGGCCGGGCATAGTAATAAAACGCCCCATCGGCCGGCGCGGCGTCATCAAAGCCCAGTTCGGAAGTCCGAGAGAGAATCAGCGAGCGCGTGGCCGCAAATTGGCTGACACGGGCATCGCATTCGGCGTAGGCGGTGTCGCTGAACGCTTCTACCGCGGCGTACTGTCCGGCGGCCGGTGGGCACAGAGAGACCGAGCCCGACAGTGCCGACACCGGTGCTACCAGATCTTCGGGCAGCAGTAACCAGCCCAGTCGCCAGCCGGGCATTCCCCAGTATTTAGAGAAGGAGCTGACCACCACGCCGGTGCGGGAGTACTCCCAGCTACTCACCCCGCGGGTGGAGTAGGTAATGCCGTGGTAGATCTCATCGGAGAACAGTCGCACCCCGTGGGCGTCGCACCAGCTGGTCAGTTGCTGCATGCTGGCGGGTTCAACCATGGTGCCAGTGGGGTTGTTGGGTGAGGCCAAGACCAGTCCGGTAACATTGGCCTGCTCCAGGTCCCGAATGCTGGGCAGAAACCCTTGTTCCGCACCGGCCGGGATTTCAACGACCTCACAACCTAAGGCTTGGAGCACATTGCGGTAAGCGGCGTAGCCGGGACGGGCCAAGGCCACGCGATCTCCCACGTCAAAGGCGGCCAAGAAACCGACCATGAAGCCACCCGATGACCCGGTGGTGACAGCAACCTGTGACACGGGAACCTCAAGGTCGTACCAGCGACGGTAGTGCTCTGCGATCGCTTCCCGCAGCGGTTGGATACCCAGCGACGGAGTGTAGTTCAGCGGCACGGCCGCATCATGGATATTCCGGGCGGCTTCGGTAACCGCCGTGGGTGCTCCGCCAGAGGGCTCCCCGGCGCACAGACTAATCACCGGTTGTCCGGTGGCAGTTAGCTCCGCGACGCGTTGCAAGATGGTCATCACCCGAAACGGGGGCACCTGAGAACGACGCGAAGGCGTGAAATGGGGCTGTTGAGATCGGCTCGGTGTCACCTTGTCAGTCATGGTTCTAGTATGGTCCTTTCAGACTCCGTGCAGGCTGTATTTCTAGACTGAGTCTCATGAGTACTTCCCCGTCTGTTCCCGATCAGCGGTCCGTGACGCGCTATGCGGGACAGGTTCCTAGCTTGCGACGCGTCACACCCCACGATGAGGTGTATATCCACACCGCTGAGGGCACCATGTCTTTCTCGGCCGCACAACTTCAGCGGTTGCGGAGAGACTTGGACTCGATGATGGCCGAATACACCTTCGTGCTCCGGGAGGTCGAAACCAAGCTGTCGGTGTTACGCGATGAGTTCACCCAGCTCCACGACTACAGCCCCATCGAGCACATCTCCACCCGCGTGAAATCGATGGACTCCCTGTTGGCGAAGGCTTCACGTAAGGGTATTGCTTTCGACCCCGACGAGATTCGACGCACCATCACCGATATTGCCGGGGCGCGGGTGACCTGTGGCTTCGTCACTGACGTCTATGAAATCTTTGACATGCTGGTAGCTCAAGATGATGTCACGGTGCTGAAAGTCAAGGACTACATCAAAAACCCCAAGCCCAACGGGTATAAGTCGTTGCACGCCATTATCCGGGTGCCCGTGTTCCTGTCCTCAGGCCGTCAGGATGTCACCGTCGAGATCCAGTTCCGTACGTCGGCGATGGACTTTTGGGCCTCGCTGGAGCACAAGTTGCACTATAAATACGACGGCGATGTGCCACAGTGGGCTATCGACGAGCTGAAGGAAGTCGCCGAGATCTCCTCGACTTTGGAACAGCGGATGCTGAATCTGCGTCATATTCTGCACAGCAAGCCGATACGTTCCGCAGGCGCTGATTCCCCCTCAGCGACGAACCACGGTGGCCACTGGGTTTAGGGAGAATCATTCGTGCCGGAAGTGGAACTACCGCACAGCACCACGGCCACACTGAACGCTTGGTGCCCGACTTCTGCTGCGCACAGCAGACCACGCATGGCCGTGGTTGGTGCTGCCGGTGAGATCGGGCGGGTCACCGGTCAGTGTTTCACAGACGAGGATCTGGTTCTGATAGGCCTCGATGTGTTGGATCATCACAACATCGTGGGATACCACGCCTGGTCCACGGGTACGGTGGCCGATAAAGCAGTGGTACGTCACGGGCTAGGCGATGCTGATTATGTTTTGTACCTCCCCACGGGCGCCAAGATGGGGTGGCACGGACTCCTCGAGGCCGAGATCCACGGCGTAAAGAATGTGGCCGAAGTCTGCGTCGAAAAGGGGGTGAAGCGTCTCATCTATGCGTCCAGCAACCATGTGACGGGGATGAACGAAGTTGACTTCTACGAAACAGGAGTTCTCGACACGCCGCATCCGACGAGCTTGCCACGACCGGATGGTCTTTACGGGGCAGCGAAGGCCTTCGCCGAAGCGTTATTGCGTTCCACAAGCGAAATTCACGGCCTGCCGGTGTCAATCATCCGTATCGGCGCGATGCGCTACCGGGACGATCCCCATGCGGTGACCGATGGACCGCGATTTGCCCGCCAAACCAACAAGGAATATCGCCAACGCATGGAGCGGGTCTGGCTGACCCACCAGGAGTGGAAAGCCACCATTACCCGGGAGCTAGCAGCCACCGATCAGTTCCGCCTCTTTTATGCACCGCAACATCAGGCCGACCAGCCATGGACCGGTGAGATCTATACCTGGAATCGTGGCCGTTGAACAGATGCCACGAGCCAAAGTGGCCGGCTGTCTGATGATGCACGGGTCTGGTTTTTACAGGGCGTATTGTCCTCGGAGTTTGTGTTTGAGCAGTTTGCCCGAAGCATTACGGGGTAACTCCTCGACGATCTCAAGGCGCGTGGGCTTCTTGAAGGAGGCAAGCTTGTCAGAGAGGAAATCGTGAATCTCCGCTAAGGTGGGTGGATCCGCGGGATCATCGGGGACCACAATCGCCAGCGGCGTCTCCACCCATTTCTCGTCGGGGACACCAATCACGGAAGCATCAGCCACCTTCGGGTGGGTACTGACGGCATGCTCAACTTCGATTGAGGAGATGTTCTCACCACCGGAGATGATCAGGTCCTTGGACCGATCGACGACATACATAAATCCTTCCTCATCTTGTCGGACCATATCCCCGGAGTGAAACCAGCCGTCCCGGGTAGCCTGTTGGGTCGCCTCGGGCTTATTCCAATAGCCGGCCATCAGTCCCGGGCCACGATAGACAATTTCTCCCATTTCTCCGGGGGCGACATCGTTTCCTTCCGCGTCGACAATACGAGCTGCGATCGGCCCGATTGGTTCACCGATGGAGCCCATCTTGCGCAGTGATGCGGGGCCTTGTAACAGCGCGGTAATGGGTGACATTTCGGTCTGACCGAACGCCGTGGAAAGCGTTGCCTTTGGAAAAGTGTCCACAATCAGTTGCAGGGTTTCCTTCGAGGCTGGTGATCCTCCCCACGAGATTGACTGTAACGGGAGGTCTCGCTCGGTGATGCCGGGTAGAGAACACAGTGCTTGCCAGATGGTCGGCACCAAGAACATATTGGTGATCTGCAATTTCTCGATGAGATCAACCAGCGCTGCGAGATCTGTGAGTACCTGGGGTGGAGCGACCACCAAACGAGTACCGGCAAAAAATGCCGGAGTCAGGACACCGATGCCGGCGATATGGAACAACGGAACCACAACGAGGTTGGTTTCAGGAAGATCTCCCGGGGCCGGCGCGTTGCGATACACCGGAATGGTCTGACTCAAAAGATTCAAATAGCTGAGCATGACCCCTTTCGGATCCGAGGTGGTCCCCGAGGTATAGACAATCATGGCAATCGAGTTCTCATCGATGTCCAAAGGCTCGGCGGTTCCCCCGGCTGCCACAATCTCGGGCACATCCTCCACCAGAGAAATGGTCTGGATATGGTCTTTGCTCTGGGACCCAGCCAGTGCCTGAGCGCCCATGGCGTCGACGTAGATCACTTTCGCACCAGAATCTGACACAAAATAGTCGAGCTCGCGCGGCACAGATCGAATATTGATCGGAACGCTGATCGCACCAACGGTATTAATGGCAAGCATGGCGATGATATATTCTGCGCTGTTTAGCGACAGGATCAGCACACGGTCGCCGGGTTGTACACCCCGATGTTGCTGAAGGTCTGCGGCCAAGGCTTGCACGCGCTGCTGTAGCTCCCACCAGGAAATGTTCTCAGTCTTGGTGGTCAACCCAATCTCGTCTGGTCTATCAGTGGCGTGGAGATCGAGCATATTCATCCAGTGCATGCGACGTGAGAAGAACGGCTGACGGTCGGGAAGGGAGGGGATCAGCATGTTCAGACCTTCCAGAGGAGTGTGATCTATATCACTACTACAATAGTGGAGGTGTGAACGGAAAAGCGAGATGACGAGCAAATTTCCTTCGCCGCATCAGAGTCATTAGAAACCTCGACCGGACACGTCTTTTTGCGTGTCTCCAGCAAGTGCTGCCCGACACCGCGCTGAGGCGCAGATCAGTGGCTCTAGAATCCGCCGTCCTCAGGGGTCATGTTGTTGAACCGGGAGTAGTGGCCCTGAAAGCCGACGACGATAGTTCGGGTCGGCCCATTACGGTGCTTGGCAACGATCAGGTCAGCCTCACCAGCACGTGGTGATTCCTTGTCATAGACGTCTTCACGGTGCAGCAGAATGACCATGTCGGCATCCTGTTCAATTGAACCGGATTCACGCAGATCAGAAATCTGCGGACGCTTATCGGTGCGCTGTTCTGAGCCACGATTGAGCTGCGAGAGCGCGATGACCGGGACCTCGAGTTCCTTGGCTAAGAGCTTCAGGGCACGAGAGAACTCGGCGACTTCTTGCTGACGTGATTCCACCCGCTTGCCGGAGCTCATCAGTTGCAAGTAGTCCAACACAACTAGTTTCAGGTCGTGCTTTTGCTTCAGGCGCCGGCATTTGGCCCGGATCTCCATCATCGTCATATTGGGTGAGTCGTCAATGAAGAACGGTGCTTCGTTCAACCGTCCCACGGTGGCGGCGATTTTCGTCCAGTGTTCGGATTCCAGTGCACCTTTACGCAGATCAGACAGCGCGATGGTTGCTTCGGCCGACAGCAGACGCATCGCAATCTCATTGCGGCCCATTTCTAGCGAGAAGAACACCGTGGGCATGTTGTTGCCGATCGCCGCCGCACGAGCCAGGTCGAGAGCCAACGTCGATTTACCCACCGCAGGACGGGCCGCCACCACGATCATTTGTCCGGGGTGCAGTCCCTGGGTCAGCTCATCAAGCTCGTAGAAACCGGTGGGAACACCCGAGAGTCCACCGGCGTGATCACCGGCGGCTTCGATCTCGTCGACGGTGTTCTCCAGGATGCCCGAAAGACGGACGTAGTCCTCGGATTGCTGGTTCTCTGCCACCCGGTACATCTCACCCTGGGCAGCGTTGACAATGTCGTCCACGTCGCCGTCTTGGGCGTAGCCCATCCGGCTAATCCTGTTGCCCACGTCCACGAGTCGACGCAGAATCGCTTTCTCCTGGACGATGTCGGCGTAGAACTCGGCGCTGGTGACAGCCGGAACGGACTGGACCAATTCGTGTATGTACGAGGCTCCCCCGACACGAGGTAGCTCCTTACGCTTGTTAAGCATGTCGGAGACGGTGACCGCATCTGCGGGTTCGCCACGACCGTAGAGTGTAATGATGGAGTCGTAGATCAGCTCGTGAGCTGGTGAGTAAAAATCTGGCCCACGCAAAACCTCCACCACGGTGGCCACCGCATCATGCGAGAGCAACATCGCTCCGAGGACAGATCGTTCGGCGCTGAGATCCTGGGGTGGGACGAGCGTGTCGCGAGACAGCTCCGGGGAACCGGTGGAATCATAAGGCGTATTCATTAGATCGTCTCTTGATTCCCTTCCCCTTTACCGGACCCCGGACTGCCTCACGAAGACCCCCCGGTCGCAGTGGATGCGCGCAGTATGTGCACCCTGTGCATAACCTGCCAATACCCACCGGCCGAGAGGCGATATAGCGACACTACTCGGGGAAAACAGCCTCAGCAAACCCCCAAAATTCTTTTCCTGTGGATAACCTGTGGAAAGAGTGGATTAGCCTGTGTAAAAATTCTCAAGAACCTGTTGATTCAGCCAGGTGATCATCCGCCGATTCGGCTCTGACTAGGGCTTTTATGAATCACAGCCTGTGATTTAAAAAACAATTTGCACCCAATTTGGCTGACTTGACAGCACCATGACGGGCGAGTACAAGGAGTGTTTTCCACACCACACGCAGTTATCCACAGGGTTACCCACAGCCGTGGATAAATTACACCAGTGTGATTCTCCCACGCTACGTGCATTGCTTCACATTAAAGGGCCAGATCAGCCGTGGTTTTCCGGAGCCGGAAGGTTCTGGAGTCGAAGTTGTCCGCGGGCCAAGACTTTGCCGGTAGCTTCGGCGGTAATGACGACATCCCAGAGTTGCTGGGTGCGTCCCTGGTAGAGGGCATTGGCTTCAACCAGGACGGTGCCGGAACTAAATTGACGCAAGAAGTCAGTGCCGTTGTGCAAGCCCACCGCGAACATGTTCTGGTCCTTCACGGCGTAGCTGGCACCTACCGAGGCCACTGACTCCACAATGGTGGCGTAGACGCCTCCGTGGACGATTCCCCAGGGCTGGTGGTGGTCTGGGCCCAGTTCAGCGTGCCCTGCCACGTGTGTGGCGGTGATGTCGTCAAAGACGAAGTTGGTGGTGGACCCGAATGTTCCCTGGGCTTCGTTGATGTGGTCCCAGATATCGTGAAGTCGATCGACCATGGCGCGCTGTACTCACTCTCCGCATAGGGGCTACTTGGCAGAGAATCTAGCACCTTACCCAGCGGTCACGGCCCAGCATGGCCCGTGGCGCGCCTGATTGAGTTTCATCAGTGGCCCAGAAGTACCCCACAGCCCCAGCAACACTACCCGGCAGAGGTGCTGTGCACGTTAGTCCTGTGCCGAGCCGTGGGGAGGTCTCGCGCCGAAGATCGCAGAACCGATTCGGACCATGGTGGCTCCTTCTTCGATGGCGATCTCAAAGTCGGCTGACATGCCCATGGACAGATCTCCGGCCCCGAGTTGATCGCGGTGTTCATCGCGCAACGCGCGCAGTTGCCGGAAATTATTCCGGATCGCATCCTCGTCATCGGAGTTCTCGGCGATGGTCATCAATCCGCTGACCCGAAGTGCCGTGAAATCCTGAATCTGGTCAACAAACGGGCCGAGTTCTGCCGGGTCGAGACCGGATTTGGTGGTTTCCCCAGAGGTATTGACCTGGATCAACACCGACAGGTCCCGTCCGGCTTCGGTGAGCTGGTCGTGGAGCCTGCGAGCGATCTTGACCCGGTCTAGGGCGTGGAACTCATCGGCAAATTCGGCCACGTCTCGGGTCTTATTGGACTGTAATGGCCCGATGATGCACCAGGTGATCTCCAAGTCGTTCATGGCCTGGTATTTTTGGTGGGCCTCTTGAACTTTATTCTCACCGAAGGTGTGAATGCCTGCCTGATAGGCGGTGCGCAGGCGCTGTTCCGCCACGGTTTTGGTCACCGGGATCAGACGCACATCCCGGGGATCACGCCCGACACGGTTGGCAGCGGCGTTAATCCGTCCTTGAACCGCGTAGAGGTTCTCTTGGATCTCTTCCAGGGTGGTGGCCACAGCAGATTCAGACATAGCTCAAAGCTAACACAGCCCTGCCAGCCCACTGGGGGAGACAACGAAACCCCGGGGCGGGTGACCAGATGATGGTCAACACCTGCCCCGGGGTTCTCTCAACGTAATCCGGGTCTAGCCAGAGCGAAGAAGCTTATTTCTTCTTCTTTTGAGCCGGAACAACAGCCAGTTCCACCTGAGCAATCACGTCGTCGTGCAGACGGATCTGCACCGAGTAGTTACCCAGCGAACGGATGCTGTCGGTCAAGACGACGTTGCGACGGTCGATCGACTCGTGGCCGGCTGCTTCCAGGGCCTCGACGATGTCCGAGGAGGTCACCGAGCCGAACAAACGACCGGTCTCACCGGAGGCCACCTGAATCTGCACCGGTTGCTGCTGGAGCTTCTCGGCCAGCGCCTGAGCTTCTTCCAGGTTCGCCATGGCCCGAGCTGCCCGGGTCTTGCGGATCTCTTCGACCTGGTTTTCTGCGCCGCGGGTCCAACGAGTAGCGAAACCGCGCGGGATCAGGTAGTTGCGAGCGTAACCGTTCTTGACCTCGACGACATCGCCGGCAATACCGAGGCCGGGGATCTCCTGGGTCAAAATGAGTTTCTGCTGTGCCATGTCTACTCTCTCCTTCTCTACTTCAAGATCAGCGGCCGGAACCGGAGTAGGGCAACAGAGCCATTTCACGTGCGTTCTTGATCGCCAAAGCGATCTTGCGCTGCTGCTGGACGGTCACACCGGTCACACGGCGGGCACGGATCTTGCCGCGATCGGAGATGAATTTGCGAAGCAGAGGCACATCTTTGTAGTCGATGTAGTCGATGCCTGCTGTCTTGAGGGGATTGGGCTTTGGTTTGGGCTTACGTACTTCAGCCTTAGCCATCGTGGTGCTCCTTCGAGTAATAACTGGAGCCCGCAGTCAGCGGGATGGTTGGTGTTTAGAACGGTGGTTCCTGATGATCCGGGGTGTCCCAGGATCCAGCGGAGGGAGCTCCGCCCCAGGGATCCTGCTGTGGGGCACCGCCAGCTTGACCCCAACCGCCCTGGTTCTGGGCCGGCGGGTTCTGGTTGAAACCACCACCGGATCCGCCCCCGTGACGCGGGGTACGCGTCACCTGGGCGGTGGCGTAGCGCAACGACGGGCCGATCTCGTCGACGTCCAGTTCCCAGTTGGTGCGGTTCTCACCCTCACGGGTCTGGAAGGAACGGGCTTTCAGGCGACCTTGGGCCACCACGCGCATTCCTTTGGTCAAGGATTCGGCCACGTTTTCTGCTGCTTCACGCCATATGGAAGCACGCACAAACAAGGTCTCAGCATCGGACCATTCATTGGTTTGACGGTCGTAGATCCGAGGAGTTTGGGCAATGGTGAAGTTCGCGACGGCCTGTCCCGATGCGGTGAAACGCAGTTCGGGATCGGCGGTCAGGTTTCCAATAATCGTGACTACCGGCTCTCCAGCCATGAGGTACTCCTGGTGGTCTCGTTAAACCGATGCTTGAGTGTTTGTGCAGTGACGAGGTGACCCTAGAGGGTGACCTTCTGCTCTTCCGGACGAATGATCTTGGTGCGCAACACGGTCTCGTTCAGACCCAGCTGGCGTTCCAATTCCTGAGCCGAGGCCGGCTCAGCGGTGAAATTCACGACCGCGTAAACAGCTTCCGAGTTCTTCTTGATCTCGTAGGCCAGCTTGCGACGACCCCACACATCGATTTCTTCCACGGAGCCACCGTCTTTGACAACGGTGTTGTCAAAGTACTTACGCAGTGTCGGTTCAACTGTACGCTCATCGACCTCCGGGTCAATCAGCGCCATCAATTCATATGCACGCATGCGAACCCACCTCCTTCGGGCTTATGGTCACGGTCTTTCCGTAACAGGAGGTTCTCCTTAGTGCTGTTGTCAAAGAACAACTCGAATAGTTTAGCGTGATTGCGCCGAAATTACCACGCGAACCGTGAGAAGTGTGCTACAGATCCAGCTTTCCTGGTGCTGACTACTGGCGAAAGAAGGCGGCGGTGAGGCGGGTCAAGTAGCCTGGGTCTTTGACACCGACCAATTCACGGACCGAGTGCATCGACAGCAACCCCACCCCGCAGTCCACCGTGGGAATCCCTAACCGGGTCGAGGCGATCGGACCGATGGTGGAGCCACAGGGCACATCATTGCGGGAGACAAATTCTTGGATCGGTACCCCGGCGTCCTCGGCCCACCCGGCCATGGCCGCATGTCCCATCGCATCGGTGGTGTAGCGCTGATTGGCGTTGATCTTCACCAACGGGCCTTGGTTGGGCAACGGGTGGTGGTCCGGGTCGTGTTTGGTAACGTAATTGGGGTGGACCACATGGCCACAGTCGGCCGACAGCAGCCAGGACTGGGCGCGCACCCGGGGACTCTCTTCGGGACTAATGCCCAGGCTGTGTTGGATACGCACCAGAGTTTCGTCCAAGAATGGCCCGGCGGCCCCCGAACGCGTCTGGGAACCGACTTCTTCGTGGTCGAAGGCCGCCAGCACCGGAATCAGGTCGGGCGCTGGCTGGTGGGCAACCTCTAGCAGAGCGGAAAGTCCAGCCGAGACGGAGACCAGATTGTCCATCCGCGGGGCGGCTAAGAATTCTTGGGCCGAGCCCAGTATGGCCGGGGGTTGAGTATCGGCCAGCATCAGATCGGCGGCAACCACGTGGTCTGCCGAGAGACCGGCTTCTTCGGCGATGGCGTGCACAATGGTGGTTGCGGAGTCGCCGGAGGCGGTGGCCACAATCGGCATCAGGTGCTGTTGTCGATTCAGAGTCAGTCCCCGATCGGTCTCGCGATCGAGGTGGATAGCCAGCTGCGGGATGCGCGCCATCGCGGAGGTGGTGACCAGTTTGGTGCTGCCATCGCGTAATACCAGGCGTCCGGCGAAGGCCAGGTCGCGGTCTAACCAGGAGTTGACCAGCGGTCCCCCGTACACCTCAACACCGACCTGGGCCCAGCCGGCGGTGGTGGTATCCGGGCTGGGCTTGACCTTGAACCCCGGGGAATCGGTGTGAGCGCCCAGAATGCGAAAGCCCGGTAGCGTCGCTGAGTCCTCGCCGGTGGCCTCCGGCTGGATCCAGGCGATCACCGCACCATCACGGACGACCACGTAACCACCCGGGGCTAGCGGGTAAGGCTCGGTTTCCTCCAGCCGGGTGAAGCCAGCGGCGATAGCTTCCCGGGCTACATAGTCGGCAGCGTGCCATGAGGTCGGGGCATCAGATATCAGACGGACCAGTTCATCGAGGTGACTCATGAACTCCACCCTACTGTTTGTGCTCAAGGGTGATGGGTGTCCAGATCCCCTGGTGCTCGGCCGCGCCGACTTCAACGGGTTCGGGCTCGGTGTGATCGGCATGTTTGCCGACGGGTTGGGCTACAGGGATGAGGAATGGCAGACGGTCGCGTGCGCCGTCATAGTCTCCACCCAGCGGGTCATCCCAGGCCAGATTCTTCGAAGCCTCACCGCGCAGGCTGGAGTCGAAGACGGGCAGGCTGGTGCGCACCGGGTCGGTTTCAGGCCGGTAGATCTGATAGACCACCCGGGCCATCAGATAGAAGGTGGCCAACATGTGTGCGGCCACGGCCAGACCGTAGAGCCGTTCATCGAAGAGGTGCTGGGTGTTGTGTTCGGAGGTAAAATGCGACAGATGGGCCCAGACCGCCCAAAAGTGCAACACTTCCACGAATTGCCAGATCAAAAAGTCACGCCAATTGGGCAAGGCCAGGGCCACCAGCGGGATCAGCCACACCACGAACTGTGGTGAGTAGACCTTATTGAACAGCACGAAGCTGGCCACGATGAGAAACACCAATTGCGCCATGCGGGGACGAACCGGTGCGGTGGTTCCGATGACGAAAATGAAAGCACAGCAGATCGCCACAGCACCCACGGACAAATAGGACAGGGATTCGGCGGTGACCGGGTGGCTGTCGTTGAATACGTTCCACATACTCCAGACCGAGGACCAGCCGGGCCCACGGTCGGCGGAGAAGGTGTAGAACAACGACCACGCCTCATAGTTGGTCAGCATCAGTGGCACGTTGAGGACTAGCCAGGAGGTGGCCGCTCCGGCCGCGCTGAGCACCAATGGGCGGAAGACCAGAGTACGGACCGCCAGCACGAGGATGGCCCCGAAGACGAGTAACGGGAAGATTTTCGCCGAGATGCCGATGCCGAACAGGACGCCGGCCCAAAAGTACTTCTTGCCACCAAACAGCCACAGACCCAGGATCAGGGGGACCACCGCCCACATGTCCCAGTTAATAGAGGACGCCAGAATCATGCCCGGGGCGATGGCCACCATCGCGGCATCCCAGAAGCGCCGCACCGAGGACTTGGCGACGACCACCACGGTGATGACCCACAGGGCGAAGACCAACACGAAGTTGATGTCGAAGTACAGTAACGAGGGCCGGTCGGGGTTAAAGAAGTGGGTCAGTGCTGCCGTCAGGGAGGCCACAACCGAGATCAGCACCGGGTATTCGAACGTGGAGGCCTCCATGAAGGGTGCGAAGGGGTTCTCGTCGAAACCGCGACCACCGTATAACGCGGTCCAGTCGGAGTAGCATCCGGCGAAGTTCACGAAGGGTTGGGACCAGCCTTCAAGACGGCACGGTGATTTTTGTAGCACCGCCACCAACGCCGCCAGGGTGGTCATCAGGATCAGCACCCGCATGGGGGTGAAAAACCCGCCACCGGTCCGACCAGGTGCGCTACGTCGTCCGATCGGGCCAATTTTCTCGGAGGTCAGCCGGGCGAGAAGCGGGTCAGTTCGAGAAGGAGCAACAGGCGTGCGTGGCTGTTGCTGTTGTGCGCGGGTGGCCATGAGGCACAGTTTACGTGGTGTGAGCGATCAGGGTGTAAAAACCTGCCGGTTTCTCTTCGGTCACCTCCGGGCTGACGTAGAGTAGATGAGGTTTAAAAACAAAAGGAGTATCTCGTTGTCTGCAATTCGAGTTGCGATCGCAGGGTTGGGGAACTGTGCTTCCTCCCTGATTCAGGGTGTGCACTATTACCGGGATGCCGCTGATTCTGATGTGGTACCCGGATTGATGCACGTACGTTTCGGCGATTATCATGTCAGCGACCTGGAGTTCGTGGCGGCCTTTGATGTCGATCAGGCCAAGGTGGGGCTGGACATTGCTGAGGCCATCACCGCCTCGGAGAATAACACCATTACCCTGGCCGAAGTCCCTGTTACCGGTGTACAGGTCCAGCGTGGCCCGACCCTGGATGGTCTCGGGAGGTACTACCGCGAAACCATCACCGAATCTGTCGCTGATCCAGTCGATGTGGCCCAGGTCTTGCGCGATCGTGAGGTCGACGTGCTGGTCTCCTATCTTCCGGTGGGCTCTGAAGAGGCCGATAAGTTCTACGCGCAAGCTGCCGTGGACGCCAAGGTGGCCTTTGTGAATGCACTACCGGTCTTCATTGCCGGGACCGAAGAGTGGTCGCAGAAGTTCACCGAGGCCGGGGTGCCGATTGTCGGCGACGATATTAAATCCCAGATCGGGGCCACCATCACCCACCGCACCATGGCAGCACTGTTCGAAGCCCGCGGGGTAACCGTGGATCGGACCTACCAGCTGAATGTCGGTGGCAATATGGACTTCAAAAACATGTTGGAACGCGAGCGGTTGGAGTCCAAGAAGATTTCCAAGACCCAGGCGGTGACCTCTAATCTGGACACCGAACTGGAGGACCGCAACGTCCATATTGGCCCGTCTGACTACGTGCAGTGGCTCGATGACCGCAAGTGGGCCTTCGTCCGGCTGGAGGGGCGCAACTTCGGTGATGCTCCGGTGTCGTTAGAGTACAAACTCGAAGTCTGGGACTCCCCAAACTCCGCCGGTGTGATCATTGATGCGGTCCGGGCTGCCAAGATCGCTTTGGATCGTGGCATCGGTGGACCGATCCTGTCGGCCTCCTCCTATTTCATGAAGTCCCCACCGGTCCAGCACCGCGATGAGCACGCCCGCGAACTGGTGGAGGCCTTTATTCGTGGCGAGATTGAGCGCTAGGTGTCTGTTTTCGGGTTCTAGCAGTCTCGAGTCCTAGAAGATATTCAGAATCTCACCGGTGGAGTCTGCAACGTCCATCGCCTCGGCAGCGGGATGTTTCGGTAGCCCGGGCATGGTCATAATCCGTCCGGTGTAGACCACCACGAATCCCGCACCGGCTCGTAGCCGCACGCGCTGGATGGTGAGCTGAAACCCGGTCGGTGCCCCGAGTTTTGTCCGGTCATCAGAGAAGGAGAACGGGGTTTTGGCCACGCACACGGGCAGATACTCCGCCGGGGTACCGGCCAGCTCGTTCAACTGTTTCAGTGCTGCCGGGGAATATTTCACCCCGTCAGCCCCGTAGATCGTGCGGGCAATCACCGAGATCTTCTCCTGGAGGGGCAAGCCCGCCAACGCCTGCGGACTGAGGGGATCCGGGGCGTGCTGCTCGGCCTGCTCGCGCCGGTGTTGTTGGTGGGGAGTCTGTTGCAGCTGGTCTCGGATCATCCGAGCCAAGGCCTCGGCCCCGTCGGCACCCTGTCCCCACGCTGCACAGATCTCGGCGGTTACCCCTCGGGCCTGGCAGTGGTCGATCAGCCAGGTTATCTCCTCCTGGGTGTCGTCCGGGAAGGTGTTGATCGCCACCACCACGGGACGGTCATAGTGCGCTAGGTGGTCCAGGTGCCGGTCAAGGTTCACCACCCCGTCCCGCAGTGCCTCCGGATTGATCTGGTTGGCTTCATCCACGCTGACCCCGCCGTTATATTTCAGCGCCCGGAGCGTGGCGACCACCACAATGGCATCGGGGCTGAACCCTCCTGCCGGGCCGGTGATATGCATGAATTTTTCGGCGCCGAGATCGGCCCCGAAGCCGGCCTCGGTAATCACCACATCGGCTAGCGCCCGGGCGGTATTGGTGGCAATCACCGAATTGGCGCCGTGGGCAATATTAGCGAACGGTCCGCCGTGCACCAACGCGGGGGTGCCGGACAACGTTTGGACCAAATTAGGGTCCAGTGCATCGTTGAGCAATACTGCCATTGCCCCTTGGGCACCCTCGGGCCCCAACTCACCGACGGTTACCGGCTTCTGGTCATAGGTGTAGCCGATGATCATCTGCGACAGTCGTTGCTTCAAATCCTTCCGGTCGGTGGCCAAACAGAAGATCGCCATGGTTTCGGTCGCCACCGTAATCTCGAAACCATCTTCTCGGGGCACCCCTTGGGTGCGTCCCCCCAGTCCAATCACGGTGTGACGTAGTGCCCGGTCGTTGAGATCCACGCACCGTTTAATGGTGATGGTGCGCGGGTCAATGCCTAGCTGATTGCCCTGGTGGATGTGGTTATCCACCAGGGCACACAACAAGTTGTGCGCTGCCGAGATGGCGTGTAGGTCACCGGTGAAGTGCAAATTGATCTTATCCATCGGCACCACCTGGGCGTACCCGCCGCCGGTGCCACCACCCTTGAGTCCAAAAACCGGACCCAAGGACGGCTCACGCAAGGCTAGGGCCGTGTTGACCCCGATGCGGTTCAACCCGTCAGCCAGCCCGATCGCGACGGTGGTCTTCCCTTCTCCAGCCGGGGTCGGGGAGCAGGCGGTGACCAATACCACTTTGCCCGGACTGCGCTGAGCATTCGCGTTGTCGGTGAGCCCGAGACCGGTGAGATCAATTTTGGCCATGGTGTGGCCGTAGGGGATGAGATGTTCGGCTGAGACTCCCAGCCGCTCGGCGATCGCGTGAATCGGTTGCAGAGTGGCTGTGGCAGAGATCTCAGCGTCGTTCATACCTCCAGCCTAAACGTTGTTGTGCCGACCTCGGAGTTTCGCGACGAACCAGATGACTAGCGCGATCACGATCAAGGCCACCACCACGCCGGTGGCCACCGGCCACCGGGTGAAGAAGTAGCTCAGCGCCCGGAAGGAGACCACCCCGACCGTGGCGTAAATTGCCGCCCAGGCTGCCCCGCCCGCTGCGAGCGCGGGGACGTAACGGAACCACCGCATCCGGGTCACCCCGGCGGCGAAATTTACCAACGTTTGGAATCCGATGGTTAGAAAGCTCAGCGCCACCACTGGGGCGCCCCACCGGTCAATCGCTCGCTCGGCGCGCTGATACCCGTCGGTCTGTAATACCCGCGCCAGCCGAGTGTGCGTCCGACCCACCCCGGTGCGAATGCCACGACCTAGTAGATAGGTGCCGCCGGCGCGGGCCCAGATCACCACATAGAGCCCCAACCAAATCACGAACCACGGTGCGGTCCATGACATCGGGTTGTACCAGACTCCATCACTCATCCCTCGGCTCCGCTTTCGTGTGGGATTCGGGTTGTTGCTCCCACCAGCGCAATAACTCGGCTTCGGCTTCCTCGGCGGTGTGCGGGCCCTGGTCCAACCGCCAGTCCAGCAGATGCTGGTAGGCACGTCCGACCAACGGTCCCGGGGAAATCCCCACGATCTGCATGATCTGTTGGCCGTTGAGATCGGGGCGGATCTTCGCCAATTCTTCTTCGGCCGCCAACTGCTCAATGCGTTGTTCGAGGTCATCATAGGCGTGAGCTAACCGGTTGGCCTTACGTTTATTCTGGGTGGTGACATCCGAGCGGGTCAGCGCGTGCAAATGCTGCAACATGTCCCCGGCATCGGTCACGTAGCGGCGCACCGCCGAATCACCCCAGCCAGCATCTCCGTACCCGTAAAAACGCATGTGCAACTCGACCAAAGTGGCCACCGCCCGGATGGTTTCTTTATCAAAGCGCAAAGCCTTCATCCGGGACCTGACCATCTTTGCTCCGACCACATCGTGGTGGCGGAAGGTCACCGCCCCGTTTTTCTCAAACCGACGGGTGGCGGGTTTGCCGATATCGTGCATCACCGCTGCGAAACGGAGCACGAAATTCGGTGCCGACACATACTCCGGTTCCCACTCCATGGCTTGCTCCAGCACCTTCAGCGAGTGCTGGTAGACGTCCTTATGATGGTGGGCGGCATCCATGGTCAGTCGCAGGGCCGGCAGTTCGGGGAGCACGTGCTCAGCCAGTCCGGTCTGGACCAACAGTTCCAAACCGGCCCGCGGATCGGCCCCGATCATCAGCTTGACCAGCTCATCACGGACCCGTTCGGCAGAGATGATGTTAATGCGTTCGGCCATCTCGATCATCGCGGTGCGTACGTCATCGGCTACCGACAAGCGCAATTGCGACACGAACCGGGCGGCCCGCATCATCCGCAACGGGTCATCGGAGAACGAAGCTTCGGCTCGGCCCGGAGTTCGTAGCCTCCCGGCGAACAGATCCCGAATGCCACCGAAGGGATCAACCAGCTCGAGGTCGGGGAGTTTCAGGGCCATCGCGTTAACGGTGAAATCCCGACGCAACAAGTCGTCAGTGAGGTCGTGGCCGAAGACCACCTGCGGTTTGCGCGATTCGGGGTCGTATTTTTCGGCCCGGTAGGTGGTGATCTCCACCTGCCAGCCGGCCTTACGGGCCCCAATGGTTCCGAACGCGGCCCCAATATCCCAGATCGCATCCGGCCAGGTGCCCAACACCTCAGTAATCTGCTCCGGAGTGGCGTCGGTGGTGAAATCCAGGTCCACAGCCGCCACCCCGAGGAAGATATCGCGCACCGGTCCGCCGACCAGAGCCAGCTCGAAACCGGCCTGCTGAAATATGTTACCCAGTTCTACCACGAGCCCCGGCACCGTGGCTCCGTGAGGAAAACCAGCGGGCAACGGTCGTGCAGCGTTGAGTGCGTGGGTGTCGTCGGGGTGTTGAATCACAGTATCGTCTCGGCGTGGTCTCTGGGTGGTTGGTTGGTGTCACTGACGAATCGTGGGCATGCAGTCGTAGCTTCAGTTCTGTGATGAGGTAATCGGGATAGAGTGGACAACATGTCTCGTTTTCGGTCACCACGACGCCCCTGGAATAGCTGGGGCTCCGGTACGCCCGAAAACGCTGAACCCACACGCCCGGCACGAATCGATCGTTTCGATCCTACACGGCGTACCCCCCGTCCGCGCGAGGATGCCCAATTGCCCACAGTGGAAGAAATTTCGGCCGGTGGCATGGTCGTGCGGGAACGTCTCGGCCGGCTCCAGGTAGCCATCATTGCCCGCTATAACCGCGGAGGCCGGCTGGAATGGGTCCTGCCCAAGGGCCATCCGGAGGGTGAAGAAGATCACCACGCCGCCGCCGAACGAGAAGTCGCCGAAGAAACCGGGATCTCGGGAACAGTGCTGACTGCGCTGGGCTCCATTGACTACTGGTTTACCGTACCCGGACACCGCGTGCACAAAACCGTGCACCATTTCTTATTGCGTGCCACCGGCGGGAATTTGACCATTGAGAACGATCCCGACCACGAAGCCATCGACGTTGCCTGGGTCGACCTGGAACGGCTCTCTGCTCGCCTCAGCTTCGTCAATGAACGCCGAATTGTCGAAGTCGCCCACGAGGCGCTACCCGAGTACTTTGCCCACGTACCGGTGACATTCCGGTCCCGACGCGTCATCCCGCTTCGCCGCCGACTACCATCCGGGCTCATTCCGGAGAATCTGCGCCCCACACCAGCGACTCGGGACCGGAACAACGAGTCTACCGACACGTCACAGAATGTCGGCACCCCCGGACAGCAGCACCACTCCGCCGGGCCCGAAACGGTAGGCTCCTGCCAGCAGACCGAGGAGCGGACCCCTGCCGATCACCCAGGTCAGCCCGGTCAGGATGCCGCGACTCAACCCACCACACCACCAACCCCGTTCGAGTTGATGTTGCGGGTACAACGCTTCCGCCATCCGTCTGGGCCATCGAAATCATCCCAGCACCCACCCCAGGAAGATCAGCGGTGAGCGAGCGTCCTGTCCCTGAAGACCAATCGAAATCCTCTGCCGGAGCTACCAAAGCCTCAGCGCTCATGGCCTCCGGCACTTTAGTGTCTCGAATTTTAGGCTTCGTTCGTACGTCATTGCTCGCCGTGGCCATTGGGTCCACCGCCTTAGTCGCTGACGTCTTCGAATCCGCCAACACCATCCCCAACGTGATCTACATGTTGCTGGCCGGTGGTGTCTTTAACGTGGTGCTGGTACCTCAGCTGATTAAGGCTGCCAAAGCACCCGACCGGGGCGCCGACTACACCTCCCGCATCCTGACCCTCGCCTTGTTGATCATCGGGGCCTTTACGATCGCGATCACGCTGTGTGCCTATCCGATCATGAATGCGCTCACCCTGGGCTGGTCGGAACCCAAGCTCGCCTTAGCCACCGCTTTCGCGTTCTGGACGTTGCCCCAGATCTTCTTCTACGGGATGTATGCCATCATCGGGCAGATCCTTAACGCTCACGGACGCTTCGGCGCCTATATGTGGGCGCCGGTGGCCAATAACGCGGTGGCCATCCTGGTGATTGTGGCCTACATCGTCACCTTCGGCCATTACACCGGGATGTCGGATGAGGACCAATTACTCGCTTGGTCCCCTACCCACACGGCAGTCTTAGCTGGAGGCCACACCCTCGGCATTGCTATCCAGGCACTCGTGCTGTTGTGGCCGCTGAAACGTTTGGGACTGGGGCTGAAACTGAAGTTTGGCTGGCGCGGGATGGGATTGCGCACCACCGGTCGGCTGGCCGGATTCACCATCATCACCATGCTGGTCGGCAACGTCACCAACCTACTCATCAACCGCCTGGTCACCGGAGCCACTGAGGCGCGGTCCACTGTCGCCGAAACCCCCGAAGCCGCTGCCGCGGTCCCCGGCCTCTACGCCCTGAACGTCTCGCAACTGATTACCGTGCTCCCACACTCGGTGTTCGTGCTGTCGATCGCCACGGTGCTGTTCAACCGGTTGACCCGCTCCCTGCAGGACCGCGATACCGTCGCAGCCCGGTGGACCACCGGCGCCGGGCTGAGTAGCTTCGCGGTACCGATGATGTTTGCCATGATGGTAGTGCTCGTCTTGGCTGCCCCGATCGGGCGACTGTTCTCCGGATCTTCTGACACCGCTCCCATCTCCGCGGCAGCAATCGGCCAAATCCTGGTGCTACTGGCCATTGGCATGCCCTTCCGCTCGGCACACTTCTATCTGTTGCGCGTGTTCTACGCCTCCGAGAACGCCACGGTGCCCATGATCGTGCAGTGCACCGCTTCGGTGATCACGCTGATCTCGGCCTATCTGCTTGCCCCGATCATCCCGAACGCCTCCCTGGCACACCTGATTGCGCTACTGTTCACGGTGGTGCACATCGTTCAGTTCCTCATGGTGCACTTTTTGACTCTGAAGCGGTTCGGGAACTACCACACGAGCAAGGTCTTCACCGCCTACCTGCGCACCGGGTATGCGGCCGTGGCCTCCGGGCTGGTTGGCGCGTTGGTGCTGTTGCTCTTGGGTGGCTATCACAATGGGTTTCCCTACGCCTCGATTCTCACCGCACTGATCACCTGCGCGGTGGTCGGAATCGTGATGCTCGCGGTGTATCTGCTGGCTTGTCGGGCTTTGAACGTCAAAGAACTCGACGACTATCTCGGCCCCTTGATCAAACGTTTCACACGCTCGACCGAGTAAAACTCTGGGATAATCCCGTGTGATTGACGCACAGCGTCGCCAGGGTGCGACTAGCATAGAAGATTAGGTCGAATAAATGGTCTCTGCCGACCACGACCAACTCTTAACCCGACCCTGGAGGAAAGATCGTGGCACAACTCGACGAAGGTAACGTGCTGGGCGGACGGTACCTGATTACCGGACAGGTCTTGGCCACCGCTGAGCAAGATGTGATCCTTACCGGACTCGATCAAGTACTCAATCGTGAAGTAATGATTCTGGTGGCCTCCCCCGATCACGCCTCCCAGGTCGCAACCTCAGCCCGGCAACTGGCTACCGGAGAACGTTCCTCCGACGTTCAGGTCCTGGACCTGGGCTTGTCGGACGACCGCACCTACCTGATTTCCGCCGGGGAGACTGACCCACAGTCCTTACTCTCCCTGGTAACCGGCCACGAGGTCTACGTCGAGCCCTTTTACACCGAGAACCTGGGATCCGAAATCTTCGGTGAATCTCGGTCCTACGAGCCACAGACCTACGACGACGATGACGAGTACTACTCCAGCCTAGATTCCGATGTGGCCGCCAGCCGGGAGCAACAGCCACATCGGTCGAAATTCCTCAACCGGATCTCCGATCGCCTCAACGACTCGCTGAACCGCACCGACGATCCCTCCAAGCTCGTCCGTCCTGGAGACACTCCCCACCCCAACACGACGTCCCGCCCAGCCCACGATGCCGGTGCGGGTGCCGCTGCTGCCGGCGTGGGTGCCGGCCCGACACGTCACGATGGCCACAATGACCACTCGGGCCAAGGGGATCAGGACACTGACCACGGCCCGCGTCACGCAGACGATGAATCGACCGTACCGACCGAACCCGTGAGCCATTCGGACTCCGAGTCGGTACAAACCGGTCCAATTCCGGTGATCGACGACTCTGACGACACCCCGGAGAAGACAGGTCAGGAACCGGCCGGTCAGGCTCCGGCTGCTGAAGCAGCTGCTGCCAGTGTCGAGGCATCAGAGGTTCCCACAGCTAAGGACCCAGCACCGCAGAATGTTCAACAACGCGTCGCCCAAGCTATGGGCAATTCCGCCACAGTCGGTGGTTCCGCCTCCGCACCCCAACCGGCCACATCCGGTGGCGGATACGGCGACAGCTATCCGATGGAATACGCCGAAGAACGCCAGGGCGGCGGGACCGGTCGATGGATTGGCGCTGTCCTGTTGCTCTTGGTCCTCGTCGTCGCCGTCGTGCTGATGTTTACCTTCCTGGGACGTGGCGGTTCGGAACCCGTGGCCGAGCCGACGTCTTCGGCCCAGCCCAACGAGCAGGGCGAGCAAGAGCCACAAGATGGCGAGTCCGCGGATGACGACGCCTCACCGGTGGCCCCAGCGCCGTCTATTGCCGGCATCTCCCGCGTGGTCCCCGATTCACCGAATCTTAGCTCCCAAACCGACGACCAGCTTCCGTTAGCAGTCGATGGTGATGCGGCGACCTCGTGGCGTTCATTGTCTTTTGCTCAATCGCAGTTTGGTGGTTTCGCCCGAAATCTTGCTCTCGTCGTTGAACTGGAGGAAGACTCGGAGATCACCGAGGTCAACATCGACCAGAACGGCGGATCCGGCGGAAGCTTCCAGGTACTCGTCTCAGATACTGAGAACCCGGCTGATGGAACTGCCGTAGCAGAAGGCTCCTTTACCGGGCCGAGCTACACCGCCTCGGTGTCGAGCGAGGATGGTGAGCCGGTTACCGGGCAGTATGTCATTATTAACTTCACTGATTTGCCACAGGCTGCCGATGCGTCCGCCGATCTGCCCTATGGGCTGAATATCGCTGAAATTACCGTGGATTAAGGTGATGGAATATCCGTCACTGCCTTACCGTTAAGGCTGGATGAGTAAACAGACTGTGCACGCACATCACTCCGTTGGTTTCCACCAAACCCGGTAGCTGATGTCGGAAAGTAGAGGTCATCACCGTGACGGAAGTTGATGCCAACGATGTCCGCAATGTGATCATCGTCGGTTCGGGTCCCGCTGGGTACACCGCAGCAATATATACTGCCAGGGCCAATCTTAACCCTGTGGTTTTCACTGGAGCAGTCACCGCCGGTGGCGAGCTGATGAACACCACCGATGTTGAAAACTACCCTGGTTTCCCCGATGGGATTTTGGGCCCAGAACTGATGGCCAATTTTGAGGCCCAGGCCCGCCGCTTCGGCGCTGATATTCAGTATGAGGATGTGGTAGATGTCGATCTGGCATCCCATCCTAAGGTCGTGACACTCGGTAATGGGGACAGCTACCGTGGGCGTACCGTGATTATTGCCACGGGATCCGCTTATCGTCACCTTGGGATTGACGGCGAACAACGCCTGAGCGGTTTTGGTGTCTCCTGGTGTGCGACCTGCGACGGTTTCTTCTTCCGCAATCAAGAAGTCGCTGTGGTCGGCGGCGGTGACTCCGCCATGGAGGAAGCACTCTTCCTCACTAAATTTGCCTCAAAGGTCTACGTGATTCATCGTCGTGATGAACTCCGAGCATCCCACATCATGGCACAGCGCGCTCTTGAAAATGACAAGATCGAGTTCATTTGGGACTCCGTGGTCACACATCTCTCCGGAGAAGATAAACTTCACACTGCCGGCATTGAAAACCTGAAGACTGGCCAGCGCTCAACCCTGGATATCTCCGGCCTCTTTGTCGCTATCGGTCAGGACCCTCGCACCGAACTCGTCAAAGATGTTTTGGACCTCAACGATGATGGCACGATCAAGGTTGCGCATCCGTCTTCCCAGACCAACATTGACGGCGTGTTTGCCGCCGGAGACGTCATCGACCCTACCTATCGCCAAGCCGTCACGGCCGCCGGTACCGGCTGTGTAGCAGCACAAGATGTAGAACACTACCTTATAAATCTAGGCTAATACGTAGTTATCAACCTTTAGGAGTTGAAATGGCAACTTTCGATGTTACCGATGCAGACTTTCAGGAGAAAGTCCTCGAGAACGATAAACCTGTACTCGTCGACTTCTGGGCAGAATGGTGTGGTCCGTGCCGGATGTTGACTCCCGTTCTGGAGAAGATGGCAGAAGAGCACGCGGATAAAATTACCGTGGCAAAGCTCAATGTTGACGACAATCCCCAGGTTGCCTCGCAGTACGGCATTACCAGCATCCCTGCGGTGATGGCTTTTAAGAATGGGGAGAAGGTCGCCACCTCGATCGGTGCGAAGCCACAGCCTGCACTCGAGTCTGAATTTGCGGACCTTCTGAAATAAGAATATACAGCGCTCTACCCGGGACGGTGGTTTCACGTGAAACCACCGTCCTCTTTTTTTACGATCTGTGCTCACCTATCGGTTCGTAGCTGTGGAAGTCCAACCATGCTTGCTAAATCACCTGGAGTACGAACTAACTCATACGCCTAGTCCGATGCCAAATCATCCTCTTTTCGTAGGATTGGAGACACAATCATTGACCACGAGGTCGCATGTCCGCATACCCGCAACTGTCCCCTCGCAAATGCCACCTTTCTTACTGCATGCTCTTACGCTGTAGCTCATTGATTTCGCACGGCTCGCTTTACCCTTAGCCGGGTTTTTGCTGAATGTGAAATTTGTTGTCAAACCAGGAGTACCCACGAGCATGACTGTCTACTCGGGAGGCAATGTTTCACGTGGAACTTATGTATCCGGACCAGTCGGTATCACGCTCTCAGCCATCGCCGATGGTATCAACTGCGACAGCACCGTGGCGTCTATGCACCTGTGATCTCGAAGAGAGGGTTCGCATTCAGAAGTCATGTACCACATGGGGAGCCGTGTTTCACGTGAAACAAAACGAGGCCCGACCGTACGGGTCAGGCCTCGCAAAAACTCTTCGGCTATTGACGTTGTGAAGGCTGGATCAGCGCCATGATCCTGTTCAGGTCTTCTACCGAGGCGAAATCGATGGAGATCCGGCCCTTCTTAGCACCTAACCGAATGTCTACTGTCGTATCCAGTTCGTCAGAGAACATAGCAGCGAGATCATCGAATGTCTGTGTTCCACGTGAAACGCTTCGACGAGCATGAGGCTTACGAGAACGATAGAGACTCACGAGCTCCTCGGTGGCCCGAACAGACAACCCCTCAGAAACCACGCGGTCAGCAATTGTTTCCATCACAGCTGGATCTTCAGCACCCAATAGAGCGCGCGCATGACCCGACGACAGCACCCGGGCCGCCACCTTAGACTGTACTGACGCCGGTAACTGCATCAGCCTCAGACTGTTGGAAATTGCTGGACGCGACTTTCCGATATTCTTCGACAGTTGCTCTTGAGACCAACCAAAGTCTTTCAACAGTTGCTCATAGGCTGCAGCCTCTTCCAGTGGATTCAGGTCGCTACGATGAATGTTCTCTACGAGCGCTTCCACGAGCATACGGTCATCACTTGCATCCCTGATAACCGCAGGAATAGACGACAATCCCGCAAAGCGGGAAGCACGTAAGCGACGTTCGCCCATGATTAACTCATACGTGCTCTCACCAATTTCACGCACAACAATTGGTTGTAGCACGCCCACTTCACGAATCGATGCGACCAGCTCTTGAAGCTCATCTTCGTCAAACTCCTGGCGTGGCTGCTGTCTATTCGGTGTGATTTGCTCTAGATCAAGCAAAACTAGACGACTATCTGATACAGGAACGCTCTGTTCGCCGTCCAGCGAACCCGTTCTCTGACTCCCTGAAGTCTCCCGGTGTGCCGCGAGAGGATTTGGCATCGATGGACGACGATATCGATCTCTGCGTTGATCCTGTCCCTGCTCTGGTGATATTTCGAAGAAGAGGTCTGAGGGACGAGACCGGGTACCGGCTGCTACACCAGAGTTCCCCGCTTGAGCATTGGTACCACCAGCAGGAGCGCCTTGGCTAGCCTCCTCGGACAGTTTCTCTGCCGGTTGAGACACATTCTCCGTGCTGTCTTCAGCATTAACTGGCCCCACCTCGGGTTGGATAAGAGCGCCCAGACCCCGACCAAGACCGCGTTTATTCTTCTTTGCACTCACGATAACCTCCCCTTATATGGTACCCGTTCCACGTGAAACGGCGCACACGCCACAGAGAAGGAGTCTCGGCACGAGGCAAACAACAAGATAACGCGATACTAACGACCTTGTTTACGCCCACGTTCAGCAATCTCGAGAGCAGCTTCTCGATAACTCAAAGCACCTGACGAAGCAGGATCATAAGTCATCACAGACTGCTGAAAACTGGGTGCCTCGGATATCCGAACATTACGCGGAATCACAGCATCAAGCACCTGATCCGGGAAAAACTCGCGAACCTCTTCCGCGACCTGAATCGCCAAATTGGTGCGACCATCGTACATAGTCAACATAATAGTTGATACTTCGAGTTCTTCGTTCAAATGCTTTTGAATCATTTGAATGTTCTTGGTCAGTTGGGATAGACCCTCAAGGGCGTAATACTCGCTTTGGATAGGGATCAAAACTTCCTTCGCTGCCACCAAAGCGTTGACAGTCAACAATCCCAAACTAGGAGGACAATCGATGAAGATGTAGTCAAGCCGTGGCAGGTCTTTTTTCTTCCGGTATTCGAGATACCGCGCTAGCGCTCTAGCCAGCCGATGCTCTCGGGCGACCAATGACACTAGTTCGATCTCCGCACCAGCCAGATCGATGCTGGCCGGGGCTACGATCAAGGAATCCGTTTCTGGGTTTTGTTGAACCACTTCGTGCAGCTCAAAGTCATTAATAAGAACATCGTAGATGGAGTCGGTACCCTGTGAATGCTCCACGTTCAGAGCAGTTGACGCGTTGCCCTGGGGGTCCACATCAATCACCATGACGTTCATACCGCCACGTGCCAATGCGGAGGCAAGATTCACCGTGGTGGTCGTCTTTCCAACGCCGCCCTTTTGATTGGACACAGTCAGAATACGTGTGCGCCCGGGCTTCGGAATCTTCTTGGAGTCCAAACGTTGCCGTCGTTTCGCCTCGAATGCGATCTCAGCAGCCAGCGGCGTAGCCGAGGATTGCGACTCGGCAGCCGTTGAGGAATCGTTATTGCTCATACGCGCTTTTCACACTCCGATGCCATGACGGCGACACTATTGACTACCCCAGTCTATCCCCAAACGTTACCCTGACAACGGTCGTGGGAATCTCAAGCAGGTCATCCCCGCAGGTCAGGACTGTGACGTCCTTGGCCCGATGCGTGCGAAGTACTTTCTGTGCCTTCGAAATTTCCTCCGCAGCACTACGTCCCTTGAGCGCTAGAAGTTCACCGTCTCCGTGCAAAAGCGGCGCAGTTAATGGGATGAGTGATTTCAAGGCAGACACGGCTCGTGCAGTCACGACATCAACGTCGAGGGTATCTACCACCTGTTCAGCCCGGGCACGCACCACATCTACATTATGCAAACTTAGGTCCCCGATCACGTCCTCTAACCACAGCACCCGTCGCTCTAATGGTTCAACAAGCACAAACTGAACGTCGGGTCGGGCTATGGCTAAGGCAATACCGGGTAAACCGGCTCCTGATCCAACATCGGCCACCAGTGCGCCCGAAGGAAACAATGTCTGCGCAACGGCGCAATTTAACACGTGACGTTCCCACATAATCGGGATTTCGCGTGGGCCCAAAAGGCCCCGTTCAACACCCGTCGTCACCAGATGATTCACATAACGCTGGGCAACCTCGCCCGCCTGGCCATAAATCTCCCGCACAGCACCTTGAATCCATTGCGATTGTTCACTCAATCGGCTGATGGCTAAGGCGGTGTCGTAACCGACCTGCCCATGATGCTGATCCTCGGCCATAGGGATCCATCCTTCATCAGTTGTCGGCGGAAATGACCACGTGGCGGCGTGAGCCTTGCCCCTGGGATTCGCTGACTAGGCCCGCTTCAGCCACGACGTCGTGAATGATCTTGCGCTCATAGGGCGACATCGACTTCAGGTGTACTTCGTCCTTTTCGCCGTCCTTAATCTCAGCAATCGCGTCTTCAGCCAGTGAGCGAAGCTCAACCTCGCGTTGCTGTCGATGCCCGGCAATATCCAACACGAGTCGAGATCGTTGGCCGGTCGACGACAAGACCGACAGTCTTGTCAGTTCCTGGAGTGCTTCAAGGACTTTGCCTTTGGAACCAATCAAGCCCCGCAACCCGTCATCTTCACCGTCGGTGACAACAGAAACGTAGGTGCGACCATTTCGCACCTCAATATCGATGTCTCCGTCAAGATCGGCAATGTCAAGAAGCTCTTCAATATAATCGGCAGCGCGATCGCCCTCTTCTTCGATCGTCGAGACCGATTCTTCAGTCTGTTGGGCTTCGACCCTCTGCTCATCAAGAGTATCGTCAGGATCGACGGCGTTATTGAGTTCTTCAGTAGTAGTCATCGTTTCTTTCTACTCTTTCTCACAGGTTGCTGGCGCTGGCCTTTCGGCTTATTTGCTTTCGCTTCGGCCTTAGCCCGCGCTTCCTCAGCTGCTTTACCAATGGGTTCAAGACCCTTTGCCACACGGCGTTCATTTAGCTCCCGTTCCGCCTGCGAGCCAGGGGCCGGGTTCCGACGAATAATGTAGAACTGCTGGCCAACCGCCCAGAAGTTTGTTGCGGTCCAGTAGACCAAAACGCCAATAGGAAAGTTGATGCCACCGATGGCGAACACCAAAGGCAAAACGTACAGCATCAGCTTCTGCGACTGCGCAAAGGGGCCGGTCATCGCTGCCTCAGTCATGTTCTTGCTCATCAGCATCCGTTGCATATAGAACATCGACGAAGACATCAAGACAATCATCACCGCAGCCACGATGATGACCGACCAGTCGAGGTTCTCACCGGTCGATCCCAGGAAGGTGTCCTGCATTTGTGCGCCGAAGATGCTCGATCTGGCAAATGAGGAGATTTCCTCATGGCTCAAGGCCGCGATGTTCTCGCCGTTTGCCGCTGCATGAGATGCCCCGTTAAGTACCTGATATAGCGCGAAGAAGAATGGCATCTGAACAAGCATGGGCAGACAGGCTGAGAATGGACTGGTCCCATGTTCCTTGAACAGCGCCTGCTGCTCCATAGCCATCGCCTGACGCGACAGCTGGTCTTTCTTCCCTTTGTACTTCTGCTGGAGTTTCTTAATTTCAGGCTGCATCGCCTGCATGGCACGCTGGGATTTGATCTGGCGCACGAAAAGGGGCAAGAGCAAGGTGCGGATGGTGATCACCAAGAGCACAATCGCTAGCGTCCAGGTCCAACCGGAATCATAGCCCAAGCCCAAAAAGCTCAAGAAACTGTGAAAAATACTCAGAATCCAGGAGACAACCCATTTGAAGGGAAACAGTATGACATCGAAAAAGCCCATGGCGTTCAGTTTTCCTCTGCTGTGTGTGAGCCGGGTTCTTCCGGTACTTGCGGGTGATTCAGTCTAATGATCTTGGGCAATTTACCCTCTGGCCAAACTCTATGACTTGGCGGAACCGGATCAACTCCACCAGACTGCCACGGGTGGCAACGAAGAATTCGCCACATGCCTAAGCCCATTCCTTTAATGGCACCGTGTCGATAGACAGCTTCGAGTGTATAGGCCGAACAACTCGGAAAAAATCGGCACACTTGACCATACAGTGGCGAGATCACAGCCCGGTACGCTATAAGCACCGAGGCAACAGCATCAGAAGGCAGGGCACGAAACCGACCCCACTGCTTTCTCGGGCTTAACGTGATGTAGGGCGATTCAACGGGCATACCTTAGTCTTCTGCCATTTCTGTCATGCTTGTTCTGTCACGCTGGGCCATTTTCTTCATCGCGTGTAGCCATTGGCCAGCCACATCGGACCTTAACTCATGATAGTCAACCTGAGCTGACCGAGGCAGAGCACGAATCACAACATCTTGCGCAGGTGAAGAATGATCTCCCACGGGGAAGTGGTCCTCTTGGAAAAGACTGGCTACAGCAGCACGCAAGCGTCGTTGTACGGTTTTGCGCGTAACCGCATTGCCCACTGCCTTTGAGGTGATGAATCCCACCCGCGTTGGGCTAAGACCTTCAGGATTCTCACTCTGTTGCTGAAAAGCCACAGATACGACAATGTTCCGGCCCCCAGCGCGGGTGCCGGAACGAATTGTCCGTGAAAAGTCCTTGCCCTTTCTGATCCGGTTCATTCGTGGCAACACGCGATCACGACCGGCAGGTACTGCGCTAAAGGATCAAAATAGTTAGGCAGAAACGCGCGCCCGGCCCTTGGCCCGACGTGCTGAAAGCACTGCACGACCGGCCCGGGTCCGCATCCGAGCACGGAAACCGTGCTTGCGAGCGCGACGGCGGTTATTCGGCTGAAAAGTCCGCTTACTCATGGTTAATTCTCCAAGCTATATGGTCTTGCACCGTACACCCAGGACGTCAGTCATCCACCAGGCGTTAATGAACTCGGTGTCAGTTCAAGGTCATTGGTCTTTGAATAGCGCACTACGCTACGCGGTAGCACGAACACAGACCTGTCAAGAATAGTTACTTTCCGATCGATGCGTCAAATCCACGAGGATACACTTTCTCAACAACCTTCGCACATGCTGTGAATAACACTGTGCATAACTCTCATTTCCCGCGTGATCACGCTAGGCTATTACCACTGGTCGTTGGCACGACCAGTTGTCCTGTTCATGTTCAGACCCCCTCGTGGTCATAGGACCAGGGCGGTCTCACGGCCTGAACTGGACAGTCCACAACACCAGTTACGATAGGTCACTAACATCACGACCACAGCGGTTGTGAAGAGGAGAGTCTCGTGGTTCCAGATGACTCAATCACAAGTTCGTGGCGTCACGTTGTCCAAGAGATCAAAGACACAGGACAAGTCAGTGCACGTCAAATGGGGTTTTTGGATCTGGCAGTGCCTCAAGGGCTGATTGGGAACACACTTCTTCTCACCGTGCCAAATGAACTCACTCGACAAGTTCTTGAGGGCCAATTACAGGCTACTCTGAGCCAGGCCCTGCACAAGGTCTTTCAAACTGATCTCCGTTGCGCCTTCTCGATTGATGCAAGTCTGCAACCTGTCACCGCGGAACCAGTTCGCTCCTCCGAACCTTCCTATGACCGGCCTCACGCTGTGGATAACTACGTTGATAACTCTGCGCGACGGTTTGCGACAGAGGACTCGATTCGACCACGTCATGACCAGGATTACTCGAACCCCACCACGGTACTGAGCGCCAGAACGAACCCGGCTCCTAGTCCCGAACCTGAAACAATTGATGCAACCCCGGCAGACTCAGAAGAACGTACCCGGTTGAATCCTCGATACCACTTCGAGTCATTTGTCACAGGTTCGTCCAATCGATTTGCGCACGCGGCAGCCAATGCGGTGGCTGAAGCCCCGGCGAAGGCCTATAACCCGCTGTTCGTTTACGGAGAGTCTGGGCTGGGTAAAACTCACCTGCTACACGCCATCGGTCACTACGCCCAGGAGCTTTATCGCGGTCTGCGAGTCCGGTACGTAAATTCCGAAGAATTTACGAACGACTTTATTAACTCCATTCGTCATGATGAGGGTGCCAGCTTTAAGCAGATCTATCGAAACGTCGACATCTTGCTGATCGATGACATTCAGTTCATGGCCAATAAAGAAGCTACGGTTGAAGAGTTCTTTCACACCTTCAATGCTCTGTATAACAACAATAAGCAAGTGGTAATTACCTCTGATCTACCACCGAAGCAACTTTCGGGTTTCGAAGAACGACTACGGTCCCGCTTCGAATGGGGTCTCACCACAGATATTCAACCGCCAGATCTAGAAACTCGTATCGCGATTCTGAATAAGAAGGCGGAATCTGACGGTCTCTATGTCCCCACAGATGCCCTGGAGTACATCGCTTCACGGATCTCGACGAATATTCGCGAGCTGGAAGGCGCACTTATTCGCGTTGCTGCCTACGCTTCGTTGAATCGTCAGCCGATTGACTATTCTCTGGCTGAGCATGTTCTCAAGGACTTGATCCCTGATGCCGATTCCCAGGAGATTACGTCTGGATTGATCCTTGACGAGACCATGAAGTACTTCGGTTTCACACTCGAAGAGTTGCAATCGAAATCTCGAACCAAAAAATTGGTCAATGCCCGGCAGATCTCGATGTACCTACTCCGTGAGCTAACGGAGATGTCCCTACCACGCATCGGTGCAGAGCTTGGCGGACGAGACCACACCACCGTGATGCACGCGTACCGAAAGATTCGTGACCTGATGGGTGAACGTCGCACGATCTATAACCAAGTCATGGAGCTAACCAACCTCATCAAACAGGCAGCACGTAATAAGCACAACTAATCGCTAGAGATACCCCTGTGATATTCAAGTCACTCTCAGCTTGAAGATTTTCTTTTATTCACCTCAAGTTCAACTTGAATGTTGGTCCACACCGTTAAACCCGCCAAATAAGGAGATTTGTCCAAAGCTGGAGACCATATATCCACAATCGTCCAGGTATATCCACAAATTATCCACACACAACATTCAACCCCCATAAACAGGTGTGGATAACTCTGGGGATAGAACGGGGAGAAATACCAAAACCCTTTGGATACTCCCCCTCTTCCCTGTGAATCTGCTGAACAGCCAAGTCGCGAAACTCCACGACAATCCCCAGCCCACACGAGCACATTCCACGCGACCATCCACAAATTCAACCGCAAAATGAGCGCTGAGCAACCGCTTATCCACATTATCCACAGGACTTATTAACACCACTTACCCTTAAAAATCCCCATCTACAGAACAACAACCTTCCAGACACTTCGCGTTTGCTTCGACGACAGAAGAGGAACCGAGAAGCTGTTCACAGCGGATCACATGAAAACTCACAATCCGCTAAGCTTGCAATGACTCATGAGCTCATTTCTGTCATTATTGAGCTCGTAGTCACGCCATTTAGGCGTGCGATAGACCCGATCATGAGAGGCAGAGCAGCGTGACGTTCAGTCTAGAGAAGTTCTCTACAGACTCGGCCAGTAGTGGCAGCCCGAGCCTGAAGTTCACTATCGAGCGTGACGTCCTCACCGACGCTGTATCGTGGGCTGCCCGTTCTTTGTCCCCTCGCCCACCAGTACCTGTACTGTCGGGATTGTTGATCACAGCCGAAGATCAACTCGTGTCCATCGCGAGCTTCGATTATGAAACCTCCGCACAACTGGAAGTCGAAGCCGATATCGAAGAGCCGGGACAAATTCTGGTTTCCGGCAAATTGCTCAATGACATCGTCAAATCTCTTCCTCATGCACCCGTCACCGTCGAGCTCGATGGCTCCAAAGTTGTTCTGACGTGTCGGAATTCGCGATTTGCCCTGGCGACGATGCCGGTCAGTGAGTACCCGACTTTGCCTGAGCTACCTGACATTTCGGGAACGGTCGACGGTGACACGTTCGCTCAAGCAGTTCACCAGGTCACCGCGGCAGCCTCTAAAGATGACACTCTGCCGGTCCTGGCTGCGGTGAAGATTGAGATCGACGGGGATCAGATGACGTTTCTGGCCACCGACCGGTACCGATTGGCCATGAAAGAAATCACCTGGACACCAACCGATCCGGCGATGTCGACCTCCGTGTTGGTTAAAGCTCGCACACTGTCCGAGGTTGCCAAGTCCTTGGGTGGTGGTGGCGAACTGTCGTTGCGACTCAATCAGAGCGACTCAGGAACCGAGATCCTCGGGTTCTCGTCCGGTGGCCGTCGTGCCACCAGCCTGTTGGTTGATGGTGATTACCCGAAGATTCGGGCCCTGTTTCCCGAGTCCAGTCCGATCCACGCAGTGGTGGAATCAACGCCCTTAATTGATGCGGTCAAGCGCGTGGCCTTGGTCGCGGAACGCAATACTCCGTTGCGTTTGGCGTTCACCGGTAACGAGGTTTACCTTGACGCCGGGGCAGGAGATGATGCCTCGGCGAATGAATCGGTGCCGTGCCGACTGTTGGGAGACGACATCACGGTGGCCTTCAACCCCACCTACTTGCTTGAGGGACTCAACGTCGTCAATGCCGATTACTCCCACTTTGCCTTCACCACCGCTCCTAAACCTGCATTGCTGACCGGTCAGAGTGAACCCGAAGGAGCGGAACTCCAGGACTTCCGCTATCTGGTCATGCCGATTCGCATCGCTGACTGATGGTCTACATTTCGGCTTTCTCACTGACAAACTTTCGGTCCTATCAGCAACTGGACCTGACTTTCGAACCAGGTACCAATGTCCTGGTGGGATACAACGGGGTCGGCAAGACCAACATCGCCGAGGCGATAAATTATTTAGCTACCCATCATTCGCATCGGGTGTCACACGATGGACCGCTGATTCGCTTTGGCGCAGACCAAGCCCATATCCGAGGCCGCATTCACCACGATCAACGTGCTGTCGGTATCGACCTGGAGATCAATCCTGGCAAATCCAATCGGGTGTCCATCAACCGTGGAGCACCGCAACCGGCCAAGCAGGGTTTGGGTTTAGTGCGGTGCGTCTTATTTGCTCCGGAAGATTTGCACCTTATTAACGGAGATCCTTCGGTGCGTCGGAATTTTCTTGACGACCTCACGGTGCAGCTTCGACCAGTCATGGCCGATGCCCGGCGGGACTACGAGCGTGTGTTAAAACAGCGCAATGCCCTGTATAAGTCCGCAAAAAAATCCCGCCGATGGGGTGCCGATGAAGAAAGCACCCGTCACGTTTTTGACGAATATCTTGCCCAGGCCGGCGCCAGAATTCTCTGGGGACGGTTACACGTCTTGAAGCTCTTGGCTCAGCCTCTGCAGACCGCCTATCAAGCCCTAGCACCGGGTATGAAAGATGCCGGTTTCAGTTACGAATCCACCGTGGGATTAGCTACCGGGCAACACCCGGTGGTCCCGGACGAAACTGCTCTGGCTGAAGCGATGCTTCAGGAGTTGCAGGCCGTTCATGATCAGGAACAAGATCGCGGACTGACCTTGGTGGGGCCTCACCGTGATGACGTGCAGTTCACGCTGGGACCTGCCCCGGCCAAAGGCTATGCGTCCCACGGGGAAACATGGTCTTTTGCGCTTGGTTTGCGACTGGCCAGCTATCAGGTGCTCGCCGAGGATCGGCCCGGTGACCAGGACCGACCCATCTTGATTCTCGACGATGTGTTCGCCGAACTCGATGCCCAACGGCGTGACAAATTAGCCCAGATCGCCACCAAGGCTGATCAAGTGATCGTCACCGCTGCGGTGGCCGAGGATGTGCCGCACACACTTCACGGTCCGCGGTTCCCGGTGCGCTGCGATCACGGGATCTCCCAGGTGCCCACTACTGAGACCAACGGGCCAGAGGACTAGATGATGATGGCAGCAGATGAACTCGATGCGATCTGCGGGGTGGACCACGACAGAATTGACGCGGCATTTGCCGCCCTACAACGAGTACGTCGCACCGTCTCCCAAGCCGGATATACCCCCGGCGACCCCGACCCGAGCGTGCACCGGTCGCGGCGAGGTTCTTCGCGCCGGGGAACACGACGGGCCCCATCGGTGCGCCGGCGAGCTGCCGCTGACGTTGATAATCAATTCACCTCACCCTTACCGAAAGTGAAATCCCTTGATGAGCTTTTCGGGGGTCTAGTCGCTGACCGGGGTTGGAAAGAACCGGTCGCCGTCGGATCGGTCTTGGGACGGTGGGAGGACCTGGTCGGACCACAGGTCGCTGAACACTGTCAGATTGAAAGTTTCGAGCACGCGGTGCTGGTGGTACGGTGTTCGACCACCAGCTGGGCCACTCAATTGCGATTGATGTCTGCCCAGATCCTGCAACGGATCAATACGGCTCTGGGTCGTGAGGTGGTACGAGAGATCACCATTAACGGACCCGCTGCCCCCAGCTGGCGTAAAGGCCCGCGGGTGGTGCGCGGTCGAGGTCCGCGCGACACCTACGGATAACCCACCCACGATCTCGCTCAACGCGGATTTGCCGGGCTAGCACCAGCGAGGTCGAGATGCTGTTCAGAAGAAGCTCTACCATCACGCCGAAGCGGCCGTTATGTCACGATTTGGGCATGTTTTCTCCACTGAGGGCCCGATTTTTTCCGTGGATCGGACTTGATGGCGTAGAATAACGGGATGTGCGCGGCGAGTTATCGTTGCCAAAAGTCCTATTTTTCCGATCGAGGAGCCCCTGTCGACCGTGGCCGATGAACAGCCAGAGACCCTGTCTCAACCAGACCAACCGGACTCAGCTGGACTATCCAAAGTGGATCACAGTTATGACGCCGGAGACATTACCGTCCTGGAAGGTTTGGAAGCCGTTCGTAAACGGCCCGGTATGTATATCGGATCCACCACTTCCCGGGGTCTGCATCATTTGGTCTACGAGGTCGTCGACAATGCGGTCGATGAAGCCCTGGCAGGATACTGCGACACCATCGACGTGGCCATTCAGGCCGATGGTGGCCTGCGGGTCTCTGATAATGGCCGCGGTATTCCGGTCGATCTGCATCCCACTGAGGGCAAGCCGACGGTTGAAGTGGTCATGACCATCCTGCACGCCGGTGGCAAGTTTGGTGGCGGCGGATATGCGGTCTCTGGTGGTCTGCATGGTGTGGGTGTCTCCGTGGTGAATGCGTTGTCCACCAGGGTCTATACCGAGATCTGTCGCCAGGGTTATGTGTGGCGAATTAGTTTCCACAACGGCGGTCACACCGATCAGCAACTGGAACGCGGGGAAGAAACGGAGCAGACCGGTACCACCCAGACCTTTTATCCGGACCCGGAGATCTTCGAAACCGTCGAGTTCGATTTTGAGACGTTGCGCGCCCGCTTCCAGCAGATGGCGTTTTTGAATAAGGGCCTACGGATTACCCTGACCGATGAGCGCAATCTGGATTCCAATGAGGTCCAGTCTGATGAGATCGTCGGCGCCAGTGCTGCGCAAGATCAGCCCGATGAAGCCGGATTGGCCGAGCAAGGTCAAACCGAAGACACCCCCTCACAGCGTTCGGTGAGCTACTACTACGAAGATGGCCTGCTCGACTATGTGCAGCACCTCAACTCACTCAAGCGCACCGAAACGGTGCACGAGGACATTATCGCCTTCGAATCCGAGGACGAAAATCGCCAGATGGCTGTGGAAGTGGCCATGCAGTGGACCACTGCTTTTTCTGAATCGGTCTACACCTACGCCAACACCATTAACACCCACGAGGGTGGTACCCACGAAGAAGGCTTCCGCGCGGCCTTGACCGGTTTGATCAACCGTTACGCTCGAGACAACGGATTGTTGCGGGATAAAGACGATAACCTCACCGGTGACGATATCCGTGAGGGACTCACCGCAGTTATTTCAGTGAAACTTTCCGAGCCACAGTTTGAAGGCCAGACCAAGACCAAGCTCGGCAACTCCGAGGCCCGCGGTTTCGTCCAGGGTGTGATCACCTCCGAACTGACCGACTGGTTAGACCGCAACCCCGCGCCGGCTAAAGAGATTATTCGCAAAGCCATCCTGGCCTCCCAGGCCCGGTTGGCAGCCCGCAAAGCTCGGGATCAAGCCCGGCGGAAGTCTCCGCTGGAATCCTTCGGCATGCCCGGTAAGCTCTCGGACTGCTCCTCAAAGAGTCCCGAAGAGTGCGAGATTTACATTGTCGAGGGTGACTCTGCGGGTGGTTCGGCCAAGCAGGGTCGCAATCCGATTACCCAGGCCATTCTGCCTCTGCGTGGCAAGATCCTGAACGTAGAACGGGCCCGGCTAGATCGAGCATTATCGAACGCGGAAGTTCAGGCCATGATTACCGCGTTCGGTACCGGTATCGGTGAAGAATTCGATATCGAGAAGTTGCGCTATCACAAGATTGTGTTGATGGCGGATGCGGATGTGGACGGTCAGCACATCACCACCTTGCTGTTGACCCTGCTCTTCCGTTACATGCGCCCGCTGATCGAACGCGGTCATGTGTTCTTGGCCCAACCCCCGCTGTACCGGATTAAGTGGTCGAATCAGCCCCACGACTACGTGTTCTCCGATGCAGAACGTGATGACCGGTTGGAAGCCGGTTTGGCGAAGAACTGGCGGCTGCCTAAGGAGAACGGCATCCAGCGGTATAAGGGACTGGGAGAGATGGACTACCAGGAACTGTGGGAAACCACTATGGATCCGCAGAACCGCACGTTGCTACAGGTCACCATGGATGACGCTGCCGCAGCCGATCAGGTCTTCTCGATGCTGATGGGCGAGGATGTGGAATCTCGCAGAAACTTCATTCAACAAAACGCCAAGGATGTCCGGTTCCTCGATATCTAATCAGAGATCGCGTGGTGCCTGCGAGTCCGAAGAAGCCCGTGTTGGAAAACCCAAGGATTAAAACAGCGTGAGTGACGAACTACCTCCAGAGATCATCAATCAAGACAAGGTCGAACACATCGATCTCGAGTCGGAGATGAAACGCTCCTACCTCGATTACGCCATGGCCGTGATCGTCGGACGTGCTCTGCCGGATGTGCGTGATGGTCTCAAGCCGGTCCACCGCCGTGTGCTCTACGGCATGTACGATGGCGGTTACCGTCCGGACCGCTCCTTTTCTAAGTCGGCCCGTGTGGTCGGTGACGTGATGGGTAATTACCACCCCCACGGTGACTTGGCCATCTACGATGCGCTGGTGCGTCTGATCCAAGACTGGGTGATGCGCTACCCACTGGCCCAGGGCCAGGGCAACTTTGGTTCAGCCGGCAACGACGGGGCCGCCGCCCAACGGTATACCGAGACCAAAATGGCCCCCCTGGCGATGGAGATGGTCCGCGATATTGACGAAGATACCGTGGACTTCCAGGACAACTACGACGGTCGGCAACAAGAACCCACGGTGCTACCTGCCCGGTTCCCGAACCTGTTGGCCAATGGCTCTTCGGGTATTGCGGTCGGAATGGCCACCAATATCCCGCCACATAACCTGCGGGAACTGGCCGATGGTGTCCAGTGGTATCTGGACCACCCCGAAGCCAGTCGGGAAGAACTCTTAGAAGAACTGCTGAAACGCATCAAAGGTCCTGACTTCCCGACCGGGGCACAGATCTTGGGCCACCAGGGTATTGAGCAGGCCTACCGGACCGGGCGTGGTTCGATCACCATGCGCGCAGTGGTTAACGTCGAGGAGATCCAGGGCCGAACCTGCCTGGTGGTCACCGAGCTACCGTATCTGACCAACCCAGATAATCTGGCCTCCAGGATCGCCGAAATGGTCCGGGACGGCAAGCTGTCCGGCATTGCAGATCTGCGCGATGAGACCTCGGGTCGCACCGGACAACGGCTGGTCATTGTGCTCAAGCGCGATGCGGTGCCCAAGGTCGTGTTGAATAACCTGTATAAGCACACCGCTCTACAGGAAAACTTCTCGGCCAATATGTTGGCACTGGTTGATGGAGTCCCGCGGACCCTGTCGCTGGATGGGTTCATCCACTATTGGGTGAAACACCAGGTCGATGTCATCGTGCGTCGTACCGCCTACCGTAAACGCAAGGCCGAAGAACGCGCCCACATTCTGCGTGGTCTGCTTAAAGCTCTGGACATGCTCGATGAGGTTATTGCGACCATTCGCGCCTCAGCCTCGGCCGATGTCGCCCGTGAAGAACTCAAGACGCTACTGGACATCGATGATGATCAGGCCCGTGCGATCCTGCTGATGCAGTTGCGACAACTGGCTGCGCTAGAAGCGCAGAATATTCAGGATGAATACGACGAGCTTCAGGCCAAGATCGCCGAGTACAACGAGATCCTGGGCTCCCCGATCCGTCAGCGCGAGGTCATCTCCGAAGAAATGAGCGAGATCATCGAGCGCCACGGCGACGAGCGTCGCACCGAAATCCTCTATGGTTATGACGGTGACGTGTCGATGGAGGACCTTATCCCCGAAGAGGAAATGGTCATCACCATTACCCGTGGCGGTTACGTCAAACGCACCCGGATCGACCACTACCGCGCTCAGAACCGTGGCGGTAAGGGTGTCCGCGGTGCACAGCTAAAGGGTGAAGACGTGGTGGAGCATTTCTTCACCACCTCCACCCACCACTGGATCTTATTCTTTACCAACTTTGGTCGCGTCTACCGAGTCAAGGCCTACGAGTTGCAAGAGGCCGGTCGCGATGCCAAGGGTCAGCACGTGGCTAATGTGATGGCCTTCCAGCCCGATGAATACATTGCCCAGGTCCTGACGTTGAAGACCTACCAGGATCAGCCCTACTTGGCGCTGGCCACCAAGCAGGGACTGGTGAAAAAGACCCGCTTGGAAGATTACGACTCGCCACGCACTGCCGGTGTCATCGCGATCAAATTGCGCGAAGACGATGAAGTGGTCGCAGCCCAACTGGTCAGCGCCGACGATGATCTGGTGTTGATCTCTCGTAACGGTCAGTCCCTGCGGTTCACCGCAACCGATGAGGCGTTGCGTCCCATGGGCCGGGCCACCTCGGGTGTCACCGGCATGAAATTCAAGGACGATGACGAGTTGTTGAGCATGGGCGTGATCTGTGATGACTCCTATATCTTCACAGTCACCGATGGCGGATACGCCAAGCGCACCTCAGCTGATGAGTATCGGTTGCAGAACCGCGGCGGGTACGGCATTAAGGTCGCCAACCTGCAAGAAGCCCGTGGTGGGCTGGTCGGTGGACTCGTGGTCACCGAAGACCAGCAGGTGCTGGTGGTCATGAAGTCCGGTAACGTGGTCCGCTCAGCGGTATCGCAGGTGCCGATCCGAGGTCGCAACACCATGGGCGTCATCTTTGCCAAGCCAGGTCCCAAGGATTCCATTGTTGCCGTGGCGCTAAACCACCCGATTGATCAAGAACCCGATGTGGACAATGTTGACAAGACGCCGGACACTGTCGGTCTTGAGCCCACTGATCAGAATTCTGAAGTAGCCTTGGAAACTGATCACCGTACGGAGGAAGGACAGTCGTGAGTCAATCGAGCACTCCAGGGCCACAGAAAAAGCCCTCTGGACAGCCACCTCAAGTCCCTCAACAGCAGGTCAGAACAGCCCCGCAGGGCAAAAAACCTGCCGGTCAGACTCAAGGTCCGAAGAAAGTAGCACCGGCTGCCCCAGCTGGCACAAAGCCCACTGCGGGGTCGAACGCGCCTAAAGGCAAGAAGAACACCAAAGGTTTGGTGCGTCCTGCACCGAAAGCCAAGGTGCGTCGAGCCAAGCTGGTACTCGCCAAGATTGACTTATGGTCGGTGTTGAAGATCTCCTTCCTGCTCTCCGTTGCCTTCGGTGTGGTTACCGTGGTGGCCGGCGTGGTGTTATGGACCGTGATGGATTTGACCGGCATCTTCGACGAGGTCAACGCCCTGATCGGAACCATCCTGGGCACTGAGGGCGGTGGACAGACTATCCAAGAGCTCGTTTCACTCAGCCAGGTGGCCTCCGTGTCGACCATTATTGCCGTGGTGAACGTGGTCTTAATTACGTTGCTGTCCATCCTGGCAGCCTTGATCTACAACATTTCAGCCTCCCTCGTTGGAGGTGTGGGCGTCACGCTCACCGATGACTGAACCGGATTTGGAGTTCTGTTAAATTCCGGGTAAGGTAGGTTCTCGTCTTGAGGGCGACCTCGAGATAGGTTCGGGCGTATAGCTCAGGCGGTTAGAGCGCTTCGCTGATAACGAAGAGGTCCCAGGTTCAAGTCCTGGTACGCCCACCACCGACACCAAGACCACAGGAGATCACATGAAGAAACTCATCGTGACCCTCGCAGTGGCGCTTGGAGCTGGTGCGTTAGGATTTGTCATCGCCCGAGACGTGAAAACCCGGACTATCTGGGAAGAGGCGACTGATGAGGTCCCACCCAACTAAACACTTGGGGGTATGGCGCAACTGGTAGCGCATCTGCTTTGCAAGCAGAGGGTTAGGGGTTCGAGTCCCCTTACCTCCACCAAAGAACCGCACGATGGTGCGGTTCTTTTTTATGTGGGTGACATGACTAGGTTTTCAGGCGTGCGAACCTCGTTATGATCACTGAGGTCATCAAAAACCCACGAGCCTTGCCTCAAGTCCGAAACGACCTCGCACAGGATCCGGTCGCTGAGCTCCAGTCGCAAGAAGCGGCCCTCTCGGGAGCCCTCTCCGACTCCGTGCCAGGTCGACTCCCGAACAAATCTTCAGCTCTCGTCTCTGTCACCGGCAATGCTGATGTCCTGCACGACGAGCACGGATTGAGCATTGACCAGCTCTTCCGAACGGCATCCTGATCGAAAGCATTCTGATGATGACGAGATGATTGAATCAAGCGTTTATTCGCACCCGTGATCTAGATGCTGTATCATCATTGGTGCAGTTCTCACGCTCGTCATGGCGATATGACGAACACACCGATCCTGGAACTGCCGCCGTCGTAGGAGTTTGCTCTGTGGCTTATTTCTTATGTGCCACCTCTTCGACGATTTCGACAAAACGCTTCACGTAGTCCTGAAGAAACTCAACAGTGGAGTCTTGGACAAATTGGTCGTTGTCATCAAGCAGAGCCGGAGACTGCCCCAAGAAGACCTCCGGCTGGCCGGGGGTGGGCATGTCAAAGTAGGACAGGGCCAACCGCAGATTCTTCTGTGAGCTATAGCCACCCATACGTCCCACCGAGTGGCTGATGATTCCGGCGGGCAGACCCTTCCACGCGACATCACTATTCGGTTTGGAACCGATATCAACAGCATTCTTCAAGCAGGCCGGAATGGTGCGGTTATTTTCTGCGGTGACGAACATGACACCGTCGGAATTCTTAATGGTGTTTCGGAAGTTCGTGTACTGCTCAGGGGTCGGTTTATCGGTGACCTCTGGGTCATCGTAGTCGAAATCGTAGAGGGGCAGATCCCGGATCTCCACGATTTGAGCGGTATAGCCGCCGGGGAAGTAGTCAAGCACATTGCGGGCGATCTTGCGGGCATAAGAGCCACGACGCAGACTACCGACAAGCACGGAGATGTTCTTGGTCATCGAAATTCCTTTCTTGTGCTCATCCTCGAAGAGGTGAAGAGGTATGGGGTCGAGTTTAGAAGTCCCAGTCGTCATCGCTGGTATCCTCGGCTGTGCCGATCACGTAGGAGGAACCAGACCCGGAGAAGAAATCGTGGTTTTCGTCCGCCCCGGGAGCCAAAGCGGCGAGGATTTCGGGATTGACCTCGGTTTCTTCTGACGAGAAGCGCGGCGGATACCCCAGGTTCATCAGTGCTTTATTGGCGTTATACCGCACGAAGACGGCAACGTCATCCATCAGTCCCAGAGGCTCATAGAGTTCACCGGAATATTGCAGCTCTAGCTCGTAGAGATCGTCCAGCAGGTTGAGGGTGAACTCTCGCATTTCCTTCTGTTGACTAGCCGTGCGGGCTTCCAAACCCCGTTGGTACTTATAGCCGGAGTAGTACCCATGGACTGCCTTATCACGCAGGATCAGCCGAATCATATCGGCAGTATTGGTCAGCGTGGCGTGGACCGAGAAATGCAACGGCAGATAGAAACCCGCATAAAGCAACAGTGACGACAACAGGGTCGAGGACACCTTGCGTTTCAGCGGGTCGTCGCCATAATAGTGAGCCAACACCTTCTTGCACCGTTGTTGCAGCAGGTCATTGTTGACCGCCCACCGATAGGCATTGTCGATCTCCGGTGTTGAGGTCAGAGTCGAGAATACCGATGAATAGGAGCGCGCGTGTACGGACTGCATGAACGCGATATTGGTATAGATCGCCTCTTCATGCTCGGTGCGTGCATCCTGAATCTGACAAATCTCCCCGACGGTGGCCTGGACGGTATCGAGCATCGTGAGCCCCGTGAAGACGCGCATGGTCAAGGTGCGTTCTTCTTCGGTGAGCTTCTGCCAGGCGGGAATGTCATGGGAGAGGGGCACTTTTTCTGGTAGCCAGAAATTTGCCGTGAGTCGATTCCAGACCTCGAGATCTTTCTCATCGTCGACGCGGTTCCAGTTGATAGGGCGCAACCGGGCAGTGGGGTCGTGGCGGTAGGACGGTGGGGTCACGGAGATTTCGGTGAGTGGACGGTTGGAATGGGTCGCAGTCATCGTTCTTCTTTCGACAGATAGGGTGGTCAGTGGTTACAGGGCGCAGGAGACACAGTTCTCGATTTCTGTGCCTCCCAGGGCTGGCTGGCGCAATCGGATGTAGTAGAGAGTCTTGATACCGGAACGCCAGGCATAAATCTGAGCCTTATTAATGTCGCGGGTAGTGGCGGTATCTCGGAAGAACAGCGTCAACGACAGCCCCTGATCCACGTGCTGTGTCGCGGCGGCGTAGGTGTCGATGATCTTTTCGTATCCAATCTCGTAGGCATCTTGGTAGAACTCCAGATTGTCGTGGGTCATATGCGGTGCCGGGTAATAGACTCGGCCGAGCTTTCCCTCCTTACGGATCTCGATCTTGGCCGCCACCGGATGGATCGAGGCGGTGGAGTTGTTGACATACGAGATGGAACCCGTGGGCGGGATGGCCTGCAGATAGGCGTTATAGATCCCGTGTTCTGTCACCGAGTCACGCAGCTTCTCCCAGTCGTCGCGCGACGGGATGGCGACCCCAGCGTTCGCGAACAGATCCCGGACTCGTTGGGTGGCTGGTTGCCACTCTTTCTCGGTGTACTTGTCGAAATAGCTACCGTCGGCATAGGACGAGGTTTCAAAACCCTCGAAAGCCTTTCCACGTTCAATCGCCAGCCGATTGGAGGCACGCAAGGCATGATAGGTGACAGTCAGGAAGTAGATGTTGGTGAAATCAATGCCCTCCTCGGAACCATAATGGATGCGTTGAGAGGCCAGGTAGCCGTGCAGGTTCATCTGGCCTAGCCCGATGGCGTGTGAGGCTTCGTTACCGGCAGCTACTGACGGAACAGCATCCACGTTGGTTTGATCTGAGACACTGGTGAGTGCCCGAACGGCCGTCTCCACCGTGGCACTGAAATCCGGAGAGGCCATCGCCGCGACGATATTTAGTGAACCCAGATTGCACGAAATATCACGACCGACTTCCTGGTAGCCGATGGCGCCATCGTAGCGAGATGGTGTATTTACCTGCAGAATTTCGCTGCACAGGTTGGACATGTTAATCCGGCCCTGTAGTGGATTAGCGCGGTTGACCGTGTCTTCAAACAGTACGTAGGGGTAACCGGACTCGAACTGTAGCTCAGCCAGGGTTTTGAAGAACTCACGGGCCTTGATGGTGGACTTGCGGATCCGTGGATTGGTGACCAGCTCGTCATAGTGATCGTTGACTGACAGGTCTGATAGTGGGGTTCCGTATTCACGCTCAACGTCGTAGGGACTGAACAAGTTCATGTCCTTATTAGCCTTGGCAAGATGGAACGTCACATCCGGGATGACGACACCAAGAGAAAGCGTCTTGATACGGATTTTCTCGTCGGCGTTCTCACGCTTGGTGTCGAGAAACCGCAGAATATCGGGATGGTGGGCGTGTAGATACACCGCACCTGCGCCTTGGCGTGCCCCTAGCTGGTTGGCGTAGGAAAATGAGTCTTCCAGGATCTTCATCACGGGAACAACTCCGGAAGCCTGGTTTTCGATCTTCTTGATCGGCGCCCCCGCCTCACGAAGGTTTGACAGCAGTAGCGCTACTCCGCCACCCCGTTTGGACAGTTGTAGCGCAGAGTTGACACTACGACCAATGGATTCCAGATTGTCTTCCATCCTCAGCAAAAAGCACGAAACTAGTTCACCGCGTTGGGCTTTTCCGGCGTTGAGGAAGGTGGGCGTAGCCGGTTGAAAACGGCCAGACATCATCTCATCAACCAGCTGGGTAGCCAATACTTCGTCCCCGTGACCCAGGTATAGAGCCGTGGTAGCGACTCGCTGGGGGTACCCCTCCAAATACTGGGATCCGTCAAAGGTTTTCAGAGCGTACGCTGTAAAGAACTTGAAGGCGCCCAAGAAGGTCTGGAAACGGTGACCGGCGTTCTCGGCACGCTCGTATACAGCGGTGACGAACTCTTCTGAGTACGCGGCGAGGAAATCTTTCTCGTAGTAGTCGTTGTCCACCAACCAGTGCAGTCTTTCCCACACTGAATCAAAGCGTTTGGTGTTGGGGGCCACGTGCTGATCCAGGTACGCCTGGGTTGCTTGGCGATCCTTATCAAACTGGATCGAGCCGTCAGCAGCAAACAGGTTCAGCTCGGCGTTGAGTGCGTGGTAGTCCCTGCGCTCACCGATTCCGGTGACCTCAGGAGCATCCGTGGTGGGTATCGTCATACCGTTTCCTTTCGACTTAGCTTGGAGTGGAGGTAAAGGTTTGGGAGTCGGCTTGGTCCCAGAAGCGAGTCAGTCCGGTGTCCACCAGCTCGATGTCGCGCTGCGTTCCTAAGAGTTCAAAGCGATACAGCTCCGGTACCTTGCATTTGGCGGAGATGATCGGTCCGGCCAGACAGTAGTGCTGACCGAAATTGGTGTTTCCCGCCGTGATCACACCGCGGATCAAAGACCGATTGATCGGGTCGTTGAGGAATTTGATCACCTGCTTGGGTACCGCACCAGAGCGCTCCCCACCCCCGTAGGTGGGGACAACGAGCACGAAAGGGCGTGAGACACGGATATACCCTTCACTTCTCGGGCGCAGCGGAATTCGTATGGCCGGTCGGTTCAGCTGCTCCACGAAGCGATGGGTGTTCTCCGAAACGCTGGAAAAATACACCAGATCCGGGGACTCTTTGACTGGTATTTCTCGAACCGGGAGTGCATCCGGGGGTTTCTTCGCTGGAGTATGCACAGCGATCTCTCCTCACTCATTGACTGAAGCGGACATCATAAAAACACAATATCTTGTGTGTTGATGAACTAATTAGGCGCATATCTAGTAGTATCACACGATAGGTTCCGTGTCTACGTGCTAGCTGTGTTTGTAACTACGGCATGGCGAACATATGATGGAGCGTAGCGAGGTACTCACACCAAACAGTCAGTAGCCAGATCGGAGTAAACGTGACAGTAGAGACGTGGCGCGATGGCATTTGGTTGGAATCAATTGGCTTGTTTCAGCAAGCGCGGGCGGGCAATCACCAGGCTGCGATGCGACTTTTGGAGACTTCAGCAGACCCAGCCACCACGGTGCATGGACTGTTGCGTATGTTGGTGGTGTTTCTGCGAGACGAGGATCCTGACAAGATGGAGCGATTCCTTGACGCGTCCCTCCGCGCCGGTGCGCCACCGTTGGGTTCACCATGTGTTCGTGATAGCGCGGCATTTGCCGAAGGATTCGCGGGGCGACTGCGTGGTGGTTTTCGCTTGACGGGGCACATGCGAGCTCTGCTTGAGACGGACATTCCGGTGCTGGCTACGGCTACACCGGAAGGGGCTCCTGCGGTTGGACCAACGAGTTCGCTTCGTATTTGGGATGAACGCACACTCTTTTATTACGAACCGCCAACCGGTCGGCACCTAGCAAATTTCCGCGCTGGATCGGTCGCCACGGTTGCCGTAATTGATCAGGACAACTTTACGGGTTATCGGTTTGTGGGACTACCCGAGGTTCATCACAACGGAGACGTGTTCGAGGCGGCCGTGACTTTCGCTCGTGCGCAGGACGTAAGCCCACCCGCTGCAGCGGTCTTGATCCACCTGCACGAGGTGGAGATGTTGGACGTCAGCGCGTAGGCAACGATGAACTCTAGCGTTCCTGACAATAACCTGAAAAACTGCTATTGGACTTTGCATGACGATCAGCAGAAGAAAACAAAGGCTTCGTCGCCTGCCTGTTTGATCTGTCGTTCGATAGTTTCGTGACGGTCAAGTTCACGAAGATCATCTATATTTTGATCCTCGTTCTGGTCGGCATCTCCCTGATCATTGGTTGGCTAGTGCCGGCATTTACCATCATGGCGACAGGTGTCGCGCTGATTGGCGTACTGTGGTTGCTGATTGGATGGATCATTCCCGTCATTCAGCTCGTGTTGTTCCGTGTGGTGCTGGAGCTATTCATCGCGACGATTCGCACCGCGCAGAATACTGCTGGTACACGTCAAGAAATTCAGAAATTGCGTGACGAAGTGGGGCAGCGAGGCTAATTTGTACAGCTGGTCCGGCTGTTTCAAAGCGACGATCACCCGTGTGGGGGATGCGGTGTGCTATTCCTCTCCGCAGATCGCGATTGAGAACATTCATCCCGATCAACTGGTTGCGGGGGAATGCGTCCACCCAGGCGAGATTCCGGCTGGCGATGGCCCTGCATAACGACATGATCCGCACGGTGGCGATGGCTTTCTGGGGGATCTTCTATGACAATCCTTCATCGGCTGAAACAATCCGGTCCGCTGAGCACGATCTATTGATTAATAATGACCCAATAGATACTGAGTGAAATTGAAGTATCATCGATTATAAATATGTTGCGAAACAGCTTGAAAAAAAGATGTGCGGATAATCAGAAAACTACAGATGACGGTAGAGTACCGTATGCGAAATGGGATAAGCACCGGGGCGAGGCGATAGAGAGACTTCGTGAACAGTATCCTGACGGGTTCACTTATGGTAAGAAGATCCCACCTAGGAATCCGGAAAATCCGCCGGAACTAAGGCCTGAAGGATTTGAGCCTCTCAATTCGAAGCAGTGGAACCACATCCTCTACGGAGAACGGCGTCTCAGTTCGACGCCAGAAGCACCTAAAGGTCGTGGAGGCCATGGGGCCGGGTACGGGTGGATTTTTGAGTTAGCTGAAGGTGTTCCTAGGACCGAGTTCCCCCGCGATTGGTCTCACAAGGATATTGTGCATGCGATTGATGAAACGATCGCCCGGGGTAAGCCAGTACCGTCTAGGCATGGCCTTACCTATGAGCACACGGTGGATGGGGTGCCGTTCAAGGTGGCGACTGGTCGGAGAAAACGCGGCGGCTACGCTACATTCGCAGTGCTTACCCGGATCTTGACCCCCAGGAAGTAGAATAAGATCATGTGGAGCTCCTACGAAGTTTTTAAGTCTTTGTACAGCCTGGTTGCCGAGGTTGCTGGAGAGCCGAATCCAACACTAGAAGAAGCGAGGGGGTTCTCTCTGCATCGAGAGCTCGGTATCGCCGTGTTGTATTGTCTTGGCCTGGCCGTAGAAGAGTCACTAAAAATACCAGAGGAGTTGCTAGAACAAGCTAGTCTGATGTTTGACGAGGAAGACCCGGACGATGAGGATGCCATCGAGTATATCGTGCGTCTTCGTGAGTTGAATCAGCGAGTGGCATAGATCTACTTTTCACAGCCCCGTACCTGTTGGTGGTGCGGGGTTTTGTTGTACCCGGTTGCTGGCGTGGTTTCCGGGGTTTTTAGTGGTACGCGGTCATCGCGAGGGCGAGATCACCGAGCATGCTAAGGCGTTGCTCGAAGCGTTCTCTCAAAATGCTGGGGTCAAGGCTGGTGGTTATGCCGGTGTGGGGGCGCGTGGGGCTCCACCAGTGGATCTGCTGGTAAAGCGCGGATTTCTGAGCAACAGAAGTTTGCTCAGGATCTTCTACGAGGCGGCTAAATGGGTGGTCTCGGCTTAACTAACACGAATGATGATGACGCTAGACGCTGGTGTGTGCGTGCTGGCGGTGATGACCAGGGACGGTGAGTGTCCTTCGGGGGTAATACTCTTTGTTTTTGACGCTTTGAAAGCGTGTGTTTGTGATCGCTATTTTTTTTACTACTGAGACAGCGAAGATGCTGATGCCTCGCACGGTGGCGGATGGGCTGATCAAGGACACCATCAACACCTCGACGGTGGCTGAGTTTGTGACGGAGGGTGCGGAGAAGTCTGCTACCACTGGTGGGTTCACCTCTCTGACCGCGACTCCGAAGAAAGCTCAGGTCACGATGCGGTTCAATGAGGACAATGAGGAAGTCCAGTGGGCCGATGAGGACCACCAGCTGAGCAGGCTCCGTGGCACTGTCTCGTGCCCTAGATCTGGGCCTGTATCACCGGATCAATCCGTTGACTGGTACTGAAATCACGGCCTGGGATCACTACGTGGGTGCTACCGAGTACTCCGCGGAGCTGTCTGCATCTGTTGAACCAGACCAGGGGGTGCGCGCTACCGCCGGGCTGTTGATCAATCGAGACCGGCCGGTGTCGGTCCATGGGTTTGCGATTGTCCCGCGACTGACCTGGGAATTATCGAACTTGCAGACCAAGAATGCTGATGGTTCCCCTTCGGGGACTCAACGGTACCCGAATCTGGGACTGGGCGCAGGCATCAGCTCCTTCCTGGGACTTAACACCGCCAAAGGAGACACCGTTTCTGAGCGCCCAGAGGCGACCACTGATACTGGTGTGCGAGGGATCCTCGGTGACTTCACGAATGGTATCCGCTGGGGTGTCCAACGCGAGTTCCCGGTCGAGAAGATCATGTACGGCGACCCGGACGGTCAGGGTGCCTTGTCCCGCCACAACCAGATCGCACTACGGTTGGAAATCGTCTACGGCTGGTACGTCTTCGCGGACAGGTTCGCTCTGGTTAAGACTGTTGAAACTGCTGGTAGTGAGGGTTAATGGCAGTGCGTGTAACTCTTGCTAGTGGTGTGATGGTCACTGTGCCGGAGACGGCGGCCACCCACCGGAGCAAACAAGACCAAATCGCGAAGACGCCTACTAAACGGTCCGAGCCAGCTGCAGGATCGAGGGGAGCTCAGACCGGTGACGTCGAGTCCCTGCCTGATCAGAGCAAGAGCCCCGGGCGCAAACAGGGATAATGGTCACGGGCTAAGCGTGGAAACAAATCATGATCCTGTCAGGTAGTACAGGGAGTAGATGAGTCGCAGGGGTGGTTATGACGGGGAGACAGGGCGATGTTTCGAAACCGTTCGCGTCTGTGAATGATCTGAAGGAGAGGTGGCCAGATTTCCCGCCTGGTACGGAGCAGTTTGCCTCCCTGCTTAGGCGCCTTTTGATTGATTTCGGTGAGGTGGTATCCGAACCCGGTTCCCCAAATGATGATTAGTGATTGCGTGGCTGAGTGGCTGTAACGAATGCTGATTTTGACATGGATCACTCGATCTTCGGGGGTTCTGGTTGCCTAACTATATGCCGTTGCATTGTTTTATGTCGGTGTTTCCTGTTGCAGACCCTCACCTCGCACCCGCTTAGTTGTGTCGGCTTTAGAGTATGCGCGCATCCTGCCCCATTGGGGATTATTAGGGCACGCCACTCGCAAGGGAAACGAGATCGAATCTAGCCCGACGACACGATGACCTCGACGATGAACGCGATGAGCGAAGCGTTCAGTCGGGCTGAGCTCTCCAGATTGATCTCGACGTGCTCTCTGTCGTTCACGATGCGTAACCAGACCTCGTAGTCTCTCCTCTCTTTCGATACACGGCAATCGCCATATCTTCAGCCTTAATCGAGTCCTTGAATTCGCGTTGCTACCGGTGCTCGGGCTGCTGGGTGATGAGGGTCGCGAACGGCTGATCGGCCAGACGCTTGCGGTCTGTCGGATGTTCCTGGCCGCTGTGGTCGCAATGGCACCAGTGTGGACAAGGCTGCTGTAGCCACTCCAGATGCTCCACGACCTGCTCCGCGATCTCATTTGGGCACTCATGTTGCTTCCCCTCTATTCGCTCGCACAAGGTGTGCGGGCTAGGAAATCTATACAACCGTCATTGCCCGGACGATTCCTGGACGACTCCTGAACGAGGGCGTGACGAGCATCAGCCACAGATCACGGCGGCCGAGTGCCAGATCCGGGGAGAGAAGAATGCTGCGTCGAGGTCACAACATCCGTGCGACCCCAGCAACGGATTGGATTGGTAGAACCCAGTTGCCGAGCGCCGTGTTTCTCGGGTTGTCAGTCAGGCCGTGGTCGGGGCTGGTGGCCCATCCGGTGGGGAGGCGCATGAGCGATTCGTCGAACTCCGGCGCAGGTCGCGGGCCCTTCTCCTCTTTCAGGATCGCAGGGGCAGGAGTTGCTGGTCCGGTGACGTGTTCCCATCGGGCGATGGCCTGGGCGTATCGCCCCCAGCGGTGAAGATGTCCTCCATCAGAGCGAACAGGGTCTCCGATCGTTCCAGCTGGTCGGTGAGCCTGCCGGTCCGTGCACGGCGAGGTTGATGACCTGGTGGCTCAGGGCAATGATACCCCGTCGTGTCCGTACCTGGTCCGGGGTTGCGCCTTTGGGCGAAAAGTCCGAGGCCAAAAGTGTCCGTAACAGCGTCTTGTCGATGGGTGGTGAGGAAGAAATGGAACCGTTGGTGGGGTGTGCCGGCCAGTGACGCCGGTAGGCCGACTCAACGCGCACTTCGCCGGAGGTCGGCCAGATCCCCGAGTGTGGCTCCGTGCGCGCGAGGAGGTCGTGTTGGCTCGTCTCCCAGCGGCCACGGGTCGGGTTCCAGGTTGGGAACGGCGGGTGCAGGCTCGTCGGTTGCATCGTTTGGTTGCGTGCGTCGGGGGTTGTTCCTGCCGGGGTAGGGCGGATTAGGGGTGCGGAGAGCAAGTCGCGGACGTTCTCCATGATGGCGAGCACGGGTTGCAACGCGTCGATCGCGGCTGCCATGTTCGACCAGAGCCCGGAGCGGGTGCCGGGTGAGAGGCCGGCGCCGGTGCCGACGGCCTAGACCTCCTGACCCAGGAGCCCGCTGATCAGCACATCGATCGTCGGCACCGTCGTCGCCCAAGTCGATGACGGAGATGTCTCCGAGGTGCGGGGTGCCCGCCCAGTGACGCGTGAAGACGCGGATGGGTGGGGCATCGATCTCGGAGAACCAGATCGTCTCCCCGCCGGTGGCGTGCTCGACGGCGAGGTCGAGACCCCTGTAGCCGGAGAACAGCGACCCGACCCGCAAAGGACGGTTGACGTTCTCGTCGTTCGGCTCGCGCATGGGGACTCCGGCAGACCGGTGGGCCCCGGGCGTCATCCTGCGACTCCTTGATCGGGCTGGTCATCCGCCAGGTGCTCGGATCGCCTCCTGCTTCCAACTTCGCCTGAATCGGCCCGGCTCATGCTACATCGTTCTTTCCGGCCTCGCCTCAGAGCCACCAGCAGGCGGGTCTGGTAGGAGGTTTGGATCGTGGCGTGCTCCACTGCGGCGACGGCGGTGTCGAGCTCTTCTGAGGGTCGGGGCGGTCAGCGCGATCAGCCCGGCTTAGCGCAGTACGCCGACGACCAAATACGCCCAGTCATAACGGCGCCTACCGGCTGTTGCACTGGCGTTGTCTGTACGAGGGGCATCTTCTCGTCGGGGCACGTGCTCTGGCCCTCGCTCCTGCAACGCGGAGCGTCAGACATAACTCCATGACCTGTACACGGCGACTGCCAGTCGTCGCCATGGACAACCAGGCGCCACCGATGCCGTTTCATATGGCACCCGTTCCGATTCGACGCATCTTAGAGAAGGGCGTACTTTCAGCGCGCATTGACAGGTATGGCGCGCCCGAGTCGGATGAGGTTAGCTGGGTCGTAGTGGTGCTTGATGTCGACAAGGCGCTGATAGGTCTCGGGTTCGTAGCAGGCACTTGTGCTCAGCTCGGTGGCATTGTCTCCGAACAAAAAATACAGTGCTCGACTGGTCGCCCCGTGCGCGAGGTCTTCGACCAGGGCGGACTATTCGTTCGCGAGGTCGTAGCGTACCTGCCGGGCGATCGGCGTGATTATCCGGACGACGTAAGTCGCATGAGGGTGGCCGATCGCGTTGTCACGCTCTGGCTTCCGCGTGGCGACACAGCGGAGGTAATGAACCTGAAGGAGCATGTAGTTCTCGGTCTCCGCATCGATGCGTGCCATGACGGTCGCGGTGGCGTCCAGTGCCACGGTAGTCACGTCATCACCTTCATAGCCGCGCGAGTTTGCCGGTTCGGCGAATACCTTGCTGCAGTCGGCGTAGGATATCAGGTAGATGTTGTCCTCGACCGGTCCGCAGTGCGTCAATCGCGGAGATACATGTCCGGGGGGTCGGTGCAGATGACGAAGAGGCGCAGGGTCCGCTTGCATCGGACGCGTTCCGGCAGAGTCAGAAGGTCGGGGAAGGTCTTGAGCGACAATGAGGAGGGGAGTTGGTTGGGCACGCCGGTGGTCCACTCCAGGTTACGGCTGACGATCTCAGGGAATCGCTCAGGGGGCGAAGCTCAGTGCGCCGGCAAGTATTTGGTCGACGGGAAAGAGCTGGAGCTGCAACGCGGTGACTATGCCGAACCCGGTGACGCGGTCGGTTGCGTATTTCATACTGCCGGATGAGTGGTCCCACGCCACCTCCAAGGCTGTAGCCGGCAACATCCACCGTTGGTGCGCTACCGTTGAGTGGGGTCAGGCCGTGGCGTGTGGCCTCGCGCGCGACCGCCTCCGAAGTTGTTCCACCGCCGACTCGAGCCAGCCGTACGTCCGGGTCGATATCCACAAGCGGGAGTCGTCGGGTGCTGACGGGGCGAGGCCGATGTCCGAGTGGCGTCCGTGCCCGGCGGTCCAGGCCCGGTGCAGTGCCGGTAGCGCCGTGGTCTTGCCGGCCCCGGCTGGGCCCACGAGCATATCGAGTACCCGATCTGAGTGGGCAAGGTTCGAGACTGTGGGGATCTGGTCGACGGACTGGAACCGGGGCCCGTTCTCGTCGATGAAATGCTCAGAGAGAGCACGGTCGAACTCCAGGGTCAGCCGGAGTGATTCGGCTTCGGCCCGTTCGATGATCTGATCAAGGAGGGCCATGCGGTCGTTGGTCGTGGTGAAGCGCACCCCCATGAGCTGCCGTATCGTCTCGGCGTGGATGTTCCACCGGTTCCACACCGGGTGCCGGTTGGCGACCGCCATCAGCACCACCGTCGCAATATCAGCCACCTGTTCCAGGGGCACATCGTCGGCACGCAGCCTCGCCTCAGCCGGGGTGTGTGCGAGGAGATGTTGCGCCCACGTCGTCGCGTCCTCGCCCAGCAATCCGGTCGCGCGCCAGCGCCACTGAGTAGTGAGCTCGGCCAGAGAGTGCAGTTCCTTGACCGGCCGCGTCTCCAGCGTTGCCTGCTGCCGCAATCGGGCGATCGTCGCCGGGCTAGGTTCGCGTCCGTAGGTGACGATGTACTCGGCAATGAGCCGATCTTTCGTTGCTTCGATGCCCTCGACCCCGTCGGTTCCAGTCGTGCGTCGGGAGAACCCAGCGATCAGTTCAGTGGGCACACCGTCTATCTCCCAGCCCGTGTTGCGGTCCTTGCCTCGGTCGACCGGGGACCAGGAGACACCGAGCAGCCGGGCAGTGTGATCCGTGAGGAACGCGTTGTAGCTTGCCGACAGCGACACGGTGGCCTTGTGCAGGCGGCGCGGGAGTCGTAATGATCGAACGCAGTGGCAATCACTCCGCTGATCGGCATCCTCACGATCTCGCCTCGGCCGACGCGGGTTGAGGTGACCCGTTCTCCAAGCATCGCGATGGTGTCGCGCATGGCTGCGTGATGCGCCTGTGAGATGAGGGCTTGCGTGCCCGCGTCAGCGACACCTCAGAGAGCGCTCAGCGACTTCGGTGGGGGAGAACGTGAGGTCGAACCCTACAACGGCGTTGCGCGGCTTCTTCGCAATCTCTTCGCTACGGCTTTCCTCGATGGCTGCATCCCGTTGCGCTGGCGACCGGTCCGGGTCGAGCTGCGCAATGCGGACGGCGATGGGCTCGCGCGGGGTTGCAGTTTCGGGAATGGGTGGCCGAGCCGTGTGCCGGTGATTCGATGCAGGCCGTCACCGAGAAGCCGTGCGAGCTGGTCCTCGGTGACGGCCTCGCCGTCGGCAAGTCCGGTGCCGTGGTCGTCTTCGAGGCTTGCCAGCCTTGAGCCGATCCAGGTGCCGCGCGGGCACTCGGATTCGGTGTAGTAGCGGGTCAGCGGGGTGCCCACGTCGCGGTCGCCGTCGCCTGCAGCGACGGAGGACAAGAGATACTCGTATCTGCGGCCGGCCGACATGACGCGGATCGTCATCACCACGGCGGCTCCCTTCCGAGGCTGGCCTCTGGAGGGTCGCCTCAGCGGGCAGGTGCGCGCGGCACGCCGGTTTGCACTACGGTGCCAACTGTGTGGGTGGATCTGATCGTGATCAATGTGCAGTAGCTAACGAGGGCTACACTGCACAGAAACAACTGATTGACCAGCTGCGACAGCTGAGCTTGTAGGCGGACTAACGCGCGGAGTCCACAGTTCTCGGAGAGGAATCGGCAGCGGCGCATGAGGCGCCGGATGCGGGACAGGCTCCCTCAGGGAGCTAGAGCGCGTGCCTCCAGGATATGCGGAGATGGCTCTTACCGTGCCACACACCATGAGAATCCAAGTAGGTACTCGTTCCGCGCCCGCAGGGCATCACGATGGTCCGGTGCGCGGTCGCCTCGACCACAGGAGATGTCTCAATAGCGCACGGCAACGCTTGCAAGCCCATGCCCAGCGCCTTCCCCGCGGCTTCCTTCGCAGTCCAGATCTCGGTGGAGATATGCTCCACGTCAGCCTGACACTGTAGCTCCGCGCGCTCGCCAGGAGACCACGCCCAAGCAAGATCGACGCACGCTTGCGAGGTGAGTCGCTCTTCGACGTCGACTCCGATCGGCACATCGGCGACAACTACCGCGGTGAGCGACAAGGAGTGGGAGACCGAGAAGTACTTGCCACTGTGAGCGAGGGGAAAGCTGCGCTCTGAACAGCGGAAATACCTCCTAGCACCCGCTCCAAGCGCCCGCTCGACCAGAAGCGCGGCAACGTCCTCGTTGCCCCTCGTGGGAGTCGTCCACAGGCTGATGGGCGAAGGGGAATTGTGACAGATTATGACACCTCTATCGTAATGTCTTGATGCATGCACATGCAGTAGTTTACATTGATGTATGTACATCGAAGCAAATAGCGAGTGATCGCCAGAGTCCGCTCCGGCTCTCACTCGGAGTACAAAGAAGAGAAGGGACCAGCGTGAGCATGATGGCTACGACAGCCCCCACCCCGACGGCGGGCCTAAACCTGGAGCCCGGGACCATTGTCGAAGGCGAGGACAAGCGCAGCGATGATGTCGCCGGTTACGGATACGGCATCTACCGCGCAGCCAAGAACCGCAGCCTCATCGATGAGTGCGTCGCGATCCTCAATCGCGGAGGCGTAGTAGCACTGGTTCCCACTTCGGCATCAGACGACTACCTGGCGACGATCGTCGAGCAGATCGAACACTTCGCCAGAACACGCTCAGCTTCGACAGACTCTTTGGAAGGCGGAGTCCTCGCACTGCCCACCTCCGGGTCAACGGGGTTCCCCAAGCTCGTCGCCCTGCCCGCCACAGGCCTCACTCAGTTCCTGCACTGGGGCGGCGACTACTTTGGCTTCAACGACACAACCGTGTCCCTGAGTCTGAGCCCCTGGAACTTCGACGTGTCCCTACTGGACACCTGGGCGGTTCTGGCCGCCGGCGGTACTGTGGTCGCGGCTGAGGCAGCCCGCCTCCACCAGGCTCCCTACCTGGTCCGACTGCTCGAACAGCACCGGCCAACATTCATCCAGGTCGTTCCCTCCACTCTGGATGCGCTGCTCAACGCCGTTGGAGACGCGGTGTACCCCTCGGTTCGGGAAGTGGTTCTCACTGGCGGCGTCGTTGCACAATCGCTGCGCGCGGCCGCAGCGCGACTTTTCCCAACTGCAACTTTCCATAACGTCTATGGAGCCACCGAGGTCAACGATTGCCTCATCGAGACGCTCTCAGCCGAACAGTTCTCTGAAAGTGAGACCCTGCCGCTTGGCACGCCTATCGCCGGCTGCGAGGTTTTGCTCAACTCCAATGGAATTCACGTACCTCTCCGAAAGAGCGCCGAGGAGGCCCACGGGGAACTACTCGTGCATACGCCGTGGATGGCGCAAGGCTATATCACCGAGGGAACCGTCACGCCCTTACCCGTGGCCGGTGAGGCTTTGTACCCGATGAAGGACCAGGCAAGGTGGTCAAATGGGCAGCTGATGTATAACGGCCGACGTGATCGTCTTGTCAAAGTCCGCGGCCAGCGAGTGAACCTCGAAGAAATCGAGCAGGCTGCGCGTCGGACGGCTCTGGTCGGCATTGCCTGCGCGTGGCTCGAGGTCTCTGACTCCGCAGAAGAACTGCATCTTGCCTACACCGTGCCCGATCACGGCTCTGCCGCAACCGGACTCCAGTTGCGCATGGCAATAAGCGCTCATCTGCCCGCCTTCGCGATGCCGAACAACCTGCATGCCTTCACCGGGCCCCTGCCGTTGAACGGTAACGGCAAACCGGATCTTCCCACCATCAAATCACGAGTAGGGAGTGAGTAACTCATGTCCACCCTCCACAGGGTCAAGCAGTACATCGTCGAAACGTTCGCTACCGACGTCACGGCAGACCAGTTGCCGCCTGATGTCGATCTACTCACGACAGGAATCCTCACCAGCGTCACCACGGTCCAGTTGCTCGGCTGGTGCGCTCGGACCTACAAGATTCCGATCAACACCATCTCAATCAATCCGGACGAGCTGAAGACGCCCGAGGGCATCGCCAGCTTCATCGAGGCCAATCGCACTGACGTCATGGCTTGCTGACCATTACCATCCAATCACCGTCAATTATCACCGAAATCGCCTGAATAAGAGGGAGTACCACCATGTTCACCAAGCCCACGAACGAAGTTTCGGCCGTCGAGTGGGGCAGTGGCACCAGCCACCGCCTCCTGGTCGAAAAGGACAACATGGGCTTCGCCGTCGCCGACACCGTCTTCCGGTCGGGCACCGAGTCCAAGTTGGAGTACCGCAACAACCTCGAAGTCTGCTACTGCATCCGTGGCGCGGGCAACGTCGAAGACACCGAAGGGAACTTCTTCGAGGTCACTCCCGGCATGGTCTATGTCCTGGATGACAACCAGCCCCACTATCTGCGCGCATCGGACCACGAGGATCTCGAGCTCGTCAGCGTCTTCAACCCGCCGACCCGCGGAGACGAGAAGCGCGTGCTCAGCGCCAGAGGCTTCAGCACCTACTAGAGGAGTAGACGATGAGCACGATTCTGACTGACGACCCGTGGTTGGGGTTCCTCGACCACCTGCGCAAGTACGCGCCCACGGCCCCACCCTCACAGAAAGCTGGATTCCCGACGGAACTGTGGAATGCCGCTGCCACGAGCGGGCTATTCAGAACGCTCGCCACCGAAGGCATCGGCAGTACAGGAATGAGCGCCGCCATCAACCGAGTCCGTGAACTCGGGCGCACCAGCCCGGATCGAGGACTGACCTTCTCAGCAGTGACCCAACTGGCCAGTACCATCTACTGCCTGCGCGCATTCGCAGAGCGACAGCTGCGGGATCGCTATCTGCCGGCAGCCGAATCCGGCACCACCATCGGCGGCCACGCGATCACCGAGGCCGAGGCCGGGTCAGACGTCATGAGCACGACCAGCACAGCGATTCTCCAGGGGGACTACTACGTCCTGAACGGTACAAAGAGGTTCATCACCAACGCACCGATTGCCTCGACCTTGGTGATCTACGCTAAGACCATCGAAGACGGCGTCGACAAGGGGCTCTCGGCGTTCCTCGTCGAGACTGGATGGCCCGGCGTCGACACTTCCCAGCCGATGCCCACGGCCGGGCTGAGCACCTCCCCGATCGGGGAGGTCGCGCTGGAGGACGTGAGAGTGCCCGCTGTCAACCGCGTCGGGCACACTGGCGCAGGCCTGTTGATCCTCGACCAGGTCATGAAGCGCGAGATCCTGCTGGCCTTTGCCGGCAACATCGGCGAGATGGAGCAGCTGGTCTCCCGCTCAGTGCAGTACGTCAACGACCGCGAACAGTTCGGGCGCAGCATCGGCAGCAACCAGCTGGTGGCAGACCGGATCGTCCAGACTCAGATCGCCATCGAACTGGGCGGAGCCCTGCTGGAATCCATCGCGGAACGACTGGACGGCTTCGAGGACTTGACCGTTCCGATCGCTGCGGCCAAGGTCTTCATCAGCGAGGCCAACGTCGACTCGGCGATCAACGCCATCCGCGTCCATGGCGGCAACGGATACCTGACTACGTCACCGTTGGCGAGCAACCTCCTCGATGCCATACCCGGAGCGATCTACTCCGGATCGAATGACCTCCTGCGCACGAAGATCGCCACCATGTTGGGAGTGAACTCATGATCGCTCGCGAACCTCAGCTGACCCAGGCGACCGCCGTGTTCGACTATGACGCCCCGAGCGTTACGCAGTTTGTTGAGGACGCTGGCTGTTACAGCGAGGCGAACGTCGCCAATTCCGTCGAGCGTCTCCACGACGCCGTGCGCGACACCATCGACTACAACGTCTTCAACGTCATGCTGAACACGGACCTTAGCGCCTCGGACGTTGTCGATAAACCTTCCGGCTTCTGCCTGCACAAGAGCATCCTGTTCGTCGCTGGCTGCCGCAAGCTCGGCGTGCCCGCCGTGCTGTGCTCCGACGTGGTCACCAACCACGTCGCCGACGCGGCGATGCACGAACTCGTCGGAGGTGAGGAGTTCCTGCACTGGTACGCACGGATCTACCTCAATGGTCGGTGGATCAAGGCCGCGCCCATCTTCAACACGCTGCTGTGCATGCTCTACGGCATCGATGTCCTCCGCTTCAATCCCAGCGGCGACGCCATCGAACAGCGCAACAGCGACAGCACCAGGATGATTTATCGCGGCGAGCAACGCTACTATGTCGATCCGAACATGGACGAACTGCTCACGCTCATCGCGACCAAGCACCCGAAGATGGTCACCGATCACGGCCGCACACCAACCTCACTGAGCCTGGCCGCAACGACGCTGCCAAACTAGAAAGGAGAAGACACGTGTGGAAATACGACGGTTGGGAATCCGACTTCAAACTCGGGATCGTCACCCCTCACGCCGACATCGGCCCGGAGGCCGAAGCCCAGGCGATGCTCGCCGGCACACGAAGCACCATCCACGGAGCACGCGTCGACTTCAGCCCGATGCACCCAGGCGGGACCATCGACGAGAAGATCGCCCATGACCCGGTCATGCAGTTCATCGCTCCAGAGATCATCGACCGCACGGTCGACAGCCTCTCCAGCTCGCCCTTGGACGCCATCGGACTGGCCTTCACCAGTTCCTCGTTCAAGATCGGAGCAGACCGCGAGCAAGAACTGCTCATGCGCCTGTCAACGGTCAGTCACGGCATCAAGCTCGACACCACGGGCACCGCGGCCACTGCCGCGATCCGAAAGCTGGGTCTGAACAAGATCGCCATCATGGCGCCCTCCTGGTTCGACGACGAGCTCTGCCGAGCCGGCGAGGCCTACTTCCGAGACCACGGCATCGACATCGTCTCCGCAACCCCCAGCGGTCCTACAGGAGGCCCGCTGACCATCACTCCGGCAGCCACCGCCGCAGCAGTGGACGAACTGGTCGCGACGACCGGCGCTCAGGCCGTGTTCATCGCCGGCAACGGACAGCGAGCTATCGGGGCGATCGATCATCTCGAGTCCACGCTCGGCATCACGATGCTCACCGCTAACCAGGTTTTGCTGTGGGCCAGCCTCGACGGAAGCGGCCTGAGATCCCAGGTGGAAGGATACGGTCGCCTCTTCTCCGAGAGGTGAGCTGCGCGAACGCACATGGTAGGGTTATGTGCATGTACACGGATCATTCTGAGCAAGCACATACCCCCCCGACGCGCAACCTCAGCGCGGCATGGTCGCAGGTTGTGGCCATCGTCGCCGCAGTGGATGCCACACTGGGTAAATGGCTCGTTGACACCTACGGAATCGGACTCACCGAGTATCGTGCAGTCCTTCACCTAAGCAGAACCGCGGAGCGGGAGCTACGTATCCACGAGCTCGCCCAGAAGGTCAGCTTAAACTCAAGCTCCGTGACCAGACTCGTTGGGCGAATGGAGGACAAGGGGCTGGCGTTCCGAGACACCTGCCCCGACGATGGACGCGGGGTCTACGCGGTCATCACTGAGAAAGGCCTCAAATCCGTGGAGGAGATCCGCGACCCCTACGATGCGAAAATCAGCGAACTGCTCTGCGACGCAGCCAAGCAGTACCCACAGCTAGATCTGGCCGGCCTTGACCACTCCTTCGAGGCGATCAGCAAGCTTACATCTTAGCATTTGGCGCCCTCGAGCGAGAAGGGCCAACTTTTACCCATATAGATGCATGCACATACAGTAACATGATTGAAAGGACCAGCACTATGACCACGAAGATCGATGTCTTCGTCGATTACGTCTGCCCGTTTTGCTTCCTCGTTGAGGGAGCGATCGAGGAACTCAAACGGGACCGTGATGTCGAAGTGACCATCCGGCCGTTCGAGCTGCGACCGGATCCCGTTCCCACCCTGCGCCCGGAGGACGACTACCTGCCACGGATCTGGAGAGACGCCGTCTACCCGATGGCCGAACGGCTTGATGTTCCCATCAGCCTGCCGACCGTATCTCCCCAGCCGCGCACGGAGAAGGCGTTCATGGTCCTGCAGCTGGCTCAGGAGCAGGGCAAAGCCGAGGAGTACTCCAAGGCGATGTTCAAGGCCTTCTTCCAAGATGACTGGGACATCGGCAAGGATCCCGTGATCCTTGACGTGGCAGTCTCGGCCGGCCTCGATCGGGAGGAGGCCGAACAGGCTCTGCACAGTGAGGAACGACGGGCCAGGCAGCAAGCCGATCAGAACTATGCGGTCAACACCGTGGGCGTCACCTCTGTGCCAGGCATCGTGGTCGAGGGCCAGTTCCTGCGCGGGGTACCCAGCGCCGCGCGGCTAAAGAAGACTGTCGACACTCTGGCCGAGGGCGCGACGGCCGCCGAGGCCCGATCATGAGCACCATCCCACCGGACGTTCTCATTCAGGCCATGAACGAGGCGGTCGTAGTGGGTGTTGAGCACGTCGAGGCCGGAGGGCTGCCCTTCGTTGGCGTGCTCGTCGACAACAGCGGCGTCATCTCTGATTTTGGAGTCAACCGGGTCAGGGAAACCCGTGACCCGACCGCCCACGCCGAGATCGTCGCTATGCGCGAAGTGCTCAACTCTGATGACCGGGACGACCTCTCCGGCACCACGCTGGTGGCCACGGGCGAACCCTGCGGACTGTGTTATCGCTTCGCTATCGATCAAGGCGTGGATGCCATATACGTCGCCGTCGATCGCGACGCCGTCGCCGAATGGGGCTTCGACTACCGCACCAGCTACCTCTCGCTCGGCATTACTGATGAGCTTCGGTCCACCGTCTTCAACTCCTTTCCGGCCGAACGAGGCAACGAACCGTTCGCTCGCTACTTTCACACACAGATCAACAATGGACGCTGACCAGCGTTCGAATGCACCTTTGAAAGGACATCCATCATGAGCTGGCTCTACCTCGGAATAGCCGTCATCTTCGAAGTCGCCGTCGGCATCTCCGCCGGAAAGGCGCAGGGCTTCACCAAGCTTTGGTGGAGTATCGCCACCCTCGTCAGCGGAGGCATCGCCACCTTCTTCCTCAGCCTGGCCCTGCGGACCTTCGACGTCGGCGTCGGCTACGCACTGTGGACCTCCTTGGCAGGAGTCGGCATCGTCGTCCTCGGCGCGCTCTTCCTCTCCCAGAAACTAACCTGGAAAAAGCTCCTGGGCATTGGCGTCGTCATAGCCGGTGTTGTCGGCCTCAACCTTGCTGGCGCCGCTTAATCCCACGCCTGCACTATCACCTTCAGAAAGGATCATTCTCATGGCTACCACTGCCAATCATGAGACCACCATTTCGACAGACACTGAGAAAAAGGCTGGCCCCTGGCTCGCCCTCCTCCTCGCCGGAGGATTCGAGGTTGGATACGCCCTGAGCGTGAACGGAAGCAATGGTTTCACAAACCCCACATGGTCCCTCGTGGCCATCGTGTTCTTCCTGTTCACTCTATTCTTCCTCAGCGTAGCCCTGAAGAGAATCGATGTCGGCATCGGCTACGCTGTCTGGGCCGGCATCGGCGCGGTCGGCGCCGCCCTGCTGGGGCCAGTCTTCTTCGACGAGACACTCACCCTAATCAAGGGGTTCTGGCTCGCAGTCATTATCGGCGGTGTCATTTGGCTCAAGCTCGCTGACAGTCCAAAGCTCTCGGCGAAGTCAGACAGTACCTCCAGAGCGGCTACGGAACTGCACAAGTGACCTCAGCGCGGCCCAGCTCCTACGGCATCGTAGGTCGAATAGCGGTTGCGGGCTGTGGTGGTTTCGCCGCGTTCTATACCTTCTACACCACAGCATCAAGCGCTCTAAACGAGTCAGGCATCTCATCTGGAGCACGAGTAGGCATAGTGATGCTCGTTGTCGTTGCCGTCCAGCCGCTTCTTATCATTGGGCGGAGATGGGTCAGGAATCGCCGCGTTGCCGTCATGCTGGCACTGGCGGCTATGGGCTTGGGCAGTGCGATCCTCCCCTTGATGAACCAGTGGCCAGGATCACTACTTCTCGGCCTTGGCTTCGGCGTCTTCGTGGTGATGAGTACCGTTTGGGTCAAAGAGCAGGCAGCATCTGGCCAAACCGGCCGCGCCCTCGGCACCTATGGCTTTGGCTCAGCGGTGGGCGGAGCGCTCGGAGCCCCGATAGGCCTCTATGCTGCCGAGCTAGGAGGGCAATTGGCCGTAGCGCTCGTCGGGAGTGCCTTCGCGCTGGGCGCATTGGTCCCGGCAGGGCAGGCGAAATCGTCCACCGACAACCGTTCTGATCTACAGCTGGGCAGCCCGTCGGTGGAGCTCGCCGCGCCTGATTCTCTGAAACGCTCGCGGACTTTTTCTACCGCCACTATTGTCATCACCAGCCTGGTGGGTCACCTTTTCGCCGTGAGTCTCTACGCCGCCGTTCTGTCCTCAGTCGGCGACACAGAGGGTACGTGGCTACCGGTTCTGGCTGCGTTGATGGTCCAAGTGTGCTTGGCGCTGGGTCGCCTGGTGGGAGGCCGCCTATCTGATCGATATCCGCCGCTTGCCATCCTTGTGACGGCAGCCGGAATCCTTGCCTTATCAACGATGGTCTTCTCTGTCGTTCTCTCTCGTCTGGGCATACTCCTAGCCGTTGCAGTCATCGGATTTACGTCTGGGGTAGGTCAGACGGCAGCGCTGACCGCCATGATGCGACGCGCCCGCACGTCCAGAAATACGGAGATGGCCAGTGCAGGATGGAACATCGCCTTCGACGCTGGCTTAGGTATCGGTGCACTCGCTGCTGGATGGGCCTTCTCTCAAGGCTAGGTCACTTTTAACATCACCTTTCCGAACGAGCAATCAAGATCATTCAAGGAGGAACTCAAAGTGTCTAAGAAGATCATGGTGTCTATCGGTATTGACGTTGACGCCGTCGCCGGGTGGCTTGGCTCGTATGGTGGGCAGGACTCACCTAGCGATATCTCGCGTGGAATGTTCGCGGGTGAAGTCGGGGTTCCTCGGCTGCTCAAGCTGGCACAGAACCGCGAGATTCCAGTGACATGGTTCTGGCCGGGGCATTCGATTGAGACGTTCCCTGAGCAGTTTGAGAGGACGCTTGCGGCTGGACACGAAGTAGGTATGCACGGGTACAGCCATGAGAATCCACTGTCGATGACGAGGGAGCAAGAAACGGAGGTGGTCGACTACTGCCTGGAGTTGTTTGAGTCGCGCATGGGTGGGCGACCGGTGGGATACGTAGCCCCGTGGTGGGAGTTCTCGAGAGTCACTAACGAAATCCTGCACGAGCGTGGATTCCTGTACGACCACTCCCTCATGCACGACGATCACACTCCTTACTATGTGCGCGCCGGCGACGAGTGGACACCGATCAACTTCGATGCGGCTTCGGCCAAGGAGTGGATGAAGCCTCTGGAACGCGGGACAGAGACAGACCTCATCGAGATTCCAGCAAGCTGGTATCTCGATGACCAGCCGCCAATGATGTTCGTCAAAGGAAGCGCGAACAGCCACGGATACGTAACTCCCCGAGCGCTCGAGTCGCTGTGGAGGGACCAGTTCGACTGGGTCTATCGCGAAATGGACTACGCAGTCTTTCCGATGACGATCCATCCCGATGTAAGCGGTCGCCCACAGAATCTATTGATGCTCGAGCGGTTCATCGAGCATATGTCAGAGCACGACGGTGTCGAGTTTATGTTCATGAAGGACGTCGCGACAGACTTTAAACAGCGATTCCCCCGCGTTCAAAAGTGATTGGCCACAATAAGAAGGGAGGGGCTCATCGCTCTAATTGGGTATCGAATGATAGTCGACCGTTTTTTGAGAACCCGGATTCACTGTTGTCAGCTTGCCACGATTGCAGACCTGCATTTGCGTAGCTCTGTTCGTCCGCGCAGGTTTCGCTCCAGCCGACGTGTACTCCATGTGCTCAGCGGGCGGTGTCCGCCTGAGGCCAACGGTCGCAATGGCAGCAATGGTTACCTAGCTGTTCCAACACTGCACGAAGATCCGTCAGCCTAATTTTCTCTGCACTACCCACGCCCAAATGAATAGGCGATGAAGCTCCCGCAGCCTGGGAGGGAGGGCAAGAATCCATCAACATATTGAACATTCACACACCCCTTCCCGATTTCGAGTTTGCGCCAATACTTGCGAGAACGAAAACGCTCCATAGGCCGATAGGTCCGACAGTATATGATTGCACCAAACTTATCGTCATCCGTGATGGATCAGCTTTCCTCACCGTGAACTCCAATCGGCGGGCTGTTAATGTCGGTGATGTTGTCTTGCTGGGAGCAGGGGTCTTTTGCGGATCCGACCCTGAGCCACAAATCCTAACGAGCACCGTCTATATTGACCCAGACTATGCACCCCACCAGCTTTACTGGCAGTACGTCAACGTCATTGGAGACCGATTAGATACGCAAGATTTCGCGGACATCATCTACGCCGATCCCGCTCAGGTTCGCCACCTCGGCGAGGGGCGGGTTGGGCTACTGATGCCCTGGGTAGATGAAATTGTGAAACTGAGTCTGGGTCCACACGGACTTAGTCTCCACGCTCACCGAATGCAAGTACTGTGGTTCTCGATCCTTGATGTCGTCGTGCTGTTTGTGCAAGTTACTCCAGTGCGGATCTCGCCCGGGTAGCGCGCAAGCACGTTGCCGACCCGACCACGGCATAGTAAATTCTCTCCAGTTCGAGCAGAAGCACGACAAGCCGCGGACCTGATGAGGCAGAATCTTGCGCACTCGTGGACCTGTGCAGAACTCGCGTCAGCCACACCCCTGTCGGCTTCGCGATTCAGCCAAGTATTTGTGGCGGCGTTCGGCAAGACCCCGCACGCGTGGCCGACGATGTTGCGTGTCGAAAAGATGGCTCGCTTGTTCCGAGATACAGATGATGCGATCCACAGCATACTCCGACAAGTTGGATGGGCGAGTCGAGGACATGCGGCACGTCTCTTCCGCCAGATCATGGGCATGAGCCCAAGCCGCTACCGTGCACTCAAGCGCACCGAGCAACAAGCCTTCTGACTGGTTCTGATCTGACGGATCTCGGTCCGAATATTCGGATCATTCGCACCATACGGCACATGGTTCCTTGTTTTACGACTATGCCGGTGTATACACCAGGTGCTCCGACGGACTTGGCGGCCAACCTCCTCATCCACTGACCGTCTCGACCGTTGGGCGCCCTGGCTCACCTCACAGGTGACCAGTCGGGAGGAGACCACACGGTGCGAACACGGAACTACGCGCGGACCATCCGGCAGTGCCCGAGCGTGCCCTGGCACGCTCCCAATCACCGGTGCTGGCACCCGGATCGAGCTCACGCTCATGAGGTCCAAACGCAACGCCGTGTCGAGAGCGCTCCAGAACGTGGGGGCATCGGGATCGATTCCTGCTGCCGCGCGCGAGTTCGCCCGCATGGGCGTGCTGGTGTTCGTGTGCGCTCCGAACGGGAAACACCCGATCACGCCGCAAGGCTTCCACGACGCGACAACCGATCTGAATCAGATCGAGGAGTGGTTGGCGGACTCCGGGGTGGGCGAATGTGCTGCGACAGGAGATGAGAACAATGACCTCGGCACTGCGGGCCGCGGACCTGTCATTCACCGAATGGCTGAGCACCGGACAGATCGCCGTCATCCTCCGCTCCGCCTACGATCCCGCGATCGCCTCGACCCTGGACCGTCATGGCGACCTGGGCCAGGAACTGGCCACGGCCGGACTGGTCGCCGTGAACGAGGCCTGGGGGCATCTGCGCACGGACTCCGCCTATCACGCGGTGCTATGGGTTTCGGAATGGCCCAGGTCTCTCGTCCACCCAGGCTTCCTCGCCCCGGTGTTGCTGTCGACGGGAGTGCTGCGGTCGTTCTCCCTCATCGTCACGCCGATGCGCACCGATCAGGCCGCCCGCGATATCCGCAAGAAGAAGGTGGAATACGTCTCGGACGACGCCCAGCGGGCCCGGATCGGGCAGATCGAGGACGCCTCCCAGAACGCGGAGTACCAGGAGCAGCAGACCGACCTCACCGCCGGGCACGGGGTGTTGCGCTACAGCGGTCCCGTCTCCGTGACCGCTGACACGCTTGAGGATCTCGATGCGGCGGTCTCGGCGATCACCAAGGCCGCGATCCAGTCCTCCTGTGAGACCCGCAAGCTAGTCGGACAGCAAGCGAAGGCGTTCACCGCCGCTCTGCCACTGTGCCGACAGGTCTGACGAGTCGGGTGTACCTGAGGGGCATCACCGGAGACGAAAGAAGGTGCCGTGATGCCTACGCCTGCCCATCCTGCCGAGAGCGCAGAAGTTGCCAACACTGCCTTGCGAGATCTTGCGGACGCGACCATGGCGGTCAGAGATCCGGACCAGTTGTATGTCGTCATCTCCGACACCCTCGGAGGGGTGCGGGCCCTGGACCGGATTCTGCGCCGACGCGCGGAGGCCCACACCCGTCACCGGGAGCACGCGATCTGGGGTGTATCTAGGTTCTTGGACAGTTTTTTGAGATGAGAGGATCGAGATCATGTTAGCTAGTTGGAGGCGGCAGTTCTGTCCGTAGTTTAGGGCCGAGGCGGTGCAGTTGGTTTTGCAGTCTGACCGTTCGATGGCCCAGGTCGCTAGGGAGTTGGAGATCAATCCCGGCGCTTTGGGTAACTGGGTGCACAAGCACCGGAAGGCCAATCCAGCGCCGCAGCCGTCGCTGAGTCCGACCGATTATGGCAGGCTAGCTGTAATTCCCCGCGAGTGTTCACAACCTCCCGGGGAACTACACCTAGGAATCCGGAAAACCCGCCAAAACTCCAGCCTGAAGGATTTGAGCCCCTTGATTCGAAGCAATGGAACCACATCCTCTACGGAGAACGAGATAATAAAAGTTTTTCGGAAGCGCCGAAGGGCAAGGGCGGCCACTATCCAGGATTTGGGTGGATTTTTGAGAAGGAACGAGGTGTGCCTCGCACTGAGTTCCCTGAAGACTGGTCAAGAGACGATATTGCAGGCGCGATTGAAGAGGTGCTAGATCATGGTGAAGCGCTTGTGCGTGGTCATCGTACGTTACATAGGAAGTCTGTCGACGGTGTTGTTGTGCGAGTTGTGACGAGTCGGCGCAAGAATGGCATGAGATTCATTTCTACGGCACACCCAGAGTAAGATTGATATATGAGGTCCTATTTTGAGATTTTCTCTTCATTGAGGGATATCCTTCTTCCCGTGGTGGGGGATCAAGACACGACTATGGAAATTGCGCTGAGTTTGTCAGAACATAGGGAAATTCCTCTAGCTGTTGGCTTTTGTCTGACCTTGGCTTTAGAAGAAGACGTTCGTGTTCCGATGGAACTCTTGGATGAGGTTGCTCAGATGTTTGATGAGGATGATCCGGATGATGAGATTGCCATCGAGGATATTTCGCGTTTGCGTGAGTTGAATCAGCGAGTGGCATAGATCTACTTTTCACTGCCCCGTACCCGTTTGTGGTGCGGGGTTTTGTTGTGCCCGGTTGCTGGTGTGGTGTCCGGGTTTTTAGTGGTACGCGCCCGTTTTTTAGTGGTACGCGCCCGTTTTGCGCGGTCTCTTGATGAGTTGAAGGAAAGGGTGTGGTCGGGTTGTCCGAAAACACTGAACCGTCCTGGGTTTTGTGGCTCTTCACAATCGAGGGTGTAGACGGGGGTCTCGGGGAAGTGGCGCGTCGATAGCTGGATAGAGGTCGAGGCCTTCCGATGATGGAAGTTCCTACACAAGCCATCTGAAAGACCTCGACGTGCCT
>NZ_QHLO01000005.1:0-163658 GCF_003185945.1 Auritidibacter sp. NML120636
GCACGTGAGGTCAAGGGAGTCGAGCCGGCAGAACGTCGTGAGATCAGGAGATGAGAAAGTAAGCTTGGACACGTCGAGGTCTTTCGGATGGACTGTGTAAGAACTTCCATCATCGGAAGACCTCGACGTCTATCCGGGCAGCGCCACGCCGTGTCCTGGAATCACTGATCCACACCCTCAATTACGAAGAGCCGGAAATGTCCCCGTGCTGGGTGAATCTGTGCCACAATGGGAGACGACACGGAAGATGTCCACACCATCTCACCGCTGTCCTGTGGCGATAGTTTGCGCGACCACCGATGATGAACCGCAACCGCGTTGAGTGTACGTGAGGAAACGAGCTCAATCGTGCGAAGTGGATCGGTCCCGGGTGACGTTCCCGACCGGCATCCCGCGGAGACCGTCGGAGATGAGAACAGACTGAGCTAGCACGAGATCGGTCGCCGCCCAGACGCCACAGGTTCCGTGCCTCACCGTGGCACCTCACCCGGTGGAGCCGGTTCAGACCAAGCTTTTTGTGTGCCATCCAAGGCGCACCCCGGACGATCGGGGGAAACGCGCCCGTCACGGCACCCGAACCGCCTCGCGGTCAGTGTGTGGCTGATGCCGAGGAATGAAGGAGCTGCAGTGGCAGCTGACAACGAACCACAAGTGAACACCGAGAATCAGACGGAGGGCAACGAGGGAACCGACGACCAGGTGGCGTCGTTGCAGGTTCCCGACGACCCGATGGATGTGCTCTTTCACGCCCCTGATCTCTCCGATATTCCAACTCGTACCCGCCGGGCGGATGACTCTGAGAACGACGGGGGCCATGCAGAGTCCTCTGATTCTGAGCGGTCCGGACACGGTAAGGACTCTCACGGAGAAAAATCCGGTCGCTCACGCCGTAAGCGCCGCGGTCGTCGTCGCAATAACGCTGAGCAGCAATCGTCATCTCAGGGTGATGATGGTTCGAATCCCGGACAGGGTGACCGCTCGGGTGCTGAAGATGGTTCGGAGAAGACCGGCCCATCCGGTCCAGCAGACCAGGGCGATGATCAGCCGGTAGCCCGCCGCCGTCGGAAGCGTCGTCGGGGTACCACCGACCTGGAAGTTGACGGTGGCACCGGTGATGACCCGGAGAACACCGTCACCAAAGTGCGTGCACCGCGTCCGGCCGGGGGATCGGGGACCGGCTCGGACCAGGTCACCTCGGTGCGTGGCTCCACCCGCCTGGAAGCAAAGCGTCAGCGTCGCCGGCAGGCCCGGGGACGTCGCCGTCGTGGCAATGTGTTGACCGAAGCTGAGTTTTTGGCCCGTCGGGAGTCCGTGGAGCGGACGATGATGGTGCGCCAGCGGGAGCACCGGATCCAAATTGCCGTGCTGGAAGACGGTGTGCTGGCTGAACACTTCGTATCCAACACCACCCAAGACTCGTTGATCGGCAATATCTATCTGGGCAAGGTCCAGAACGTGTTGCCCTCGATGGAAGCGGCCTTTATTGATATCGGGCGTGGTCGCAATGCGGTGCTGTATGCCGGTGAAGTCAACTGGGATATGGCACAGTTGGAGGGCAAGCCCAAGAAGATCGAGAATGCGCTGAAGTCTGGTGACTCGGTGCTGGTGCAGGTCACCAAGGACCCGGTGGGCCATAAGGGTGCCCGGCTGACCTCCCAGATTTCGTTGCCTGGTCGCTATTTGGTCTACGTTCCGGGTGGGTCGATGACCGGTATTTCCCGTAAGCTCCCCGATACGGAACGTTCCCGGCTCAAGAAGATCCTGAAAGATCACATGCCGGACAACGCCGGGGTGATTGTCCGCACGGCCGCCGAGGGCACCTCGGAACAGGAATTGATGAACGACATCAACCGGTTGCGGGCGCAGTGGGAAGAGATTGAATCCGCCTCCACTTCCACGAAGGTGCTGGCCCCCGAGCAGTTGCATGCTGAACCGGACCTGACGATCAAAGTGGTCCGTGACGTGTTCAATGAGGACTTTACCGCCATGGTGGTTCAGGGTGATGAGGTCTGGGACAACGTGGAAGCCTACGTAACCTATGTGGCACCGCACCTGGTGGATCGGCTCAGCAAGTGGGACCCGGACGACCACGACGGTGAGGACCTGTTCGCCTCACACCGCCTGGATGAACAGCTCCACAAAGCCTTGGATCGTAAAGTCAATTTGCCGTCGGGCGGTTCCCTGATCTTTGACCGCACCGAAGCGATGACTGTCGTTGACGTCAATACCGGGAAATTCACCGGTTCTGGCGGCAACCTGGAAGAAACGGTGACCAAGAACAATCTGGAAGCGGCCGAAGAGATTGTGCGCCAGCTTCGGTTGCGCGATATCGGTGGCATTATTGTCATCGACTTCATCGACATGGTCTTGGAATCCAACCGAGACTTGGTGTTGCGTCGTTTGGTGGAGTGCCTGGGCCGTGACCGGACCCGGCACCAAGTCGCTGAAGTGACGTCGCTGGGCCTGGTGCAGATGACACGGAAGCGGATGGGGACTGGACTGGTTGAAGTCTTTTCCGAAACCTGTGAGGCCTGCGCCGGTCGTGGCATTATCGTCCACGACGAACCGGTGGAGAAATCGGTGTCCTACGACTCCCACGGGCAACCTCGCAAACACCGCAACCATTCTTCCTCGGCCTCGGATTCGCGGTCGCGACGCAAGAACCGCAAGAACGACAAGAACCGTTCGGACCATCACCACCACAACTCCTCACACGAGCACGACACCTCGAACCAGGAGCAACACCAGCGTGAAGAACAGGCCGAGCGGGATGCGAAAGCCGAGCAGACTCGCAATGCGATGAACTCCATTGCCGCAGCCAGCAATGGGTCCTCGCAACAGAAGGGCTCCAACGACCAACAGGATGAAGGCCAGTGCGGCAAGGGCGAGCAGAATTCCTCTCGAGGTCGCCGTGGGCGAAAGCCTCGTCGGGCAGACTCGGACGGTGCTGTCCAGTCGCAACAGTCCATTTTGGACGACATCAATTCCGCACTGGATGATGTGCAGCGCGCCCACGAGTCCCAGGAGAGCCAGCACGCTTCGACTCCCTCCGGCTCAGTGACAACAACCGACACGGCTCAGCGCGCGAAACCACGCCGGCGGCGGGCGACCTCGGATGTGGGGGCAGAAACTGTCCAGACCGCCCCGGTAGAGTCCACCCCAGATTCCGGCGCGCAGTTCACCGCCCGGTCAACGACCTCCAGTACCAAGGCCCCGAAGGAATCGACCGAGACCAAAGAGGCTGCTGCGGTGATGCTGGGTGTTGGCGTGAGTGCAGAGGATATTTCCTCACCGCAATAACGGTCAGCAGACGCGAAAATGTGGCGCATCTTTCCCGGTGTGTCATTTGAAATTCACGTAACAGACAAGGTAAGGTATAGCTTTGGTGCTGTGAAGTTACGCGTTAAGTGTGCGTAAAACATGCCGGTCCACCCACCGAGTCGAGGCTGAGAAGGTCAAAATACCTCCGTGTGGCGTATCGGGCCTCAGCCACAGCAAAAGAACAATTTTCTAACGTCGAGAGAAGTGAGTCCCAAGTGGTGTACGCGATTGTCCGCGCTGGTGGCCGCCAGGAAAAGGTTTCCGTTGGAGACCTCGTTACCCTTGACCGCGTTCCCGCTGAGGCCGGTAGCTCCATCGAGTTGCCCGCACTGATGGTGGTGGATGGGGACAAGGTCACCTCGGAGAAGAAGGAACTAGACAACGTTAAGGTGTCTGCCGAAGTTCTGGAACACCTCCGTGGTAAGAAGGTCGTCATCCAGAAATTCAAGAATAAGACCGGCTATAAGAAGCGTCAGGGTCACCGTCAGAACCAGACTAAGGTCAAGATCACCTCTATCGCCTAGGTCGATCGAGACGTCAAAGAAAAGGATTTAGCAGATGTCAACGAAAAAAGGTGCAAGCTCGACCAAAAACGGTCGTGACTCCAACCCGCAGTACCTCGGAATCAAGCGTTTCGGTGGACAGGCAGTCTCCGCTGGTGAGATTCTCGTTCGCCAGCGCGGCACCCAGTACCACCCCGGCAACAACGTCGGCCTGGGCAAAGACCACACTCTGTTCGCTCTGGCATCCGGCTCCGTCGAGTTCGGTCAGCGCCGTGGTCGCCGCGTGATCAACGTGGTACCGGCAACGACAGAATAGCCGTTGCGCACCGTGAGAGCATAGCTGTCACTATAGACCAACGCTCCAGCGGGGGCGGGCCTGCCTGGGTCCGCCCCCGCTTGCGCTATCTAAACCCCCGAACCGCCACCGACTGAGACCACCTGACTCGTGAGGGAGAAACCAATGCCACAGTTCGTTGATCATGTCACCTTGCACGCCACTGGTGGCAACGGTGGCCACGGGGAAACCTCGGTGCGCCGGGAGAAATACAAACCACTTGGCGGACCCGACGGAGGCAACGGCGGTAGCGGTGGAGACGTGGTGGTCGTGGCCGACTCCCAAGAAACCACATTGCTTGACTATCACCACGGTCCCCACCGCTCAGCCACCAACGGCGAGCCCGGTAAGGGAGGGAATAAAGATGGTCGAGACGGTGAATCACTGTATCTACCGGTCCCAGTTGGCACGGTGGTTAAAGACCAAGAAGGCAACGTGTTGGCAGATCTCGTGCATCCCGGCATGGAATACGTCGTGGCCGCCGGTGGCACCGGGGGGCTGGGCAATGCGGCGTTAGCGTCACCAAAACGTAAAGCACCCGGATTCTCATTGCTCGGTATTCCAGGCGAAGAACGTAGTGTTGTGCTGGAGCTGAAATCCGTGGCCGATATTGCCCTGGTCGGTTTCCCCTCGGCAGGGAAATCCTCTCTGATCGCTGCGCTGTCGGCTGCACGACCGAAAATCGCCGATTATCCTTTCACCACACTGGTTCCTAACCTGGGAGTGGTTCAAGCCGGTGAAACCCGGTTCACCGTCGCCGATGTGCCCGGTCTGATCCCCGGTGCCAGTCAGGGTAAGGGCTTAGGGCTAGAATTTTTGCGTCACGTCGAACGTTGCGCGGCGTTGGTCCATGTGCTGGATTGTGCGAGCTTGGAATCTGACCGCGACCCGATTTCGGACTTCGAAGCCCTGGAACACGAACTGGCCGCATATTCGGTCAAACCAGTCCAGGGTAGCAGTGGCGAGCAAATGAAACCGCTGAACGAACGTCCGCAGTTGGTCGCGCTGAATAAGACGGATCTTCCCGACGGCCAGGAGATGGCTGAGATGGTTCGAGATAACCTGGAAAGTCGCGGACTGCGGGTCTTTGACATCTCAGCGATTGCCCACCAAGGCCTGGACGCCTTGAAATTCGCCATGGCTGAGTTAGTCAACCAAGCCCGGGCCGTTGCCCCCGAACCCGAGCCTGCTCCCGTTGTGCAGATCACGCCCCGGCGCCGTCGGGGTGATCGTACCCAAGACTTTACGATTACCGCCGAGGAACGGAGCGCGAAACCACTGTTCCGTATCCGCGGGGACAAGCCGGAACGCTGGGTGGCTCAAACCAACTTCGCCAACGATGAGGCCGTGGGTTATCTGGCCGACCGCTTAGAGCGAATCGGTATTGAAGAAGAACTGTTCAAAGCCGGCGCAGTGCCTGGGGCTACTGTGGTGATCGGTGATGACGACACCGGAGTCGTCTTCGACTGGGAGCCGACGATTTCGACCGGGTCGGAACACCTCACCGGTCCACGGGGTTCCGACTACCGCATGGACGAGCGACACCGTCCGACCCGTGAAGAAAAACGTCAGGACTGGGCAGAACGCAAAGCGGCCCGGGCCGCCACCCAGGCCGAAATGGAACAGGAACGTCGCTGCGGTCTGTGGACCGACTGGCATCATACCGACGAAGACGACGACCAGTTCTGATCCGGTCCTTGCCCCGCACAGATCACATCCATCCAGCACCGAAGGCGATACCCGCGTGAGTACCCGAACCCCTGTCTCGCACAACCCGGTCACTGACCGTTCGACCATTTCCCAGGCGCGTCGGATCGTGATCAAAATTGGGTCGTCATCGTTGACCACTCCCTCCGGTGTGTCGCTGGAGGCTATAGACCGGCTCACCGCGTTGATCGCCTCCCTGCGGAAGGCTGGCACCCAGGTGGTGCTGGTCTCCTCTGGCGCGATCGCTGCCGGGTTACCGGTTTTGGACTTCGATAAACGACCCAAGGATCTGGCAACGCTACAGGCCACTGCCGCGGTGGGGCAGAGCCAGCTGATGGCCTACTATGCGCAGTCCTGCCACCGCCACGGATATACCGTTGCCCAGGTGTTACTGACCGCCGATGAATTGATGCGCCGCACCCAGTACAACAATGCTTTCCGTTCGCTTCAACGGCTTTTGCATCTGGGCGTGATCCCGGTGGTTAACGAAAACGACGCGGTGGCCACCCAAGAAATTCGGTTTGGCGATAACGACCGCCTGGCTGCACTGGTCGCCAATGTGGTCAAAGCCGACCTGCTGGTGCTCCTGACCGACGTGGACGCCCTCTACGACGGACCACCCACCCGACCCGGCAGCACCCGCATCGCCCGTGTCCGCTCTGCCGAGGACCTCCACGACGTCACGATTGGCACCACCGGCACTGCCGGTGTGGGCACCGGAGGGATGGTGACCAAAGTCGAAGCCGCCTCGATCGCCACTGGGTCCGGGATTCCAGCACTGCTGACCGCGGCGTCACTGGCAGCCCCGGCACTGGACGGCGAGGATGTGGGCACCTGGTTTGATGTGCGCGGTGAACGCAAAACCGCTCGCTCGGCCTGGTTGGGGTTGATGGCCGAGACTCGAGGATCAATTCTCATCGACGACGGGGCGGTCATTGCGGTCACCCAGCGGCATCGCTCCTTGCTCCCTGCCGGAGTGGTCGACGTCCGCGGAGAATTTGAGCCTGGAGACGCGGTCGAAATCTGCGATGTGCACGGCACCATCGTTGCCCGAGGCTTGATCAATTATTCCTCCCATGAGCTACCCGAGATGTTGGGCAAGTCCACCGCGGAGCTACGGGAGGCACTCGGGCCTGAATACGATCGGGCAGTGGTCCACACCGACGATACCGTCACCCGCGATTCCTTCGGTCTCACTATCCGCCCGTGAGATGTATCCCATCGACGCTAGACTGGCCTGTATGACCACACAGCAGGACTCCACGGTACGCGCGGCAGTTTGGGAGATGACTCAGCGGGCCCGTCGCGCCCAGCAGACATTGGCCTCGGCATCACGAGCTCGCAAAGATCGTACCCTGCAGGCACTCGGTGAGGCAATCTGGGACCAACGTCGCTACATTTTGGACCACAATCAAGCGGATCTGAGCGCCGGAGCCGACAACGGTCTCTCGGTGGCGCTACTCGACCGGCTCACGCTCACCGAACAGCGTATGGCCGGACTGCGCTCCGCGCTCAACGAGCTGGCCACGTTACCCGACCCCGTCGGTGAGGTGGTCCGCGGACGTAACCTTCCCAACGGGATCCGGATGCAACAAGTCCGGGTGCCCATCGGCGTGGTCGGCGCCATCTATGAGGCCCGGCCGAACGTCACTGTCGATATTTCCGGTATTGGGCTCAAAGCCGGTAGCGCGGTGCTACTACGGGGTGGATCGGCGGCTGAACACACCAACCGGGCTACCATCGCCATCTTGCGCTCTGCCCTGGCTGATCAAGGCTTTGACCCCGATGTCATTCAATCCGTGGACGAGCACGGTCGCGCTGGGGCGAGGGCCATGATGGAATTGCGCGGGGGAGTCGATCTGCTGATCCCGCGCGGGGGAGCGGGGCTGATTCGCTCGGTGGTGGACAACGCCCGGGTCCCGGTCATTGAGACCGGGGCGGGTAACGTGCACGTTTATGTGGATGCTAGTGCTGACCCACAGATGGCCGCCGACATCGTGCTGAATTCGAAAACCCACCGCACCTCCGTGTGCAATGCGGCCGAAACCCTGCTGATCCACCGCGAGGCGGTCCAGGCCGGCCGTGAGGCGCTGCGCGCCCTGGCCCAAGCCGGGGTGCGTTTGCACCTGGACGATGCAGCTCGGCAACTCATTGCCGCCACCGACTCACCGAGCGCCGGGATGTTGCTGGAGGTCACCGAACAGGACTGGGATACCGAATACCTTGACATGGAGATGGCGGTGGGCGTCGTCGATGATCTTCAGACCGCCATGGAGCACATCCAAGCTCACACGACCGGCCACACCGAAGTGATTATCACCAACGACCTCTCCCATGCCGACACGTTCATCGCTGGCATTGATGCTGCCGTGGTCATGGTCAACGCCTCCTCACGGTTCACCGATGGTGGGCAATTTGGGCTGGGCGCAGAAATTGGAATCTCCACCCAAAAGACCCACGCCCGCGGGCCCATGGGGCTGGAAGAGCTGACCAGTACCAAGTGGATTCTGCGCGGTCAAGGACAAATCAGAACGTAGTGGAAACAATGTGAGTAGACTAGGTGATGATTTTGCACACCGCTGAGCGATAAGAAAGAGAACGCCCATGCTCTCACATCTCACCACCCTTGGCTCCGGTCCGGAGATTGTCAACGAATTACCGGTTGAACCCTGGGCTTACGGGGTTGCAGTCTTCGTGATCCTGATGTGCTTGCTGTTTGCCACCATGTCCCTACGCTCCGTTCGGCGTCGTCACCAGGCCCCGGGCAGCGAGGTCGTCACCCGCGATCGCGCACACCAGCGTTTCGACGAGCAGTCTGGACACTAAAGACCGTTCTGGAAACCTCTCCGTCGCCATCCCGGTCTCGGACCCACGATCGTTGCAGGGTGGGACCGGGATGTGAAAGTAGTTTAAGTCGTGACTCACTCTGATCAGTCCCAGATGGCAGGTAACGGTGCCCAGCGCCGGCCCCGTCTGGGCATTATGGGCGGTACCTTCGACCCCATCCACCACGGCCACTTGGTCGCAGCCTCGGAAGTTGCCTCCGAATTCGAGTTGGACGAGGTCGTCTTCGTGCCGACCGGACGTCCCTGGCAGAAGGCCGATAAAGACGTCACCGCCGCCGAACACCGGTATCTCATGACCGTTATTGCTACCGCGGCCAACCCGCGGTTCTCCGTCTCACGGGTGGATATTGACCGTCCCGGGCCGACCTACACCGCCGATACCCTCGATGACCTCCACGCCTTGCGGCCCGATGCCGAGCTCTATTTCATCACCGGTGCGGATGCGATGGAAAGCATCATGTCCTGGAAAAACGTGGAGAATTTGTGGGGTAAAGCGCATTTTGTCGGTGTCTCCCGGCCCGGTCATGCCCTCGATGACTTTGGGCGCGATGACATTTCGCTGATGTCCATTCCGGCCATGGCTATTTCCTCCACGGACTGTCGGGCCCGGGTCAGAGCCGGCAAGCCGGTGTGGTACCTGGTTCCAGACGGAGTCGTACAATATATCGCCAAGTACGGTTTATACCTGAGCGAAGACACCGAAGAGGCCGCTACAGACCCGCTTCGCCCAGCGGTCGTCAGACACATGGACCCGACCAACGCGACTGATCAGGAGGTGATCTCGTGAGCAACGAGTCATCACGCCCGCTGTCCCGTCGTGAGCTACGTCGTCGCCGTGAACGGGCCATCTTCGAGGGCACTGCGGTTGAGCAGACCGGACGAAGCGAACAAAACAACCAGCCCCGTCGCGCGCGTCGGGCTGCGGATTCACCCACGGATGCTCCGTCGATGGTCTCTGGTCGGGTTCCTCGGATCCAGCAGGAATATCGATCCGCAGGACACCGCGTCGCCGATACTCAGCGCGGAAGTGTTCCGGGCCATCCCGGACAACACGCTGATCCGCAAGCGGTACCCGATGCGCCGAGGCACACCACCGTTCCACAGCACCACCGAACCGCAGCGCACTCAGCGCGGTCAGCTCCTGTTGATCAGGTCACCGAGAGTTTCCGGCGAACTGACGTGACGGGACAACCCGAGCCAGTTCGTCGTGCGCCCAGTGCCGAACGCACCCCGCCGGCGACTCCCCGGCGTCACCGTCGTGCCGATGCAGACGCCACCGCCACCGGTGGTATCCCGGTCATCTCTCAGCAACCTCAGCCAAGCCCCGCACCATCGCAGGACACCACCCCACGGTCCCGACGACAGGCGCGAGCAGAGCGTGTCCAAGCCTACGCCGAGGCAGAGTCTTCGAATATTTTCAGTCCCGACGCTGACGATGTGGCCGCCCAAGAACGCCCGCAACAGCATCCGCGCCGGGCTGAGGCACCACAAACCGTCGAAGACCACCCGGCAGAACCTCAAGCAGTGCAGTCGTTTCACGAGTATTCCTCCACTGCCACCACCGAGATCACCGGAATTGGGTTGACCCAACCGATCGAGGATGAGCGTGCCGAACTTCAGCGCGAAATTCAGCATGTCTCTGAGGAGATCGCCCGGATCGGTGAAACGAACCCCAACCGGATTGATCCGCGCCTGTTACAACGGCAACAAGATCTGGCCAAACGAATGGGCGAGATTAATCAGCGCGCCCAGAGTCAGGTGATCTCCGATGAAGAGTGGACGTCACATACCGGGTTGCCAGCTGTCACCGAGGACACCGCACCGCCGAAAATAAACGATGAGCTCCAGGCCAAGGCCACAGCAACCCAATCGGTGGTGGAACCTGCCACTCAGGACCGTCCAGCACCCCGTTCCCGTACCACCGCCACGTCGGCGAGCGAACCGGTGCCAGCGCCGGCGAAAGTCAAGAAGAACCCCGTCGGTGCTGGCTCTGCCCACGGGCTGGACCCCCTGGATACCCGCGATTCCGCTGCTGCTGAGCGGAGAATGATGATGTGGTCTACCGTGGTATTAATAATCGGTGTGGCCACCTTGATTATCGGCCTGGTTCTGCTGTTTTTCTAAGTAACGACGATCTCAACCTGCTAAGGAGCTTAGTGAGCGTTCCCGAGACCACCCTGACAGCACTCAACGTTGCCGCCCAGGCGGCCGATAGCAAACAGGGGGAGCATATCTCCGCTGTTGACGTGGCCGCGCGCCTGGGAATTACCGATGCCTTCTTATTCGTCAGTGCCAGCTCAGAACGCCAGGTAAAAGCACTCACCGAAGAGATTGAAGATGCCCTGCGGCAGCAGGAAGATCTGAAACCAATCCGGCGTGAAGGCACTGAAGAAGCCCGCTGGATACTGCTGGACTATGGCCATTTTGTCGTTCACATCCAACACCGTGAAGAACGTGAACTGTTTGCCCTGGACCGCTTATGGGCAGAAGCACCGCAGATCGAGCTAGATGTGGCACGCCCCGAACACGACAGCGAGCTGGACTAGACCGGAGAAGAGCACGTCCCATGACATTCCGCGTTGTTTTGCTACGACATGGTCAAACGGAATGGAATGCTCGTGAACGATATCAAGGGCAAACCGACGTGCCTCTCAATGAGACCGGAGTCGTCCAGGCGAAAGAAGCAGCCGAACGGTGGCTCGGGACCGATTTCCTGGCCGTGCGGAGTTCTCCACTCATGCGGGCACGGACCACGGCGGAGTATGTGTTGCAGGCTCGTGGAGTACGTCGTCCAGTCTCGCAGATTGTCACCGTGGACGCGCGTCTGGCCGAAACGGCCGGGGGACAGTGGGAATCACTCTACTTCTCCGAGATTGCTACCCAGTGGCCAGAAGAATTTGCTCAATGGCGCAGGCCCGATATCAATTGCGGGCCGGTCCAGGGCGAAACACCCAAAGAATCCGGCACTCGCAGCGCCCAAGCAATCCGGGAAACGCTGAGTGGGGTCTTACCGAAGCTGGGCCATAATGGAGCATCGGCTACTGTGCTGTTTGTCGCGCACGGCAACACCTTACGGGCCGCGACTCATGTACTGTTGGGACAACCCGATTCTCACTACGGTAGCATCCCCCGGCTCGACAACTGTCGAGCCCACATCTTGACCTATACACCCGGGGCGTCCCGAGAATTTCAGCTCATCGATGCGAACGTTTAACCGCCGATTTGCACAATTAAAAGATGCGGTTGTATAGTAGAGAAGTTGCTTCCGAGAGGTTGCAACTACTCACTACGGGGGTATGGCGCAGCTGGTAGCGCGTCTCCATGGCATGGAGAAGGTCAGGGGTTCGAGTCCCCTTACCTCCACGTAAGATGAGAAAATCGGAACTTGCCCCGCCTGATGGCGGGGCAGTTTTGTTTCTGCGGTGACTTCGGCCGGGGCGTCGATGGTGATGCGGGTAAACAGGGCGCGGTTGAAGATGCGTCGTTCGGCTGGTTCGCACTTGTTGTAGAGGTCACCGAGGTCGGGCAGGAGGTCGGTGAAATGGCCGAGTGAGATCGGGTGTCGGTGTAGTGGGTTGGGATCAGCTCCAGGCGTTAAGTTGGGCGTTTGTCGAAGACGTCGTTGCGGTCCGCCCGGGCTTGCGTGGCCTGGGTTTGGCTCACGGAGTTGTGCTGGTAGGCGTGTTCCGTCTCAGCTTCGGCGTGTGCGGCGAGGATCGCGGAGCCGTGGAACTACTCGTAGCGGTTCCCGGTCTTGTCCTAGGGGCGTTTGATCATGAGCTTGGCGCCACGGGTGTAGAACAGGGTGCCTTTGCGGTAGTGGTGATACTTCTGGGATTGTTCGCCACGGGTGTTGTTGGCGTCGAGGTTGGCGTGGACACACACCGAGGTCGTGGCGTCGACGAGGGGCTGGTGGGTGCCGTCGTCGGTGACGCTACGGAAGGTGACGGTGCCCTGGTAGGAGGGGTTGGTCTTTGGCGGCCCGTTAGTGGTGACTGTTTTGGCGGGCTGTGAGTTCCCTTGGCCAGGTGCGGTGGGGACCAGTCGCCTACGGTGCGGGCGGTGAGGTAGCCCAGGGGTGCTTTGGTGGGGGGTGCCACCGATAGTGGTCCTCCGGGTCATGTCGCGGGGGATTTCTTGGGCTAGGTTCAGCGAGTAGAACGCGACCACGAAGTCCACGATGCTGTCCATGAGTATCCCGGTCTCGCCCCTCGCTCAACCAGTACGGGAGTACCGGGGGCGATGCAACCCCTGTGGCGGGTGTCGCACTGCTCGTCCTGCGTACGTATCGCAAGCCTACCTCCGCGTAGGACCGCTTCGGACGAAGTCAGAGGCTGAGAAGCAACCTTACGTTTTCCGGCCCCCTGACCAGTTGTTCAGAACGCTGCCGCGATCTTCTGTAGCGTGTTCCAGCTGCGAGCGGTCGCGACAACTCCGAAGCGCTGCTCCAGGGCTGTAGAAGAGGCGCGCATGTCCTTGACGCCGTTCGGGGTCCAGACAAAAGCCGTTCGGCCACTGAGCTTGACCACCTCGGGGTGGAAATCCTCGACTTCGAGTTCGGCCACTTGCGCCGGTGAGGGAGCCTTCGACAGAAAGACGGCCAGATATTTCGAGGCATCGTTGGCGATCTCTTTGAGCGGGTTCGCGTCCAAGACTTCGCGGATCTCGTCAGCCGAGCGCACCAGAAGAGGCACATCCACACCGAAACCGCCGCTCATCGCACCACGGATCGAGGTGCAGACCCCCTCCTCAGGAGTCGCCACCCGTGACAATGACGTTGCCACTTTGGCCGATGGTCACGACTGCCTCGAACCCAGCACCTGCGAGCGTGGTCCGCAATTCAGCCATCGGAACTCGGTTGGACTTACCGACGTTGATGCCACGTGGCATCGCAAGCCAGCGGGTCATGCGAGCTCGTCTTCGAGCGTGCCGAGAATTCCAGTCAGCTCACCAGTGCGGGATCCGGGAATGATCACGATGGACAGTTCTGGCTCGCCGGCGGTGAGGATCCCGTTGTGCGCCATGACAAATGAGCCGTGCTTGCCATCGGTCGTGTCGGTGAACAGCTCGAGCGCAATATATCCGGCTGACTGGCGGTCAGGGGTGCGCACTGCAATCATCTGAGCCTCGGAGGTTCCGGTGACAGGCCCTGAGCAGGTCTTGTACACGGTGTTGCGATTCAACACCACCCCGTCTTGGTCGTGGAACGGGGCCTCGCTGTCTGTGGTGACTTCGAAGGGTCCGCGAAGGGTGGCCATGGTTACTCCTCTTGCAATGGTGGTGATGACGGAACGCCGATTGCGAAGGGGTTCGTCTGGGCTCAGGTTCGGGGGCTGAAAGTCTCGGTAGTCGCACTCTCGTGCTGGAAGCTAGCACACATCATGCCGTGTGGGCCGCCGTCGGCGGTAGTGACGACGAGCTGGTAGAAGTCGCTGAAAGTCGGATGAACGCAGATTTCGTGACGTGGGATCTGCCCTTGCAGAGTGTCGTCCCTATCTCGTTAACAACTCTGATTCTACCTAAAGATGAGTCCGGTGACAGGTTGTTATCGGGGCATGCTTCTCAGACGGATCTCGAGGAGGTTGATGCGGTGATGGAACTACCCAACGGCGAATGGTCAGGCATCGAGGTCGAGCTAGGCGCGTTTGCCTCGGATCTGGTCATAGAGTCATCCCCGAGCATGGCTACCAAGATCAAACATGACCGCCACGATGCGCAGGCCACCCAGGTGGTGGGGATAGGTAAGAGCTATGGCTACATGCGACCGGACAGCATATTTATCGTATCGATCACCGCGCCGGGGGAATTGAGTGTTGCCGGCGTGGGAGCGAGTTTCGACGAGCCTTCTGTTAGGTCCACGTTGTCATCTCCCACGACATCGTTCCGGTTAGATCGTGTGACTTTTCGTATATGTGGACTCCTCGTCCTTGTTCTCGGCTGGGATTGATCCCACGTTTGGCGGCGTTTTTCACGGTGTGGAGCCGGGCACTGATCACGGTGAGAAGGGCGGGACCGCAGTCTTGCGCGGACTCCAGGACCTGACCGTCTCGGCTTCGAGCCTCGTTGTCTCGCACCCCGCGCTCCGTCGCATGGACTTTGCGGGCTTTGCGGTGGTCAAGTGGCACCTGATGAAGCCTCACACCGGTCGTCGCTCTTGCATGAGCCCCTTGGTCCTTGGTGGTCTCTCGAGTCAGGTACAGATTGGAGACTCGGCGACTGAGACCAGCGTGTTTCCGGTGTCGGGAGTTCCCCGCGAACCTCCGCGACTATTGCGGAGGCTTCTGGATTTCGCCAGCGAACACCTTGAGCCCTCACGCCTCCCTGTGATTCCGCAGCTCTGTATGCTTTCGGTCAACTGGGCCCCACAGCGCCGACGTGACAGATACCTCATCGCAGGCCACCGAACGAAGGGCACCACGCTGGGAGGAAGGCTGAGTTCGACGCTTCCGAGCTCGACCCGCTACGGACGGGCGACGACGCTCGTCGTCCCGCACCGATTTCGCATCGTCTGCGTGCTCATGGCTCTCGAATCTTGCTCGTGTCGACCACGGTGACGGATTCCTGACGGTGATGAGCGGGTGACGCCACTCCGCTCGATCACATCACCAAGCGTCCCATGCTGCCGGGAACGCAGGGATGTACCACCACCTCGGACGCGCAAGGCTCGAGGTCTGCGTGTAGCTCTGCACCAATAGGGACATCAGTACCTGCCGCGCCGCTTTTTCACCCCAGGGTTGACGGGGACAATGACGACCTGCCATGCTAACAGGCATGAGGAGTAACCCCAGGGGTGACAAGACTCCGGATGACGCTTTCGGAGCCGAGTGGGTGCGCGTATTGGCGCACCGGCAGAGGGAAGGACAACACGTTATGGACAAGGTTGTCGAACGGTTTCGTGCCACAGGCGTTCGACCCGACGATGTTGAATCGCACCTGCGCGATGCTGGTGACCGTCTTTATGCGGCTGCCACCTCAGACGATGACCGGTGCGCAGACGAGTTCGGTGGCCCACGAGCGGTCGCTCTTCTCGCAGCGGAGATCAGCGCACTGATGTCCCACCTTGTCGCACGGGCTGCAAGCATTCGGTCTGTCTGTGTGGAGGCAATGCTCGAGGAATTTAGCGCCGTCACGGTCGCTGGAGCGATCGGCGTGGCTCGGCAAAAAGTCTACGAGCTTGCCAAACCCGAGGCGGACAAGGACTACCTGGACCATTCCCCTTGGAGGATGGAATGAACGACATGAAAGAACAAATCCAGCTCCCTGTTCCGGCTGAAAGACAGCTGTTGCATCCGATACATATCGGGCAGGCACGAGCTGTTTACATCCGCGGATGGTGGTTCGCACGCCTGGGCTCAATCCTCGTGGCGGTTGCACTCGGATCTGTGATCTGGCTACTTAATAACAACCTAATCCCGGCCCTCCTGGCAGCGCTAACGACCTACGCTATCGGCATCGCGGCCGGGCGCTGGTACACCGCTCGGGCGTGGGACTTTGTACCCCGAAAGCGACAGCTGCAGCGCGACGGGATGGGGTGGAGGATGGGCGCGGCAGGCATCGATGCAGTCGCGCTAGTCGCCGCGACGATTGCTTTCGTGCTCGTTGCTCACGCTCACCGGGTCCCACTCGCGGTGCTCGTCTTCGCTCTCGGCGCAGTTGTGGTCATCGGGCTGTTGCAAGGGGGCGAGCTCGTATACCTCGCTACTCGGACGGCAACTCGCCGAGATGCGCTTCCGAAGATCGTGATGCTGATAGCCGTGGTCATTTCGGGTTTGATCGCAGTGCTGATCGGGATCGGTACTGCCTGGCACCCGCAATTGGTGCGGGTTGCGCTCCTCGGTGGAGGAACGGTGCTGTTGGCGCAAACCCTCTGGTGGGTCTTCGACGTCTCTCGGCGTAGGCAGGACGCGACGGCGCGACCGCGATGTCCGCAGTGACCCCCAAGGACCGCGCCCGCCTGGCGGAGCTGGGAAAAATGCATGAACTCTGGTCGCCCAACGACGAGCCAGTCCTCCTCGCCTGCGGAGCAGAGAACACGACCATCGCTGTCGGGGACTATATCGTGCGGTGTTCGGCTGACCACGAAGCCCTCAACCGCGAAGTGCACCTGCTCGATACGCTCGCGCGCGTCACCTCGGCCCCAATCCCGATACCAGTGTTTTATGAGGCCGAACTCGGCACGTTTGCCTACCGGAGACTTCGTGGCACGCCACTGCTTCGTCGACGAAAGCGGGACTCGACGGAGGTTCGGCAGGCCATCATCGATGCGTTATCGGCCTTCCGCCGGTTTCTGCCGGCTTCGCAACTGCCGGCTGATCGGTATCCATATCACGCCTGGCATCAGGACGCTGTGCGTAGCTACCGGGCGGTGCGTGGTCACCTAAGTGCGGGGCAGGGACGTCTCATTCGCGCGTTCCTGGACGAGCCGCCCCCGCCGACACGGTCGCTCCTTATCGCACAGCACAACGATCTGGGGGCCGAACACATTCTCGTCGATGACCACGGAACAGTGACTGGCATCATCGATTGGACCGATGTGGCGCTCACCGACCCTGCCCGTGACATTGGATCCATCTACCGGGACCTGGGGCCTGAGGCGGCCAGTCACATTGGGGAAGCGTTGAACGGGCCTCTGACTGAAGACGAGCTACATCGCATCCGCTTCCACGCCCGGTGCAGATGGCTTGAGGACGTCGTCTTCGGTCTCAGAGATCCGCTATCGCGCAGACCGTATCTCGACAACGCCTGGAGAGCGTTCGACCATACATTTGGTAGCGCATCATGACTGAGGGGACTTGCCGTCAGCGGGGACTGTTGTGGCACCTAACCTCCGCGAGCTCGTCAAAGATGCTCACGTCGTCGTTGAGGTCCGCTTCGCAGGTGACAGCGGTGAGGTCTCGAGCATCCTCGACCACACAGCGCAGGCAAGATCACGACGGTGGGATGTCCCAACGGGTCAAGGATGCTCCGGAACGCAAGGTAGCGTTCCGCGCATCTGTCAAACGCGTGCCCAAGCCGGCACCCGACTGGCCATGCCAGCAACCGGTCTATTGGCACCGCCGGAGCTCGGATACTGTGTGGGTGTCACCGGGATCATTCCCGGCACTGTCCGCAGCACGGGCATGTTAGGTCTGCTCGCTGGGTTGCGGCGCGTCGATACGCGGATGGGCTGACCCCAACAATCGCGGTGAACTGACGTGCCGCGTGGCCACGGCTATGCCACCCAACTTGTGCCATAGCGACACCGATCGGAAGGTCAGTCGTCACCAAGAGCTCAGCAAGACGGTGGGCTCGAACGTGAGACAGGTACTGAATGGGCGACATTCCAAAGCGCTGGCTGAAGGCCCTGCCCAGCTGCGAGATCGATAGGTGCACAAGGTCGGCGAGGTCACGAAGTCGCCAGTCCTGGGCGGGATCTTGACAGAGGAGGCGTGCTACCCGATGTGTGGCTGTCTCAGTCGGGTCGGCATGGCTTGCTGCATTCTCCTCAGCTAAGGGTCGTCGCAAGGGTCTGATACTCATCGGCGTCGCCTTGTGGAAGAGGACGGTGTGCGGTGACGCGGTGGCGAGGAGCGTGCGGTTTTGAACAGGTCCACCCATACCGGGACCGGCAGGTCTTTCGGCAGGTCAGTGGCACTCACCTGGTGGCGTGTTAGCCACGCTTTAACTGTCTGCAGTGAGCCGAGCGTCGTGTTGCGTGCCAGAACTTGGGCGATCCCGCGTCCAGGTCCGGTGTAGACACGGTGGACCAAGGCGCGGAACTGACGTCTGTGTGCCGGGGACAACAACGGGTGTTCGCGACGTTGGATGGTGAGGATTCCACCGTCCACGCTCGGACGTGGGGTGAACGCGCGAGCGGGAACACGACTGTGTAGCCTGAACTCGAACCACGGCGCCCATTGTGCGGTCATCATTGTGGCACCACCAACGCCCGCTCTGCGGCGGGCAACCTCCCATTGTACGAGCAGGATCGCCTCATTCCATGCTGGGGCGTGCAGCATGCGTCGCAGTATGGCGGTGGTCTGGTGAAATGGCAGGTTGCCGACGATCACCTGCGCAGATGGCGGAAGCCGGTAGGCCAGGAAGTCGTCATTAATGACCTCCACATGTGACGGGAGACGGTCTGCCAAGCGCTTTGCGAGCTGAGGGTCGATCTCGACGACAGTGACCGCTCGCCCCAGCTGGGCCAGTGGCGTGGTGAGGGCTCCATCACCGGGGCCGATCTCGATAATCGGGCCTTTGGTCGCTGCCACGAGTCGGGTTATCGTGGCGATGATTGATGGGTCAGTAAGGAAGTTTTGGCCGTACTCATGACGGCCACCGTGATAGGTAGGCACTGTTTGCTCCGTGGTGGTTGTGGAACCGGGCACGATGAATAAACCGCCCGGCCGGGTGATTTCTCCGGAGGCAGGAGCAACAACGGGGAGTGTGCTCGCCGCCGTTAGCGGCGGCGCAGACGCAGTGAAGCAGTGCCGTAAAACAACATGCCAACTAGTGTAGGTGACCCACCGTCACTCGACGACCCCATAGCCCGTCCATGCATCAAAGATGCGCAGATGCGTATCATCGCGGGCCATCACGAATCCATGCGCCTCTGCGACCACAGGTGCTCTGCACTATCGAGGTCAGCTCCGTGAGAGATCTCGATAAGGTTGCTAGGCGCCGTAGCGGCCGATGGTGGAACGCTTTCGACGCGCCTGTTTGAGGAGCGGATAATGTGGGCAGATGTCGGCTCGAAATTTCTGCCACGCCCCATCGCGACCGACGGCAACGACCAATGGGTGCTCGGTGTTCCTACCTCGTTGTTTCGCCGAAGTGGGTAGCCTGCTCGGGGGCGGGCTGGCTCGGTTGTGGCATGACTGTTTGGGGATATGGTCTACGTGCCCGGGGAGCGCAGGTATCGAGGGACAACTTCAGCGTCTGGGGGACACGCTCATGGACTGCGGTCGGGGCAGGCCTATCCGACCCGGTGTACAGCCGGGATGCTGAGTCGACGCTGGATGGATCTTCGAAGGGCATGGAGATGCTGACAAATACCACAGATTGACCGGTCCAGTTGGTCCCCGTTATCGCTGATATCGGAAATCTCGGTGCTTTGACTCCAAATGATCAGTTCACAGCCATCTTCACAACTAGTAGCTGAACCTCACAGCGTATGCCAGTAGCGAGCTGGGTGATCAGGCCATGATCGGTGACTAGGCATCGTGGGATCAGGCGTCCAGGACCCACGGCGGATGTTGTTTGTTCAGAAACGCCGTCATCCCGGCTTTGGCATCATCTCCGCCAAAAAAGCGCTGGGAGAGCTCAACCATGTCCTGCTCACGGGTATCCATAAGCTCGAGAACATGACGGTTGACCAGCATCTTTGATGCTTCCAGCGCTGCCGGAGCAGCTTTGCGTAAGTCGGTCAGAATCTCCTCGACCGTGCCGTCAACAGAACCATCGGTGTCAGTGATGGCATGAGAAATGAAGCCTGCTGACAGCGCTTCGTCTGGGGTGATGGTGCGTGCCCGAAGAAGCCAACCTGCTGCGGTTCGGTCACCAAGCCGGGCTAAGACCACGGGCGCGATCATGGCGGCGACGACCCCGATCCGCACTTCGGTGAGCCCGAAAGTGGACTGCGGACCCGCGACGACAAAGTCGCAGGCAGCCACAAAGCCCATTCCACCGGCCCTGACATGACCGTGGACCGCTGCGATGATCGGTTTAGGGCATGTTAGCAACTCACGGATGACAGCGTTCGCAGTCGAAGCGCCTGTCGTCGGCGTGCCACCTTCGGTGTCGTTTAAGGAGTGGTCTTTCAGATCTGCACCAGCGCAGAACACCGAACCGGTGTGAGTCAGCACGATACTGCGTACCGAATCATCAGCACTGGCCCGGTCCAACCCCTCAGAGATGCCCTGCAGTAGTGCCTGGTTGATCGCGTTGCGATTCTCCGGTGCATCGAGTGTCAGGGTCGCCGTTGACCCCTCGAGGGTATAGACCACGCTCGTCATGCTGTGACAGCCTCCTTTTCACTCTGGGCAACAATTACGGCCAGCACGGCACCAACGTCAACACGATCACCGACACTGACCGTGAGCTGTTCGACAATGCCATCAGCATCGCTGGTGATGGCGTGCTCCATTTTCATAGCTTCCACCCACAGGATTTTTTGGCCTGCCACCACGGCGTCACCAACTGTTGCCTCGATATGTACCACGGTGCCTGGCATGGGCACGATCAGGCTACCCGGTGCAGAGACCGTCTCCGGATCGGTGAAGTGTTCGACCTCAGTGAGCGTTACGGACCGTTCGGACCCGGTGACGACCACTTGACGGCCCGTTCGTGACACGACGAAACGTCGCTCCACATCGTCGATGCGCAGCCGCACGACAGCCGAGGATGCCGAGACGACCTCCACGCTGTTAACGTCAGGCACCGAGCTGGGGGAGATCTCCCAGCCATACCGACGTTGGCGATAGTCGATGGAGATCTCCTGGCTACCGAGAAGGAAGGCGCGAGTTCGCCAGTCGGGGTGGAACAACCGCCACCCACCAATGCGCGGTCGCGGATTCTCCTCGGCGATGTGGCGGGCCAATGCCTGGTCTGCGTTCTCTGGTGCGCCGAGCACCACCACGCCATCGGGGCACGCGGGAGCGCCTTCGGCCACAGCTGCCGCCGTAGCGATGGCTGCCACCACGGCAAACAACCTTGTGGTGGTCTCGTCAGTGGCCGGCGTGAACACAGCAGGATGATCCTCTAAGTAGGAGGTGGCGGTGTGCCCCGAGAGAAAATCCTCTTCGCCCAGGATGCTCACGAGCAGGTCGGCATTGGTGACGGGGCCGTCCCACACCATCCTTTCCAGAGCTGAGGCAAGTTTGCGTGCGGCACCGTGCCGGGTTGGGGCAACACCAATCATCTTCGCGATCATCGGATCGTAATCGGTGCCCATCACATCTCCGGCTTGGACACCAGCATCGAGACGAATCGCCGGGTGTCCGGGTGCTGGGTTGTTGAAGACAGCGTCCACTTCCGGCACCAAGAACTCTCGGATCGGTCCGGCTTGGGGCGACCAATTCTGCGTGGGGTCCTCGGCGTAGAGGCGCACTTCAATGGCATGTCCCTGAGCCCGGGGTTCGTCACCGACCAGCTCTGCCCCGGCCGCGATGTCCAACTGCAACCCAACGAGGTCGAGCCCGGTGGTACATTCAGTCACCGGGTGTTCGACCTGCAAGCGGGTATTCATTTCCAGGAAGTAAAAGGACCCGTCCTCGTCGGCCAAGAACTCAACGGTTCCTGCTCCGATATACCCCAGCCGTTGCACCGCGTTGCGAGCGGCCTGATAGAGACGTTCACGCATTCGCGCGCCCCGGCGTTCAACCAGCGGAGCGGGCGCCTCTTCGATAATCTTCTGGTGGCGACGCTGAATCGAACATTCTCGTTCTCCCACTGCCCAGGCGTTGCCGGCCCGGTCACCAAACACTTGGACCTCGATATGGTGCCCGGTAGGAATATAGCGCTCACAGAAAACCGTGGGATCGCCGAAGGCACTGGCGGCCTCGCGCGAGGCCGAGGACACGGTGTCAGCAAGCTCATCGAGACGTTCCACAATCCGCATCCCGCGACCGCCACCACCTGCTGAGGCTTTGACGAGCACCGGTAACTCAGCTTCGGTGATGGATTCGGGGTCGAGATCCGTCAAGACCGGTACGCCGGCCTGCTCCATGAGGCGCTTGGACTCGATTTTGGACCCCATTTGTTCAAGAGAAGCGGGATCCGGACCGATCCAGATCAATCCGGCCTCGATAACAGCTCGGGCGAAGCCAGCGTTCTCGGACAGGAACCCGTAGCCGGGGTGAATCGCATCGGCGCCCATTTTCTGGGCGGCCGCAATCACGAGCTCGGCACGCAGGTAGGTGTCTGCTGGGGCGGTACCCGGCAGACGCACGGCAAGATCGGCTTCGGCGACGAACGGAGCATGGGCATCCGCATCGGAAAATACCGCTGCGGTTCCGATCCCGCGGGCTTTGCATGTGGCGAAGACCCGTCGAGCGATTTCCCCACGGTTGGCGACGAGCACCCGGGTGATCGGGCGTGTTGTGGTCTGGACAGTCATGTGGTTCCTCACATCCGGAAAATTCCGTAAGACCGATCGGACTCGACCTGTCTATTCGCAATGGCCGACAACGACAGCCCCAGCACCGTGCGGGTATCTCGGGGGTCGATGATCCCATCGTCGTAGACGAGACCCGAGAGAAACAGTGGCAGAGATTCGTCTTCGATCTGTTGCTCGATGGCAGCTCGGCGATGTTCCAGCGCGTCGACATCGACGGGTGTACCACGGGCTTGGGCCGAAGCTTTCGCCACGGAGGTCACCACATCGGCCAATTGGGCGCCACCCATAACTGCCGATTTGGCCGAGGGCCAGGCGAAGAGGAAACGCGGGTCAAAGGCACGGCCGCACATCCCGTAGTGGCCGGCCCCATACGAGGACCCGATCAGCACAGAGATGTGGGGAACCGTGGAGGTGGACACCGCATTGATCATCATCGAACCGTGTTTGATGATCCCACCCTCCTCGTAGGCGCGACCGACCATGTATCCGGTTGTATTGTGTACAAACACCAGGGGAGTGGCTTGCCGGTTGGCGATCTGGATAAACTGGGTGGTCTTTTGTGCTTCCTCGCTGAAAATCACGCCCTTGGCGTTGGCGATCATGCCCACCGGGTAACCGTGGATGTTCGCCCAACCGGTCACCATGCCAGCACCATAAAGAGGCTTGAATTCATCAAAATCCGACCCATCAACGACCCGGGCAATAGCCTCCCGCGGATCGAATGGAATCTTGAGGTCATCGGGCACGATGCCGAGCAACTCTTCCTCGTCGAAGACCGGTGGCATCGAGGTGGCAGGCGCGGGGCCTGCTTTGCGGTGGTTGAGCCGGGAGACAACACGGCGTGCGATACGCAATGCGTCTTGCTCGTCGTGGGCGAAATAATCGGCAAGCCCCGAGGTTCGCGCGTGCATTCCGGCTCCACCCAGTGATTCATCGTCGCTCACTTCGCCGGTGGCGGCCTTCACCAGTGGTGGTCCGCCAAGAAAGACTTTCGACTGGCCTTCGATCATGATCACGTGATCACTCATGCCCGGAAGATAGGCGCCTCCCGCAGTCGAGTTGCCAAACACGATTGAGATCGTGGGGATGCCCTCTTTAGACAGCTGGGCTAGTCGCCGAAAGGAATCACCCCCCGGGATAAAGACCTGACTCTGTGTCGGTAAGTTCGCCCCGCCTGATTCGACCAAGGTCATCAGCGGAAGCCGGTTTTTCAGTGCAATATCCATGATGCGCAGTTGCTTTTTGAGCGTGAATGGATTTGACGTACCGCCGGCAATCGTGGGGTCGTTAGCAATAATGACGCATTCAACCCCGCACACGGTTCCGATGCCACCAATGATGCTGGCTCCGACGGGAAAATCTGATCCCCAGGCCGCGACGGCGCAAAGCTCAAGAAAGGGGCTGTCGCGGTCAATGAGGAGCTCAATGCGCTCTCGTGCGGTGAGCTTACCGCGGTCGCGGTGACGGGCCACGGCACGCGGACCACCGGCTGCAGCCAGTTGCTCGAAGACCGCATCGATCTCGGAGATTTTGTGCAGCATCGCTTCTTCGCTCCGCTGGAACTCCGGGGAGGAAGTGTCGATGGTGCTGATGAGACGAGTCATGAGGATACTCCGAATCCGGTCGTGAAGTTATCGTCGAGGCCCGAAAATTCCGTGACGTCGGACGGTAGTGAAACGTGACGACTGCGCAACCACTCGGCCACACCTTTGGCCTGTGCATCAAAGCGGGCACCGAAGGCGACGCCTTCCCCGAGTGCGTCGTGAATGACGAAATTCACCGCCCGTAGCTTGGCCAGCTCGACACGGTCCATCGGGAGATCTCGAAATTCTGGGAGCAACTCTCGCAGTCGTTCCGGTGTGAGCTCTTGGCGTAGCCAAGTCCAGCCCGGGTTGCTACGGGCCCAGACACCAACATTGATCGTCCCGCCCTTATCGCCGCTACGGGCACCGAAATATCGGCCCAACGCAACAGAGGATTCCGTGGCATCGGACGAGGACTGAGTGATGGTGGGTCCCTGCCCGGTAGCAGGGGAGTGCTCGTCCAGATCCGTGGGTTCAAGTCGCAGAGTGCGTTCAGGTGGCACAATGACTTCTGCCGACCCGTCGGGGTAATGCACGCGGTGAGTTGGGATGGTCTGGGGAACGAATTCCGGACGGAACCGGCCATACACTTCGGCTTCTTTAGGTGGAGAAGATAAGAAGATACCGGGAACGCTACCCAGTGCGATCTCGACAAAAATATTTGCCAATTTTCGTCCCACCACCTGGGGGTCATTGTCGCGAGCGACCAGGGTCAGGCGGGCGCTCGCTTCCTCTTGCACGGTCGCATCGGAGTGATCGGTGCGCGCCAACGTCCATTGCAACTGCTGCGGCATCGGTAATCCAGCGGTGTTCAGGGCGTGGTGGAACTGCGCTTGAATCAGATTCGCCTTGGCATCGACGTCCAGGCCGGTGAGATAGACGGTCATCTCCTGTCGAAATCCACCGAGTTCGGTAGCTGAGACCTTGAGGGTCGGTGGTGGGGCTTCACCGAGGATTCCGCTCAACGCCACTCGATCGGCACCGAGATCGGTGACCGTGATGGAATCTAGTCGCAGGGTGGCATCCGGGCCGGGATATCTGGCCCCGGCCACCTCGTACAGTAACTGAGAGATCACCGTCTCGGCGGTGACAGCACCACCGGTGCCGACGGGTTTGGTGATCACCGAGCTACCGTCGGTGGCTATCTCAGCGATGGGGAATCCGGGACGGATCAAGTCGGGGATCTCGGTAAAGAAGGAGAAATTTCCACCGGTGGCCTGCATCCCGCACTCGATGACGTGGCCGGCGGCCATCGCCCCGGCCAGGGCATCAAGATCATCCCGTTCCCACCCGTGATACCAGGCAGCTGCACCTGTGGTCAGCGCAGCGTCGGTCACCCGCCCTGTTACCACGATCCGTGCCCCTGCCCGTAAGGCTGAGGTAATGCCAAAACCACCCAGGTAGGCATTGGCAGCTAGTGGTTGGCCCAAACCGAGTTGCTGACTGCGGTCAGTCAGGTCATCGCCGTCCACATAGGCCACCGGAAGCTCAGCTCCGGTCTTCGTCACCAGTTGATTGATCGCCTCAGCTAGCCCGGACGGATTCATCCCGCCCGCATTGACGACTACACGGGCATCGGTGGCAACCAAGGCCTCCAGCGAGTGCTTCAGCTGAGACAAAAACGTGCGCGCAAATCCTGTGGTGGGATCCGTTGCCTTCTGCCGGGCCAAGATCAGCATCGTGAGTTCTGCAAGGTAGTCACCGGTGATGACGTCCACGCCGGCCCGAACCATTTCGTCGAAAGCGGCGAAGCGATCCCCATAGAACCCGGAAGCATTACCGATCCTCACCACCGGGCCATCCTGGTCAGCCAAGATAGCGTCCGCATTCGCAACACCACGAGGACAGTGGCCAGTTCGGGTGGGTAAGGGATTGTTCCTGCTGTGCTCGGAGTCCATGCTCACGTGCCTTCCCGTGGGAGCGGATTGAACGAGTCGTGGACCTCATGTTGGCACATTTTTTGACAACAAGCAAGCGTGATTGTTTTTTCTTCATTAAGGGTGCTAATGTGACCTGCATCACGATAGACACGGTGTAACCGGTGTAAGCCACCATGTCGTTGGCGTCAGAGAGGCAAATATGACCGAAGAACCAGACGATCTTGACCAGTTTGACCTCGAACAGTTTCGCGCAGGCGTCCGATCGTTCTGCGACAAGGAAATTGTCCCCAGAATGAACCAGTGGGAGGACGCCGGAGTCTTCGACGCCCACGAACTGTTTCCTAAGTTGGCCGCAGCAGGGTACTTAGGGCTGGGGTATCCCGAAGAAGACGGTGGGGAAGGCGCGCCCATGGAGTACCAGATGGTCTTCGCCGAGGAACTGGCCAAGGGGAATACCGCTGGAGTGTCGATGGCAATCAACGTCCAGATGCACATGGCTACGCCATCCTTGGCCCGTTTTGGTAGTCCGGAGTTGAAAGAGCAATATCTACGCCCGGCCCTTGAAGGGCAACAAGTGGCAGCCATCGCGGTGACAGAACCCGGGGCCGGATCAGATGTCGCAGGTCTGTCCACCAAGGCCCGTCGCGACGGTGACGACTGGGTGATCAATGGTGGCAAGATCTTCATTACCAACGGCACTCAGGCCGACTGGTTCTGCATGTTGGTCCGGACGTCCGATGAGGGCGGGTATCGGGGGATGTCGCAGATTATTGTGCCCTCAGGGCTTGCTGGGTTCACCGTCTCGCGCCCGCTCGACAAACTCGGGAATCGTTCCTCTGACACCGTTGAGCTACACCTCGATGAGGTGAGGGTTCCGGTATCAAATACGATCGGTAAGATCGGTCGGGGATTCCAACAACAGATGCAACAGTTCGTGGTCGAGCGTCTCTCGGCGTGTTTCACAGCCGTCGGTGCCAGTGAGTGGGCGCTCGCTAAGACCCGGGAATACTTGGGACAACGTGAGCTATTCGGGGCACCCCTTGCCGCTCGCCAGTACCCCGTGTTCAAGCTGACCGAGCTTTCTGCCCAACTGGAACTATTGCGATCGCACAACGAAAAGATGTGCCGGCTATCTCATGCCGGTGCAGACATTACTCGGGAAGCCACCGTGGGCAAACTCGTAGCTGGACGCTTGCTACGCGATGTCGCCGATACGGTGCTACAAGTCCATGGGGGCATGGGTTATATGGAGGAGAACTGGACGAGCCGATTCCTCCGCGACGTGCGGTTGTCCTCGATCGGCGGTGGCGCCGACGAGGTCATGCTCCAGGTGCTTGCCCGAATGGATGGCTATCCGGTTTAACCTCTCTTCTCGATGCTCTGCGCTACTGGATCCTGGCCTGCGGTTTGCGCCTCTACTGCTTCTTACTGACCCATACATTCACCAGGAAGTGAACATTATGAAACCCGATACCAGTACCGTCGACCCCGTTGATCTCAATCTTGCCCGTCGTCATACGGTGGGCGACGCGTTGACCCGCGCCGCCGAGAAACATCCACAACAGATTGCCGTTGTGGAAGGAGAACGACGTATCAGTTATGCCCAGCTGGACCACGATGCCGAAGCGATGGCCCGCGGGATTATTAATCTCCCCGACGCCCCGGAACAGGGAGAACCGGTCGCCATCATGGTGGCCAATAGCGCGGATTTTCTGGCAATCTACTTTGGGATCGCCAAATCCGCGCGAGTGGCATTACCCATCAACTACGCGCTAACGCCGTCAGACATCGCCTGGATTCTCGACGATGCCGGTGTGCGGACTGTCATCATCGACGACGCTATGCTACCCCTGCTGGAAGCAACGATTGCCGAAGGGGTCACGATTGACAATGTCGTTGTGCGCGAAACCGGAACCGGTGCGGTCGAGAACGAGGCTGCATTGTCGATGGCGACGAACTATGCGCGAGTAGATCTGACAGATCTTTTGGCCACACCGGTGGACGATGAACTGAGACTCATCATTTCCAGTGACGACATCGTTCAGTGTCTCTACACGTCGGGAACCACCGCTAGACCAAAAGGTGCCCTAGCAACGCACAGCGCGGTGGTGACCGGTGTGATGTCTAATGCGGTGTTGATCGGAAAAGATTGGGGTGAGCACCCTGGCACCATGCTGTTATGTTTGCCGCTGTTCCATGTCACGGGGCTGAACACCCTCGCTAAGCCCGTGTTATTTCTGGGTGGCACGTTGGTGCTTCAGCAAGGGTTCGATCCCGCTACTGTTCTTGACGCCATTGAGCGAGAGAAAGTTACGGTTTTCACGGGTCTACCGATGATGTGGGCAGCCCTGATCGCCGAAAACCAGCGCCAAGCTCGGGACCTGTCATCGATGGAGACCGCCATGTACGCAATGGCACAGATGCCCGAACGGATTTTGGCAGGTATGGATGCCATGATGCCGAATGCACGGAAAGTGCTGGGATCGGGACAAACAGAAGTTGTGCCGGCGACGACGTTTCAACGTACTGATCATCGACACGGTAAGAACGGGTCGTGGGGAGTGCCCTCCCCAACGGTGCGCACCCGAATTATGGCTCCAGACGGTAGATTGTTACCTCCCGGAGAGGTTGGTGAAATCGTTTACCGCGGTCCACACGTCACCGCGGGGTACTGGAATCGGCCCGATGCCAATCAGGAGGCATTTCGTCACGGATGGTTCCATAGTGGCGACGTTGGCTACATGGACGACGAAGGCGTTGTGTGGTTCGTTGACCGAGTCAAGGACATCATCAAAACCGGCGGTGAGAATGTCTCGTCGATGAAGGTTGAGCGAATCGTTGCCGATGCCCCCGGAGTCATCGAATGTACCGTAATCGGGACACCTGACGATCATTGGGGTGAGGCCGTCACAGCCGTAGTTTGTAGCGATAAGGTTCCTGCCGTTTCAGAAGTGAGTGCTGAACAGCGACAACAGATTGCCTCCGAGGTCGAGGCAGAGATTCTGTCTCATGTGCGCGACCACCTGTCCGGCGTGGAAACACCGAAGAGAGTGTGGTTCGTCGAAGCCTTGCCGAAGACGTCAACTGGCAAAATTCGCAAGAACGTTTTGCGCGAAGAATTTTGACGCCCCTCAAGCTCTATCTCGGGTGTGTGGTGATGATGTCATCACCCGGCGCGGTGGCGTCTGAGGTCTAGGATTGAAACTTATGACCACTTCCAGTGCTTCCTCACAGTCCCACCGGTCGCACGAGCCTAAGCAGGATCGTAGCCGTGCTACTCGAGATCGAATCCTGCGGTCTACTATCAGTTGCCTGGCAGAATCCGGTTGGCACGGTGCGACGATGACGTTGATCGCTCAAGAAGCCGGGGTGAGCCGTGGTGCGTTGCAACACCATTTCCCGACCCGCGAAGATCTGTTTCTGACAGCAATCGACTACATGTTTGAGGAACGAGAACAGGCAGGGCTCCAAGCACCTAGATCGCAGGCTACCCCGGGGGATGACTTCGACCATATCGTGGAGAAAGTCCTGGAATATTACGCTTCCGACGTCTTTAAAGCCGCCCTGCAGATCTGGTGCGTCGCTGCGTCCGAACTGGCCCTCAAAGAGCGTATCCGGCCACTGGAAGATAAATTCGCACGTGGCATCTATACAGAAACGGTGCGGATTCTCAACGCCGATGTCTCCGATGAGCGTACTCGTCGTTTCATCCAGACGACGCTGGACTTGGCTCGCGGACTCGGGTTGGCTGATCTGTTGAGCGATGACTCGGACCGGCGGAAGAAGATAGCGCAGTTCTGGGCCGCAGAGATGCGCACCATTAAGCGGCTGGATCCGGAAGAACAGGGGTAAACCCGCACCTTGCCGGTGGATCTACAACCCTGGTATGGATCGTTTTTTGAATAGTGGTTGTACAGCACCGAAACGTCTTCACGAAGATGCACACCTGCTGGTTTAACGCGTTGGGCTTTGGGAATCACGTGCCCGGAACGAACAGCAGATCTCGAGTTGTGAGTCCTCTTGGCTTGCCGTCTTTGACGCTGATCAGCGAGGCCGCAAGCAAACACCTCTCGGTCTGCGGGGGCCGTTCAAGCGGTGTGAATCCGGTTGTCCCCATTGCTTTTCGTCTTCTAGAACCTAGGCCTAACGATTGTGCACGTTCTTGTCGTAAACACCAAACAGGGCTACTAACGGGCCCAGAACCCACCCCACATCGGGAATCACGACGAGGAGAACGGTTCCAATGATGAGGAGAGTGATCAACCGTATGGTTCCACGACGTCGCAGAACATCAGGACTCTTTTCTCGATGTGTGTCTGTGCCAGTCGTGTTGTTGTGATCGACGGTGTAGCGAGTCTCGTTGTCAGGCCCCCGGTTGGACCGTCTAAGAGGACGCGTACGGTCTTATCACCCTTATTGGAACGTTGAAGAATGATCAGTTCAGGATTGGCTGGTTCTGGAAAATCGATGATTGGTTCTGGAGCCCCAGGAGTGAATGAGGAATCGGGGAACTGTTTGCGGTGATGGAGCGAAGCTGGCAAATCGTGGGGAGTGCCCTGGGGCCACTTCTTGTGATGAGTGGGCCTATAGTGCCTGGCTGGTTGTTCCGGTTCATACTGATAAGCAGGCGGTACATCGTAGCTATCGGACTCAGCAACCGGAACCGGATAGAACGGCATGGTACTGTTCCAGTCGTTGCTGAGCTCAGAGGACCGAAGCGCATGAATGGTAAGTTCTGTGGCCTGCGCTACCCCTTTGCTGGTGGAACGTCATCACAGAGGACTTCGAAGTGGTCTGCCTCCTTCAAGACCTGTGCAACGTCGCCGTGAGGCAAGACAGAGAGGCTATCGGGAATGGACTGATTCAAGGGAGCCCATGTCCCGGCTCTGGGAGGACGAAATGAATCTCGGTGGAGGGGTACCAGTTTTGGGATTGAGTGCTCTGCCTGAAGAGATATTCCTGAACTTCGCGCGCATACCCTGAGGTTGCCAACCGGTGTGCTTCAGAACCGTAGCGTAGAGCGTCCTCACGACTGAGGTATCCCAGCAACTTGCCGTTGTTTCGAACACTGATCGCCATGGGATCATGCGGATTATCGGGATTTGGCACCAACGACAGGGAAAGATTGGCGTGAACAAATTGTTGTCGCGGAAAAATCGAGCACGTTGGCAATGTTCTTGGTGTAGAGACAAGTGCCCACGACCTCGATGGAGCGGCTGGGACCCCATCCTGGAGCTGGAAAGGTTCTACGACGAGGTGCTGATGGCCCTGTAGCTGATTGCTGCACTATGGCTTTTGTGTTCTTTTCCCTTGTGGTCAAGTGGTCTTGGTCCTCAGATTGGTACAGATAACTCGCGTGCCGGTTATCGAAACAAACACAAGCTCCTGCCTGCAGTCGTGATGGCAACGTAGATCCGATCTGAGATGCAACGCAGGCCAACGCGTCACGGAGGTAGGCGAAACAAGCCATGACACCTGAATCGACCACGCTCATGAGATAGTCACTAACATAGAGGCAGATCGAATCACGGTCTGCCGAACGTTGGACCGGTCCGGTGGAGTACACCAAGAGAACGTGGTTAGTCGTTGCTGTGGAACACGTCAGGAGATGACAGATGACTGCAACAAAAATGCCTACTGTGGCGGCGTCTTCACGGCGGATGTCGGCGCTGGATAAATGGCTTCCGGTATGGATCGGGCTGGCCATGCTCGCTGGATTGTTATTGGGACGATTCGTGCCGGTTCTTGCTGATGTGCTGACCCAGCTGGAGATCGGTGGGGTTTCGGTGCCGATCGCGTTGGGGCTATTGGTCATGATGTATCCAGTGTTGGCCAAAGTCCGTTACGACAAAGTCGTCGCCGTTACCGGAGATAAAAAACTTCTCGTGTCGTCTCTGGTGCTGAACTGGCTTGTTGGTCCTGCAGTCATGTTTATTCTCGCCTGGGTGTTCTTGCACGATCTACCTGAGTACCGGACCGGACTCATTATCGTTGGGCTTGCTCGGTGTATTGCGATGGTGGTGATCTGGAATGATCTGGCCTGCGGTGATCGTGAAGCCACGGCGGTTTTGGTGGCGATAAACTCCGTGTTTCAAGTGCTGATGTTCTCGGTGCTTGGCTGGTTTTATCTCACCGTTTTGCCAGGCTGGCTCGGCCTCGGAACAGACGGGCTCGAGGTCTCGATGGGTCAGATCGCTCTAAACGTGGTGATCTTCCTGGGGATTCCGCTTCTTGCCGGATTCGCCTCCCGGTGGATCGGCGAACGGTACCGGGGTCGGGCCTGGTACGAACGCCGGTTTCTCCCACGTGTCGGACCGTGGGCGTTATATGGGCTCCTCTTTACCATCGTGCTCCTCTTTGTGCTCCAAGGGGAAGCGATTATCAACAACCCGCTTGACGTGGCACGGATCGCTCTGCCCTTGTTGGTGTATTTCGTGGTGATGTGGTTTGTGGGCATCGTGGCAGGCAAGAGTCTGGGTCTAGGCTACGCGCGGTCAACAACGCTGGCGTTTACCGCGGCAGGTAATAACTTCGAGCTGGCCATTGCGGTCGCTATCGGTACCTTTGGCGCCACCAGCGGACAAGCTCTGGCTGGGGTGGTTGGGCCACTGATTGAGGTCCCGGTGTTGCTGGGACTGGTGTACGTCTCCCTCTGGATTGCCCGCGATTGGTTCAATACCGATCCGTATCCGCCCGAATCCGCCTCACAAGTTACGAGTGTCTCATGAGTCAGCCGACACTGACCTCTCCGGAATGTACACCCACCGCCCTCCAGGCCATGCGTGCCGACTCAGCCGACCGTCTCGCACCCCCTGACCGTTCTCAGGACTGTTGGTCTCGTCGACTCGGAAGGTCGTGTGACCCGGGTGTGGAGACCTTCGACCCGGCTTCCGCCACGGACACGCCACCGGCGCGGAAACCTTCTGTTGCACCACAAGAGATCGATGACCAACTGGGTGGTCTCGTCACGGAATTGTCTGGCACGGCTACCACTGTGCCCAAGCGACTCGTCACCCATATTATCCGGGAGTCATATACCGTCGCGGTGCACACCACGACGAGCGCCCCGGAGCTTCTGCGGCGGACCAAATGCTTCGCCACCCAACGACTGGCTGATCTGACCCGGGTTCACACCGCCGTCGCACGACAAGTGCTGTTTGTCTGTGTGGCCAACGCTGGATGTTCCCAGCTTGTAGCTGCCGTTCTGCACGATAGCACCGACGGATACGCGGTGGCTCGCTCTGCTGGTTCTGCTCCGGCCGACACCGTGCACCCGAATGTGGTGTCCCTGCTGACCGACGTCGAAAGCCAGACTGCGCGGGAGCGTTTCCCCAAGCCTCTCACGTTCGATGGGGTGCGACGATATCTGCCCCATTATTCCTGGGGTACGCTATCAAGACTGGGCCGTGAGTGATCCCGTTCTGGCCTCACCCGAGGGGCTGATTGCCATCTTGCCGGAGATACAACCACGTGTTCGCACGCTGGGCCCAGCACTTCCTTCATGCCGAAAGAGGACCCGTCCATGACCACCCAAAGACCCGATACACCCTCTGTGCTGTTCGTCTGCGTCCACAATGCCGGGCGCTCCCAAATGGCCGCCGGTTATCTGCGCCATTTGGCAGCAGACCAGATCGAGGTGCGCTCGGCAGGATCGATGCCCGCTGAGCAGATCAACCCTGTTGCCGTTGCTGCTATGAGCGAAGAGGGAATCGACATTACCGCTGAGCAACCCAAGGTGCTCACCACCGAGGCCGTGCAGGACTCAGATGTGGTCATCACGATGGGATGTGGGGAGGCCTGTCCGATCTATCCGGGCAAGCGCTATGAAGAGTGGACACTTGACGACCCGGCAGGCCAAGACCTCGAGGCAGTGCGTGTCATCCGTGACGAGATCAAAACGCGAGTACGGGCCTTGATTGGCAGCCTCTTGGAGCCCAAAACGGGTTTGTGAGTTTCTGTGGTGTGGAGAAGACACAACAGGCGGGGAACTTCCATCACATTATGGTCGTGCGAATGCCTCTGAAGGGTCTGGGTGGTGCCCGCAGGGCACGGATGGGCTGGCTGAAGTAAAGGTCACCGGCCATAAGGTTCGGAATACAGACAGTCCAACACTCACGTGCCTCGCGCAACACCGATGCAGACCTATGGCCCACGATCGGACCCTTCGCCAAATACGAGCTCGGTCCCTAACTCCACCATCAAGTCGACCATCACGATTGCCTTCTCGTAGTGCAACGTGTCGATGGACTAACGGCCTTGTCCCCAGTTGGCAAAGCATCTAGTGCCTCGTCGGTACGTCCTCGGATATCGTCCACGGTTCGCACCAATCTTCCCAGCGCGTCTGCCCAGCTTCGAGACCGTAGCCGACCTCCAACACCAAGGGGTGACCGTCGGGCAAGCCGTACCACACGGAATTGACGTCACGATGAGCCACGTCCCGACGAGCTTGCAGGTGTGAAAATATAGAAGCTATTGGCTCCTGGCGGAGACCCACTGACCCGACCTCACCTCGAGAAGGGGTGAGTTTGGGTTAGTTTGGCCGCTGGGTTCGATGAAATCGGAGGCTAGTTGAGCAAATACCAGAGTGTCGGTCCACTCGCCTTTGCTAAACCAGTCCGCGATGTGGTGTGCTTCGAGTCGTAGACCGACGCGGCGAGCCAAGGCCGCGGAGGCGCTATTGCGTGCGTCCATCTGCGCAGTAATTCGGTGAAGTCCATAGTGCTCGAAACCCAGGGCCAGGACAGCTCGAACGGCTTCGGTGGCAAGTCCCCGTCCGCCTACGCGGGGGTCCAGCACCCAGCCGATTTCTGCTTGGCGGTGCTGGTGATCGGTAAGCCACAGCATTACGTCGCCGACCGGCACACCTTCGTGTTCGATGACCAGTGCCACCGCTCCGCACTCACCACCGATATCGGACTTGCTCAGACGGTCAGCTATCTTGCGTCCGGTCACCTCTTCCGTCCACGGATCATCCAGTAAATACCGGGCCACTTCGGGTTGCGAGTAGAGCTGATACAGCCACCCGGTATCGTTTTGCTCATGTAGACGGAGTCGCAGTCGTTGCGTGCGCAACGGAAATATAACGGGCGGTACCAGATTGAGTCGGTAGTGGATCAATTCCTTGTGTTCTCCGGCGGGTGTGGCCCCGACACTTCGCGCCACCTTACGGAAGCCAGCTGCTGCCAGGCACCGTTGTGACGCCTCGTTGTCAGGTAGCGTGCGCGCTGTCAGTGTCTGCAGCCCGTTACGATGAGCGAAACGTGACGCCAGTTCCAAGCCTCGGCGAGCGTGCCCGGTTCCTCGTGCATCGGGATGAATCCAAAAACCGACTTCGGCATCGTCGTGCCTGATGTCAAAGAGCACCAAGGAGCCGACAAAATGGTCTGTCTCGGCGTCGGCGAGTGCCAGGACTGCCAATGTACCGGACGACAAGCCCGCCGGAGCCTGGTCACGGATCGCACAACCGGTCACGATGGATACAAGACCCCAGTGCGGAACGGAGGCCTCGAATAGCGTCTATACCGGCTATGAACTGGGAATTCGTCCCAGTGCTGCCATTTGGAGATTAGCTTGCTGAACCGCTAAGTGCCCGGCACACCGCTACCCCGGCTGGCCTCCAAAGAAGGGTGAACCAGGCGGGATTTCGCGCGCAACAATGCTCTCGGGTGGTGTGACGACGTGCTCCTCTGGGTAGGCTCCGAGAGATCCTGCCTGAGTGCGCGACACCGTTTGCTATTTCTCCTGATCAGAGCGTGTATGGACTCCACGCAACGACTAGGAGGTCCCCATGTTGCAGTTCAATTTGCTGCAGAGGGTCAAGGGAACGATGAAGTACCGGTAGACGCATGGGTATGGCACTCGCGGTTGCGACTTCACCGAAGATGTTTGAGCTGTGGGCCCACCGTCATAGGGCTACTGATAGTCATCGGCGAGGTCGCAAGTCTAGAGCGACTTCGCATCGGTCGCTTGAGCGGTCGCCTCGCGAACTGAGGGTCGGCCGATGTCGAGGACGCGAAGCTTCCCACCAGCCTCGGCCACTGACTCGATGCGTCGGAATTCAGAACCATAGTCCTCGGCAAACTGCGCGAGACCCTTGAGCTTCGGTAGAGCATCAGTACGATGCGCGGGTGGCTGAAGCAGGCCAGACGTGATGCCGGCACTGAGCCGGGCGCGACAACGGATGAGCTTGAAGAGCTGCGCCGGTTACGGCGTGAGAACCGGGAGCTGCGCCGGGCCAATGAGATTCTCAAAACTGCGTCCGCGTTTTTTGCAGCCGAGCTCGACCGCCCCTCGCCGAAATGATCGCCTACATCGATATGTACCGTGATCGGTTCGGGGTCGAGCTCATCTGCCGCACACTTGCAGCACGCGAGTGTGGATTCATGACGTCGCGTGGTTATCGGGCAGCGAAGACCCGCCCGGCCTGCGAACGCCAGATCCGTGATCGGGAACTGACCGTGGTGATCAAGGACCTGCATGCCCGCAACTACGGGGTCTACGGCGTTCGCAAAATGTGGCATGCGATGCGCCGAAGCGGCTGGAAGGTCGGCCGTGACCAGGTCGCACGGCCGATGCGTCAGGCCGGAATCAGCGGCGTGGTCCGCGGCCGGAAACCGCGCACCACGGTACCCGGGCGCACACCGGATGAGCGCCCGGATCTGGTGATGCGGGACTTCAAAGCACCGGCCCCGAATCGGCTGTGGGTCGCTGACATCGAGCGCCACGAGGTGCTCTCGAACCTTGCGGTGGTGAAAGGACACCGCTCGGTGCCTGTCGCAGCAGGCGTGTGATAGCTGGAGGACGATCTGGCCCGTTGGCGTGAGCGGGTTGGGTGGAGCAGTCCTCGACAACGACGAGTCGTGCCAGAACTGCCAGATGGTACGGGCTCGGCTAGCGAGACGGAGAGGCATACGGATAGGAACCAGTGGCTGAAAGCCCCTCAATACGAGACCACCGACTCCAACCTGGCGGATGCGGGTCGGGTTGCATCGCGCACCCTCACTGCTTCGGCGGTGAGGGGAACTCCTGGACTGGGTGATGTCGCCAGTCGGGAGGCCACGGTGAAAGCCTGCGGCGTAGCCGTGGCGAGGATGCTGGGGCATAACTGGGTGCCGATCCCGTCGAAGGGTTCGAGAGTGAACGTGGGAACCATCCCGGTCTCGCCGGAGGTGCGTCGCCGCCAGCGACGACATCGACGGCTGAGCGCACGGCCTGCTGATCGGGCCGGGATGGGACGGAGGGCCCGTAGTAGTCCGAGGCTGGGAAAGCCGGTCGCATGGCGAAGGGGTCCAGTGTGATCGCAGGATCGGCAAGCGGTAAAGGAGACACAGCCGTGAATGCGGATGTTTCGTGGCCAGCCGACACTTCGGAGGCGTGGGCACGGGTACTGAGAATGCAGACGAAACTGCACCAATGGGCGACGACCGACCCCGGTCGTCGTTTCGATGATGTGTTCAACCTGGTCTATGACCCCGGCTTCCTCGTTGCGGCGTGGAATCGGGTGGCGGGCAACAAGGGAGGTCGCACCGCCGGAGTTGACGGAATCGCCCCGCGATCCGTCCCACCGGAGAAGGTGCACGGGATGCTCGCCGAGCTGCGCGAGAGCGTCAAGCGCGGCGAGTTCGTCCCCGAACGGGTGCGTCAGAAGTCGATCCCGAAAGCGAACGGCAAGGTCCGCAAGCTCGGGATTCCGACGATGACGGACCGGATCGTTCAAGCCTCTCTGAAGCTGGTGTTGGAACCAATATTCGAGGCCGACTTCCAGCCGTCCTCGTATGGGTTCCGGCCGCGCAGGCGGGCGCAGGACGCGATCGCGGAGATCCATTTCTACGCCTCACGTGGCTACGTGCAGGTGTTTGAAGCGGACATCACCGCGTGCTTCGACGAGATCGATCACGACGCGCTCATGCAGCGCGTCCGGGCGAGGATCGTCGACAAGCGCGTGTTGCGCCTGGTCCGCGGGTTCCTGAGAGCGGGTGTCCTCAGTGAGGACGGCGTGAACAGGGACACCTACACCGGCACCCCGCAAGGCGGGATCCTGTCGCCGCTACTGGCGAACATCGCCCTGTCCGTGGTGGACGAGCACTTCCAACGCAAGTGGGATGCGCTCGGCCCGCAATGGTCGCGCACGAAGCATCAACGCGCCGGGGGCGCGACGATGAAGCTGGTCCGCTACGCGGACGACTTCGTCGTCCTCGTCCGAGGCACCCGCGAGGATGCCGACGCGCTCTGGGACGAAGTCGCCGCGGTGCTCGCGCCGATGGGTTTGCGCCTGTCGGCCGAGAAGACGACGGTCACGCACATAGACACCGGGTTCGACTTCCTCGGGTGGCACATCCAGCGCCGCCGGATCAGAGGTCACGGTGGGAAGACCGCGATCTACACCTACCCCTCACGGAAGTCGCTGGCTTCCATCCGGGACAAGGTGCGGACGCTGACCCGCCGGGCATCCCATCGAACGCTCGCAGACCTGCTGCGCCGACTCAACCCGGCGCTACGGGGCTGGTGCGCCTACTTCCAGCACGGCGTCGTCAAACACCTCTTCAGCTATCTCGACCGGTTCGCCTTCTGGCGGATCGTGGGCTGGCTGAAAAAGCGGCACCCGAAGCTGAACATGCGCACCCTCGTCAGGCGACTTCTGCCCCGGTGGCAGATCCGCGCCGAAGGGATCGAGTTCTTCCGCGCCTGGCAGGTTCCCGTGACCCGCTACCGCTACCGAGGAACCCGCATCCCAAACCCCTGGGCGAGCGTCACGGCGTGATCACATGGAGAGCCGGATGCTCAGGAATGGGCACGTCCGGTTCGGAGGGCGGCCAGCAGAAACCCATCCAGCGGCAACGCGGGCAGGGCGCTGCTGGCCGACCCTACACGTATGTGCGCACATCGTATGGCTTCGTGTACACCGCGTTCGTCATCGATGCGTACTCCCGTCGTTTCGCCGGCTGGGCGACCAGATCATCGATGACGACGCACGCGCTGTCCTTAGAAGCGCTGTAGCACGCGCTGAACACCGCGACCACAGGCAGTGCTGAACTGGTCCATCACTCCGATCGTGGCTCGCAAGGCGGATTCAACTGGTCGTCGCAACACCTTGAGGTGAGAAAGGTGTTCAAGGATGGTGACCAAGGACTGGAGCATGAAGATCGGCGAGGTCCCGGAGGGGATGCGGCGGCAGTGGCGCGCGGACCGGGCGTTGCGGCCAGCAATGCGTTCTCCGGGCAGACCGCAGCCATCGAGGGCGGTGCAGCGACAATTCTGGCGCGTGATCGCGGCCGGGGTCACGACAGCGGAGGCAGCGCTGGCGGTGGGGGGGTGTCGGTGCCGGTCGGATCGCGGTGGTTCCGTCACGCTGGCGGTATGCCACCGCTGACGTTGACGGAGCCAACTGGTCGTTATCTCAGTTTCGAGGAGCGAGAGGAGATCGCGATCTTGCGTGCTCAGGGACGCGGTGTCCGGTCGATCGCGCGTACCCTTGGGCGGGATCCGGGCACGATCAGTCGGGAGTTGCGCCGCAACGCTGCTACCCGCAGCGGGAAGCTGGAGTATCGCGCCACGGTGGCCCAATGGAAAGCCCAGGAGGCCGCGAAACGACCCAAGACCGCGAAGCTGGTGGCCAACCTGCGGCTTCGCGACTATGTCCAGGACAGACTCTCTGGGAAGGTCACTGGCCCGGACGGGACGCCGGTGGAAGGGCCGGTCACGCCGACGTGGAAGGGGTTGAACAAGCCTCGTCGGCAAGATCGACGGTGGGCCACCAGTTGGAGCCCGGAGCAGATCAGTCACCGCTTGAAGCTGGATTTCCCTGATGATGAGTCAATGCGTATCAGTCATGAGGCGATCTACCAGGCGTTGTTCATCGAAGGCCGCGGCGCACTGAAGCGTGAGCTGGTGGCTTGCCTGCGAACGGGCAGGGCGTTGCGACAGCCCCGTGAGCGTTCCCGGAACAAACCCGGCGGTCATGTCGGCGCCGAGGTCGTGATCAGCCAACGCCCCGCAGAAGCCGCTGATCGTGCTGTTCCAGGACACTGGGAAGGTGACCTGGTCATCGGGACCGGCCGCTCTGCGATCGGGACCTTGGTCGAGCGTCGCAGCCGCGCGACGATCCTGGTCCACTTGCCCCGCCTCGACGGCTGGGGCGAGCACCCTCCGGTCAAGAACGGCCCCGCGCTGGGCGGCTACGGTGCAGTCGCGATGAACGCGGCTCTGGCCGCTGCGATCACGACCCTGCCCCAGCAGTTACGCAAGACGATCACCTGGGACCGTGGCAAGGAACTATCAGGACATGCCGCGTTCACTCTTGAGACTGGCACCAAGGTGTTCTTCGCTGATCCGCACTCCCCGTGGCAACGGCCCACCAATGAGAACACCAACGGCCTGCTACGTCAGTACTTCCCCAAGGGCACCGACCTGTCCCGCTGGAGCGCAGACGACCTCGAAGCGGTGGCCCACACCCTCAACAACAGACCCCGCAAGACTCTCGGCTGGAAGACCCCCGCCGAAGTCTTCGGCGAAGCACTACAATCCCTGAAACAGGCCGGTGTTGCAACCACCGGTTGAACCTGCCCAATACGTTGCCATTGCCTACACTGAACGGCTCATCACCGCAGGAATCACCCCATCAGTCGGAACAGTCGGCGATAGCTACGACAATGCCCTTGCTGAAACCGTCAACGGCTTGTACAAGGCCGAGCTGATCTACTCCCAGCCGGCCTGGAACAGCCTGACCGATGTCGAGTTCGCGACCATGAACTGGGTCCACTGGTGGAACACCACCCGGCTGCACGAAGCACTGGGCTACAAGACACCAGCAGAAGTCGAAGCCCAATACACCGAAAGCCTCACCAACGATGAACTGTCTTTACCAACCATCTAGGAACGAAACCCAGGACGGTTCACATCGACGATCGGGTAACGAAACGGAACCCCACGGCAATGATCCTGAATCGCCTTGCTCGTATTGGTGTATCCAAGCGCCGTTACCGCATCACGGCCACAGAAATACACCTTGTCCTCATGCTCGACAGTTCGGATCGTTCCAAAGGCATCGTTAGTGAATACCTGAAGATCTCTCGTAGCCATGTCTGGCTCCTTCTAAGAGCCAGGATTGACGTGAATTCCAGCAAGCCACGGGTGCGGCCGCTTCGGGCTCTCACGTATACGCCCCTGAGCGTGCAAGAATCCGGACACCCGGTCTTGCTGAAATACTCAGGCCACTCGCTCACATGAGAAGCTTGAGCGGTGATGCAGTCCGATTCTTTCTCCCAACGCTCGACTATCCGCAGTATTGCGAATGTCCTGGCCAGTACTGATTTGCCGAGCCTAAGCGGAAACCAAATCGACGAACTTCTCCTCGACATTGGAGCGCCACCGCGTGTTGCCGGGAGTAAGCGAGAAGGACTGTTTGTCGCGCTTACGGAGGGAATGTCGGTAGCGCAAGCAGGTCAACACACTCGTGAGTTCATAGCGACGGCGATGAGCCCGACACGGTATACCACCGATCGTCAGCGTTGGGATGATTTGCGCCGCTTGCTCAACAAGGTGCTGGCGACCGAAGGATGGCATATCGACGATGCTGGCGAGTTGACCCAACTCGCTGAGGCGGCACGCACATTCGATGATATCGAGCGTCTCACCAGCTCTCTCGTGGAGGAGCTTCAGCGGCGCAGTACCCACGAACGCCTGATGGAGTATTGCAGCCAAGAACTGATCGCCGAGTCTCTGTTCCACGCGGTATCCGAGACAGCCAAGTCGATTCCTGACCGCATCCGCATCCTTACTGGCTCTACATACGATGGTCAAAAGTTGTTGGACGCAGCTTTGGGAACAAACAATTCTGCCCCTAAGTTCGTGATTAATAGCTTTTCACGGAGTCGGAAAAATCGGAACACAAGGGTTTAGGCAGGTGCATGCAGACGTACACGCTGGTGGTTCAGAATGCGGTGGACCGTACTGAACTGGGGGTTGCAACTGCGGCGGTGCAGTTCTTCCGTAACGTCGGGTCCACGATTGGAATTGCGGTGCTGGGGTCGATCATGAGTTCGGCGATGATGCCTAAGATTCAAGAACACCTGCCTGCGGGGGCCAAGAATATGGGCGACTCGATGGGTGCGGGTTCAGGGGTTGGTTCTGCCTTGGATCCGGCGAAACTTGAAGCCTTACCAGGCCCAATTGCCGATGCCATTCACTAGGGCATGGGCGAAGCGATGCATTTAGTTTTTGTAAGTGGCGTGCCCTTCGTTGCAGCCGCACTTGTATTGGCACTGTTCGTTAAGCAGCTGACTCTGAGGACAACCCACTAGAGTCGCTTATCTGCTGGGGTGGCCATTCCCGAGGTGGTAGAAAGTAGGCCCGCACCTCCCCAACCGCGACCTGCCAGGATGAACTGATTTCTCACCTGGCGGGAGGCGCTAAAGGAAAGTGCGGGCCCTCGTTGTGCAGGACTTAGCTCTTGCGACGGCGTGCAGCTACAAGTAGCGCAACACCAGCAACAGCAAGTGCACCAGCGGTCAGTCCAACCGGAAGTACCGTGGCACCGGTACGGGACAGGGAGTTGCCGTTGTTCGAAGCGGTGCCGTTTGAACCATTTGCACCAGTGCCGTTCGAATCATTCGAACCAGTGTTGTCACCTGAACCGCCCGAGGTGCTGTTCGCACCGTTGTCGGAGTCGCCTCCGTCTCCTTCAGCAGGAGCTTCCGTCTGTTTGTCGTCAGGCTTCCTGCTGTCGTCGTTGTCGGACTCACCAGGCTGAGCCGGTTCGTTTGGCTCCTGCGAAGGTGCTTCACCGGGCTCCTCGCCAGGCTGCTCCTCTGACGGTTCCTGTGACGGGGCTTGAGTTGGCTCCTGCGACGGCTCCACAGGTGGTTCCTGCGTTGGCTGTTCGCCTGGTGCTTCACTCGGCTTTTCACTTGGCGGAGTCGAGACGTCTCCGTCTTCACCACCTGGCTTGTGATCCACGACGAACGTGAGACGTTGCGTCTTCGCTGTCACACTGCCACCAGCCCTTCGTGCACCGCCCACCTCCTGCTTGGCGCGCGCCGTCACGTCGATCGTGTACGTTCCAGGTTTGGTGAATGCCCACGCAGTGTGCATGTGGGTTCCGGGCGGAAGAGGAATGTCTGCAGCCTTCTCGCTGGATGCGTACATCGTTTGAATGGAGCCGAGGTTCTCCGTGTAGGCAAACCATTTTCCGCCTTCAGGTGCGCTCACAGGTGTGAGTGTCATCGTCGCACCTTCGGGATACTTCATGCGGTCGAGTGTTTCGCTTGAGAACCCTGGCCACACACGGCCTGGTTGTTGAGCTTGCGGCAGAATGTAGAGTTCAGTGCCTTTGGGACCGAGGACGTCGTAGCTTGGGTTGGCAAGCACGTTGCCTTCACGCTTAACCTTCGCAAGTTTCGTGACTTCCAGGGTCGTCGAGTCGATAGTGCGTGTCACGGATTCCTGTGCGTGCTGTCGCGAATCGTCACCGAGCGCTACGGTCAGTTCACCATTGAGGTCCATGGCACGCAGGTCGACGTGTCCGTTATTAATCGTGACAGGCGTGTTGAGGAGACTTTCGTCAGAGCCGTCGTTTCCGTCGCCTGGGTTTGGTGTTTCACTACCGTCGCCTGGGTCGGGTGTGGTGGTGGCACCGCTTTCGGAAAACTGGGTCTGAACTGTATTGCCCGTGTTACTGACCTGTCCAAGGTCAATGGTGTCTGTATTACCAATTGCGGCGCGCGGCTGTGGCTCCAATGTGAGCCGTAGCGTGTACTCGTCTCCCTTGCAGTACTCGCGACTAACTTCGAGCGTACGGCGCCCAGGGCCACTTACACCATCTACCGCACACGTTGGTTCGTCGTAACCTTCTTCGTAAAAGCCACCCGTGATGTTGTAGATAAGAGAGTCATCAGCGGGTTTCGTGTCAATTGTGACCCGGTTGCCGTCACCTTGGGTGTGTGCGTTGACGGACACATCGCGCGAGCTCACCGTTACTTCGCCTGTTGAGAAGTCTCCGGCAGGTGTGTCAGGTGTTTCTGTGGGGAATTGCCCTGTGTTCGTGGTGGACACTGCTGTCTGCCCGGTGCTTGAGGTCAGGGGTGCACTGATCCAGCGTGCAGCACCCTGGGTGGGCACAAACACGGCCTGGAAACTTGATGTGTGAGAGCCGATCATTTCGCTCCACGTTGCTTTACCACCCGTAACAGGGATTTCGGCGAGGTGGTAGCCGTCGATGTAGAACACGACCGTACCTTCAGCGGCGTCGTTACCAGCATTGAAAGTAAGATCAGTGAGGTTCTTATCGCCGTCTTTTTCATTGCCTGCGTGTGGGGCGATCGTGAAGCTCGGAGCGGAATTGCCCGTGACACCTGCGGCCTGGTCATACGCGACCCTCACGTCACCGAGCTTTTCGTCGGCGGGGTTGGTACCACCTACCCGCCACACTAACGTGGTTGGTTTTGAAGCCGTGAAAGAACCGTCAGATTTCCGCGCACTTGCATCGAAAGTGACTTCGTATCGGCCCGGCTTTGTAAACGTGGTGATGTTGTGGGTGTGCGTACCTGGGTCTAACCACACTGTCCGAGAAACCTTGTCGTGGGAGGAGAACAAGCGAGTCACCGGTAGGTCGCCGAATGTCGAATAGTTGAACATGTTCATTTGGCCGGGGCCATTAAAGCCCACGAGTTCCAGGGCGAAATTCCCGTCACGGAACTGTTCAATAGGGACTGCGGTGTCAGCGCCGAAACCTGACCAAATGGGGCTATTGCCAGGCCCAGGGACCTGTGGGGCCATGTAGAGAAGCTGGCCGTCCTTGCCAAGAAAGCCGAGGCGGTGGTCGTTAGTAACTGGGAATACGTAGTTCTGGCTACCGTCATAGTTGTAGCCACGACCCACCCAGTTTGCTGTCTTGTCCAGCGGAGCTGTTTTCCCGTTCGACTGTGAGTTGATGTCGAATGTGTTCGCCTCTTTGTTCCAAAAAACTTTGGGCGCGTCAATGTGTGCTTTCGTCTCGACGCTACGATCGTCATCTGGTCCCGCGAAGGCAGGAGTGGTGGCGAACGAAAAAGCCGTAATTGCAACAGCCGCGAGTGAGGCACAGGTTGCACGAAATACGCGCATGAACCTCTCCTTTAATGTAAGTATTCTCACTGACAAGAGCCAGCGGAATAACACTACCATGACACAAGGAGACTTGCCGTATGCATAAGCATCCACGAATGTTATGCAGTATCGCTTATACGCCGCTTCAAACCGATAAAACAGGGTCAACGCGACGGGGGTGACGCTAAAGTGCACGCTCCCTTAGATAGCGGTTTAGGCGCGGGAGGTAGTGACTAGGGAACGCACGGGGTCTGATCTCCTTGCACATGACCCCAAGGTGTTACACCTTATTTCCGCAGCGTGAGTTTCGGTAGCGAATTAACGATCTTCACCGTCTCTACACTCACATAGGTGATCTTCTTGATGAGGTCCACAATGTAGCGCGGGTTTCCGTGCTCCAGACCCCAGTCGCTGGGGTCGTTGACAATGCCGGAGTCCTTGTCAGTTTTCACCTGGTATCGATCCAGAATCCACTCCAAGGCCGAACGTGACCCGAGCATGTATTCGTGAGCCTCATCCGGAATGCCCGTCAGCGTGATGTTGTCATTCACCACAATCTGCGTTTTGTTCGGCGTACGAGACTTCCCGCCCCAACGCAGCTTCTGCACACGATAGAAATCTAGGTCGTCAGTATCGCCAAACACGGCTTCTTCACCCAACGAATACTCCGGCTGCTCCTCATAGCGAATGTGCAGTTCCAACAGCTGCTCACCGGCTTCAACGAACTTACGGAAATCCTCCGCCGTGTCCGGCAACGAGATCTGCGGCAGCTGCCGTTTAAGGTCAGCCGCATAGGTGCTCCGATACAGCTCCGAATGAAGCAGAGCGTAAATGCTTGCGAAGATGTCGTCCTTCGTCACCCCGTCACCGAACGCTGCTTGGTAGCGCTGGAGCGCGTCATCAGAAATATTGTCGATCCGCCTGTATCCGTTGACGACGGTGTCACCCGAAACGCGGCCATCGGTCAGGTCGAACGTCCCCTGCGGATCGCTCGGCCCTGATGAGTCATCCAGCTTTTCGTAGGTAAACCGTGGGAAGAACTGGCCAGTCTCAATTAGATGCAAGTCTGGGATCACGTTGACAGCCAAAACTGCAAAGTGGTGTCCTCCTCCACCCGACAAGCAATAAAACCCGTAGTTCTCCATTCCCGCTTCCGGGAACATCCGCGGAACCTGGCTGCGTTCATGATTGAGTCCCGGCCCAAAAGCGAGACTGGATTTCATGAAGGGCCTGTAGATACTCCTGCGGAACGTGTCTGAGCTGATTTCAATCTGTCTGTCCCGGGCCGCCCAGTTACGCAAAGAGCGGGACCATTTGATCCTCGTTGCGTCCAAATACTCTGGATTGTCTCCAAGCCATTTCTGGACATCGGCTTCGTCACGGTGCTCACGCGGTTCAGCCTGGTAGGAAACGCGCACCTCATCAAATGTCCCACTAGAGTGGCCACATTTGACCTCAGCTTCTTCTCGCTGAAGTTGTAGACCCACGCATCACGATTAGTCTGCAAGCCTGCTGAGTACGTTGAGAACAATGCCCTCGTAGTTTCATCACGATGCTTATCGCCAATCGGATAAAACCCCTGAAACGCGTCTGACGACTGGTTGATCCATTCGCCACGCTCGTTCAGCTCAAGCTCAGACCATTCGATAGTGCCAACGTCGGATGTCTCTACGATTTCGAGCTTTTCTTCACGGCTCAGATAGTCGCCAATGTCGTTGTAGTGCAGCACGCACGGCCCTGCGTGAGCAGGGTCTTTGACCGCCAGCATGATGGCAACAGTCGCGTGGCTTCCCGCTTCGAACGCATTTCCGCCTTCTTTGCGACGCTGTTCTCCCGAGGCTCGAGCATTACCTCGCAAGTTGTGCACATACAGGTGGTTAAAGTCGTCGATGAGGCTGTTTCTCAACCCGTCGGCTGAATTCGAGTCGATATACCCACCGTTCGTCACATAGGCCAAAACGCCCTGGTCGTCCAAACGGTCAGCTCCCCAGCGAATAGCCCGAATGTAGGAGCCGTACAGGCTGTTGACGTTTCCGCCCTTGGTTGTTCGTTTGGCAGCGTAAGTGTCGCGGATTCGGCTATCGAGTGTCGGATACGTCTGATTTGGGTTGTTATCGTTCGCGCTCGTTTGTCCGGCTGAGTACGGCGGGTTGCCCAGAATAATCTGTATGGGGCAGTCCAGCTGGCGAGTGGCACGTTCGCTGTTCTGCGTGAACATTTGCGTGTCGAGGGTGTCGCCGTCTTCTGACATCTGGAATGTGTCAGCCAGGACGATTCCCTCAAACGGCGTGTACTCACCACCCATAACACCGTGGTAGGTGGCCTCAATATTGATAGCGGCCACGTAGTAGGCCAACAGCATGAGTTCGTTCGCGTGGAGTTCGTTCGCATATTTGCGAGCCAGGTCGTGCGTGTTGATGATGCCCGACTGCAGCAGGCGCACAATGAAGGTTCCTGTACCCGTGAACGGATCATCCGCTGCACAGACTCCGATGTGTAGTCCGGCTCGGGGAGGTGGCCGTAGCGTCGCACCGACTCATCTCTGGCGCCGGTCGCATACGCTTCTGTATCTAGCTCGGATAGGAGACGCAGGCGGGTGTTCTCGGCGGTGATCGGCAGGATGGTGCGATGACTTATTGGGAACACCCCAAGCCTGTGCAACGCCTCCGCGCGGTGGATATCCAAGATCTTGCCAGAGCATCGGTGAGATTATTAGATGCTGGGGGCTGAAAGCACTAACCCTGCGTGCTGTCGCTCAAGACATCGGTGTAGCTCCCGCTAGTCTTTACTCACGCGTGGAATCGGTAGATGATCTCTACGATCTTGCCTTGGATATAGCATTAGCGGACGACGCACAGATGGCGGTAGCGACCCGTGAGGCTGAGCTGCCATTGCTGATGCAGTGCTTTTTTACACATCTCACCACTCATCGGTGGGCCGGTCAGGTCATCGGCATGCGGGCCCCTCGGGGCCCAGCGTATTTGGCCCTGTCCGAGCGGATGTGCGTGTTATTGGACAGCGCAGGAGTGGCCGATCCGCTCGGGACCGCCTATCAGTTGTCCAATGTGGTGATAGGGTCGGCGCTCACTGCGCCCATGGCCTTCGATGAAAAACGCGTGCCCGTCGATGCCGAGCGGGCGCCGACCTACGCTCGACTCAAGGCCACACACCAGATCAGTCCCCACAAAGTTCTGGCAGATGCTGTGGACGCGCTGCTGTCACGATGCCACACGATGTGAGGGAGCTGCTCGGTGCCTATCACTAAAGCGTGACATCCAGAACCCGAAACATCCGGTATGCGGGATTATTGCTCGGCCTGGGGCTGACCGTGCTTGTGGGTTTTCTCATGCCCGATGAGCTAGCCATAGCGGCACGGGTGACCGCCGCGGTCGTCGTGCTGATGGGAACCTGGTGGGTTACCGAAGCCGTGCCGTTGCCGGTTACCGCCATGGTGCCACTTATTGCGTTCCCGGCCACCCAGGTGTTTCCCCTGGATGAAGTCGCCGGATCATATGCCAGCGAGATCATCTTCTTGTTCCTCGGCGGATTCCTGCTCGCACGTGGCATTCAGCGCTGGAACCTGCACCGTCGCATCGCCATACTCATCGTCTTGGTCGTGGGGACGAAACCTTCCCGGATGATTCTGGGGTTGATGATGGCCACCGCTGCGCTCGGTATGTGGGTCTCCAATACCGCCACCGCGCTGATGATGATTCCACTGGGTTCTTCGCTGGTTGCACTGGTGCGCGAGGAAGGCGGGGGTCATGATGTGGGGGACGCCGATTCCGGCCACTCACAATTCGGTATTGGGCTGATGATTGCGATTGCCTATGCCGCCACGCTCAGTGCCTGTGGTTCCATCATCGCCTCACCAGGCAATATCTTCGTGGTGGGATACCTGCAGGAAACGGTCGGTTACCAGGTCGGATTCCTACAGTGGATGCTGTTTGGCATTCCGTTTTTGATCGTCTTCCTCGTCCTGGGTTGGCTGATCATCACCAAGGTTTTGTTCCGCCCGGAGGTGAAAGATCTCCCTGGAGGTCGCGACCTCTTCCTTGCGGAACTGAAGAAATTGGGCCCGATAGGTTCGGGCGAACTGGGTATCACGATGATGTTTCTGAGCGCTGCAGTGTCCTGGATCGTGGTCCCGGTGCTCTTTGACGACCCCTGGGCCACCGACGCGGTGATCGCCATGATTGCCGGCGTGGCTACCTTCGTGATCCCAGCTCAGCCATCCAAAGGTGTGATGCTGATGAATTGGGAAACCGAGCTGAAGACACCGTGGGGTGTGCTGATTCTTTAGGTGGCGGATGAGCGCTATCGGCCCAAGTGACCGACAGCTACTTGGCTGATTGGCTAGGTGCTTCCCTGGGCGGCCTTGGTGCCGTTCCAGTCTGGGTGCTGGCCCCAATGGTGGTGCTACTGGTGATCATCCAGAGGGAATTCACGTCTTCGATGGCCACGATCACCACCTTTGTACCGATCGTGGCTGTGGTCGCCGCCTCCGTGGGACACGACCCGGTGATTTTCGCGATGATGGTGACCCAGGCCTGCCAATGTGCCTTCATGCTGCCGGTTGCTTCCGCGCCCAATGCGATTGCGTTCTCTACCGGGGAGCTGAAGATCTCACATATGGTCAAAGCCGGACTCTGGATGACTGTGGTCGGCTTGATCCTAGTCAGTTCCCTCGCTCTCTTCGTTCTTCCGGTCATTCTCCGGTAGCCGATCACAGGATGCGCCGTTGACCTGGAGAAACAGGTAGTATTCGACCATGTCCAGAACCCAAACCAGACGTGTCGTCTCGCTGTGGCAGCTGTGGGCTACTCTGGTAGCGCTCAGCCTGGTGCTGACCGGTTGCACCAACCAAGAGCGGGGCAATCCTGATGGTTGGGTCGAGATCGTGCCTGAGACCGTCCCGGAGATTGCTGCGTTGGTTCCCGAGGACCTGCAAAAACGTGGCGTGCTCCGGATGGGCACCAACACGCCCTTTGCACCCTTCGAATTCAAAGACTCCGATGGCACCATCATTGGCACCGAAATGGACCTGGGACGGGCTTTGGCCTCAGTGATGGGTCTAGAGTTTGAACCGGTAGAACAGGACTTCGCCCTTATCCTGCCCTCGGTGTCATCCGGCACCGTGGATGTGGGCGGTTCCGGATTCACCGACACCGAAGAGCGTCGGCAGAACTACGATTTCGTCAATACGCTCTACGCCGGCATTCAGTGGGCCCAGCACGCCGAGCGCGACGCAGAGATCGACCCCGAACATTCCTGTGGACTCACCGTGGCCGTGCAACGTAATACCGTGGCCCAAACCGATGAAATCATTCCCAAGTCCCAAGCGTGTGCAGGAGCCGGCGAGGAACCAATCGAGATTCTGGCCTATGACACCTCGGATAATGCCGCGACCGCGTTTGTGCTGGGGCGGGCTGATGCCTTCGCCGCGGATTCTCCGATTGTCAGCTGGGTTGAAGACCAAGCTGACGGCGAGATTCAGGAGGTCGGGCCGATGTATCACGCCGCTCCCTACGGTTTTGCTGTGCCGAAAGATGCAGAACTCACCAACGCGCTGGTCGCAGCCATGGATCATCTCATTGAAACTGGTACCTACGAAGAGATTCTGGACCAATGGAATATTCAGGACGGTCTGATTGAAGAACCCTTAGTCAACGAAAAACCCGTCGAGATCCCCTTATCCCACACACTCGCGCCCTAGTGGAGCCAGCACATGACAGATCACACCACAGCTAAGACATCACCCGAGAGCCGAGCGGTTAGGCCCGAACCCATTCGCGCCAAGCCCTTGCGCCATCCCGGTCGGTGGGTAGCCGCCGCCGTGGTGGCCGGATTGCTGTTGTGGTTCGTGATCTCGGCGCTGAACAACGAGAACTACGGATGGGACGTCTACCGGTCTTACCTGTTTGACACCCGCATCATCAACGCCGCCGGACATACCCTGGCACTGACCGTGCTGTCGATGCTGTTCGGCGTCATCCTCGGCTCGGTCACTGCGGTGATGCGGATGTCGCCGAATATCGTGCTCAAATCGGTGGCGTGGCTGTACCTGTGGATCTTCCGTGGCACCCCGATCTACGTCCAGTTGGTGTTTTGGGGGCTGGCCGGCTCGTTGTACCAGTCAATCAACCTCGGATTTGCCGAGATCGACGTGCAGTCGTTGCTGTCGAATATGTTCGTCCTGGCCGTGGTCGGCCTATCGCTCAATGAAGGCGCGTACATGTCCGAAATTGTCCGCTCCGGCATTCAAGCGGTCCCCGAAGGACAGGTGGAAGCCTCCCAAGCGTTGGGCATGGGCTGGTGGCTGACCATGCGTCGCACCATCCTGCCGCAAGCGATGCGCATCATCATTCCACCCACCGGCAACGAGCTGATCTCGATGCTGAAAACGACCTCCCTGGTCGTGGCAATCCCGTACTCGCTGGAGCTTTACGGCCGGTCGCTGGATATTGCCAATGCGCTGTTTGATCCGGTGCCGATGCTGTTGGTGGCAGCCACCTGGTACCTGGCGATCACCTCGGTGCTGATGATCGGACAACACTACCTGGAAGAGCATTTCAACAAGGGAGTCTCCCGCGAACTGACGCCACGTCAGTTGGCCGCACTGGCCGACGCGGAAGGTGATTTCCCCTCCAACATCACCCTGGTCAACTCCGCAGACAAGGAGCGTCGTAACCGATGAATGCTCAAGCCAGCCTGACACCCATGATTGATGCTCAGCAGATCTGGAAGTCCTACGGAGATCTGGACGTGCTCAAAGGCATCGATCTACAGGTTGACCCCGGAGAAGTCACCTGTCTGATTGGCCCCTCGGGCTCGGGCAAGTCCACGTTTTTACGATGCGTGAATCACCTGGAGCAGATCACCGCCGGCCGACTCTACGTCGATGGAGAACTGATGGGCTACCGGGAACAGAACGGGGTACTGCACGAAATCACGCCGAAACAGGCCGCCGCCCAGCGCTCTGAGATTGGCATGGTGTTCCAACAGTTCAACCTCTTCCCGCACCGCACGGCGTTGGAGAACATCATCGAGGCACCCGTCAAGGTGAAAAAGCAGCCCCTGGATAAGGCCCGAGCCACCGCGAAGAAGCTCTTGGCCCAAATGGGTCTGGCTGCGAAAGCCACCGCCTATCCGGCCCAGCTTTCGGGTGGTCAGCAACAACGTGTCGCCATCGCTCGGGCGGTGGCGATGAACCCGAAACTGATGCTGTTCGACGAGCCCACCTCGGCGCTGGACCCAGAGCTAGTCGGAGAAGTCTTGACCGTGATGCGCGAGCTCGCCGAGGATGGAATGACCATGTTGGTGGTCACCCACGAAATGGGCTTTGCGCGGAATGTCGCCGATACGGTGGTGTTCATGGACGGGGGAGTCGTGGTCGAAGCAGGGGAGGCCGGGCAGGTCATCGAAGACCCCCAGCAACGTCGCACCCAGGAATTCTTAGCCAGTATCCGACGTTAGTGTCGGGCTGGGCCGTCGGGAAGGGAGCAGCTCATGGCCGAGCCACAGGTTTACGTGCTGGGTAGCGCTAATGTGGACCGTTATCTGTTGGTCGAACACATCGTGCGGGCAGGGGAGACCATTCTTGCCCAGGACACTTCCGCCTCACTGGGCGGAAAGGGACTCAACCAGGCGGTGGCCTCCGCACGCTACGGGGCGAGAACGCATCTGGTGGGATGTCTCGGAACTGATGTCGAAGCTGAGTTGATCTTCGAGACCATCACGTCCGAACCCCGTCTCGATACCTCGCTGATGACCCAGGTGGAGTCCCATCCCACCGGCATTGCCACCATCCAGCGTGATCCGGCCGGGGAAAATAGCATTATTGTGGCCGCCGGAGCCAATGCTGCCTTGCATCCCGACCATGCCGTCGCGGCGTTGAACCAAGTCAGCACCGATGATCTCGTCCTGGCCCAGCTGGAGATTCCCTACCCCACCGTGGTGGCCGGACTCCGCGCTGGGCAGCGGGCTGGTGCTCGCACTGTGCTCAACGCTGCCCCGGCAACCACTCACGCTGAGGTGCTGGAGTACACCGACGTGCTGGTGGTCAATGAGATTGAAGCCACCACGTTGAGTGGCGATACCTCGGGTCTGGGCACCGTTGATCTGGCTACTCGACTCTCCCAGCGCTATCACCTTGATGTGGTGGTGACCCTGGGCGAGCGCGGGAGCCAGGTGTGTACTCAGCAGGGCCAGAAGCTGGTGACGGTGCCGGCGCGAGACACCGACGTGGTCGATACCACTGGCGCCGGGGATGCTTTCACGGGAGCCCTGGTGGCGGCCTTGGTCGCTGGCGAAGACGTGGTCACGGCAGCCGCCTGGGGCACCGTCGCCGGATCCTTCGCCTGTGAGTCCCAGGGCACCCAAGGTTACCCCACACGACAGCCGGACCTGGAGGAAAAGGTTCCGGCCATTCTGGACGCTATCCGCTAGAGACCGAACACCTCGCGCAGATGCGGACTCAGCATCGTCCCGGAGGAATCCAGACATTGACGCACCCGGAGGAAATCCTCCCAGTGTTCATAGCGTGTAGCACACTGCTCGGCGGTCAGTGTATGCCACTTACCCCAGTGAGGCCGGCCCTGATACGCCGACATCACCTCGCTGACGGTGGCAAAGTAGTCGGCGAAATCCTCTGGGGCGTGCCGGTGCACGGCAATATAGCCGGTGGTTCGACCCTGGCTGGTGGCTAACCATCCGCTATCGGCGGCCGCACTACGCACCTCGATCGGGAATGTGGCTGATAAGCCCCGATCACGCAGGGCTCGGTCAAGTTCGCGTAGTACTTCGGGAACTGCCTGGAAATCTACGGCGAACTCGGTCTCGTTGAACCGTACTCGCCGCGGTGAAGCAAAAGCAGTCGCCCAATTCTTGATCCGCTCGGATTGACCCCACCCCCGAGTGGTGAGGTCATTGAGCCGTGGGGTCACCTGCGGTGCCAGATTGCCCAGCCGGCAGATCGCAGCGAATCCGGCGTTACTGATCACCTCCTCGCGCACCAGCCCGGTGAGGTCTTGACCTCGTTGCACGAGGCGGGAATGCCCGGCCTGAGTCTGTGCCACGGTTCCGGCGGGAAGCCGACGAGAGGTTTTGGTGACCGCCTGCTGGCTACGCATGAACCAAAAGAACTCAAAGTGGTCGTTGTCAGTGTTCAGCTGTTCCCACCCATCGAGTACCTCGTCGATGGGTTGCAAGCACTGGCTGGTGTGCAGATCATAGTCGGGGACCAGTTGCAGGGTGACCTCGGTGAGGACACCACAAGCGCCCAGGGTCACCCGCAAGGCGTCCAGCAGTTGCGGGTGTTGATCGGAAACTTTCAGGTGCTCGCCGTCGCCGGTGATCATAGCCAATCCGGCAAGTTGGGAGGAAAGCCCACCGAACCGGAGTCCGGTGCCATGAGTTCCGGTGGAGATGGCCCCGGCAATGGACTGGCGGTTAATATCACCGAGATTCTCCATCGCCCACCCCGTGCCGGCCAACAGGTGCGGGATCTGCCACAACTTTGTACCGGCTGCTAGCGTCACCCGCCCGGCGCGATGATCGAAGTCGATTAGCCCGCTGAGATGATCGGTGAGCACCTGGATGTCTTCACCGACCGCGACGGCCGAAAAGCTATGTCCAGAACCGACCGGACGTACCTGCCGGCCGGTGGTTCGGGCCCGGGTGAGAATGGCCTGTAGTTCCTCCACCGACCTAGGATTCAGGGTGGTGCGCGGGCTCCACCGGTAATGACCCGACCAATTCCGCTGTGATCCGATGGGTTTTCGACATGGTAACCACCGTGGTATTGCCATCACCACATCTGTCCTTCTCCGCGATAGGTCGTGACCACTCCGAGATGGTCAGCGCCATCAACGACGTGCAATTCATTGAGATGCTCACATAGCTCTCCGGCCTTGGTATGGCGCATCCACACTCGGTCGCCAATACCCACTTGGTGACCGGCAGCTACGGTCATTGGGGTCTGCACCTCGCCGGCACCCTCCCGCGAGGTCAGGCGTAACCCCTCGGGGTAGACCGGAACCGGTAACCGGTCTGGACCGGGTGCTCCGGAGGCAATCCATCCGCCACCGGCGGCGGTGACGTACCCGGGTGCCGGTATCCGGGTGATATCCAAGACGAAGTAGGTAGCCGGGCGCTGCGTGAAGGTGGTGTAGTGATCGAAATAGTGGGAGGCGTAGAGCCCTGAGCCGACCGTGATCTCGGTGACTGACGGATCAATCCTGGTGGACTCCACCGAGCCGGTGCCCCCGCCGTTGACGAATTCCAGCTCGGTCAGCTCGCCGATAGCGGACACCGCCGCACCACGGCGGGCGGTCAGTTCAGGCACCGAGAGCTTCTTCAGCATCCGCACCGCAGGGCTGGTGTCGTTCACCCCGGCCACTTGAGCCTCATAGCCCATGATCCCCACGAGGTTGAGCGCCGGGGTCGCGATCACTGCACGGGCTGCGTTGACCGCCTGCTGGCGGTGGTGAATGGGCGAGCGCCGGGTCCCTAAGTGCAAGCCCGCAAACCGGTAGGAACAATCCAGGTCCAAACAGACTCGAAACCGGTGGGGCGGCGAGCCCGCCTGGCGGTGCACTGAAGCCAGCAGCCCGAGGTGGTCAGGGTGGTCGACCATCAGGGTGATGGCATCGCTGAGTGTCTGGTCGCTGATCAGCTCTGTCAGTACCGCGGTATCGACGCTGGGATAGGCGACCACCACATCATCCAGACCGTCACGCACCAACCAGATCGACTCGCGCAGTGAATAGGCCAGAACCCCCTGAAAACCCGGCACACGCAACACCGCATGAAGCACCGGCACAGAACGCACCGATTTAGAAGCCACCCGCAGCGGGACCCCGTCGGCACGGTTGCGCAGGGTAGCAACATTGGTGGTGAACGCCCGCCGGTCTAGCACACCCAGGGGCGCGCTGAACCCCGTGATAGCGCGAGCCATCTCCGCAAAGCCGGACCGTTGCTGCGCGCTGGGTGTATCGCTGGTGGTAGCCAGGTCGCTGAGCCCGAGCAACTCGGTGGCAGCGTCCGGGGTGGCGGGCTGGCGATGAGCAAGCAATGTGTGTTCTGTCACACTGATAGCATATCGTGCCACCGGCCCAGCGGATGGTTTTTAGTGCTTGTGATACAGCTGTGTTTTGCGCTGATACTTTGGCTCGGAGGTGACTTGCATCCCCAGGGACCGGAAGATGCCCTCATCCACCGAGCCCAGAATAGTCGTGGTGTGTACATCGCAGCCACGCAGATTCTTGATCTGGTCAATGGCTCGGGCTGCCGTGGGATTGGAAGCGGCCGAGACCGATAGCGCAATGAGCACCTCATCGGTATGCAGACGCGGGTTCTTCGAACCTAAGTGCTGGGTTTTCAGGGTCTGGATCGGCTCAATCGACTCAGGAGACAGCAGGTGTTGGTGATCGTCAATGCCGGCCAAGTACTTCAGTGCGTTAAGCAACATCGCCGCGGAACACCCCAACAGCGGTGAGGTCTTGCCGGTAATAATCTTGCCGTCGGCGACTTGCATGGCGCTGGCCGGCTGGCCGCTCTTCTCAGCCCGCTCCAGGGCAGGTGCGACCACCACGCGGTCATGAGGCTCCACCCCGGCTTTGGCCATCACAATCCGAATCCGGGATGATACGGTGTCGTCGATATCGGCTTTGAATTCATCGACCTTGGCCTTATACCAGCGCCGGATGATCTCTTGTTGAGCGGCGTGCTGGCAGGCGAGATCGTTACTGATGCACCGACCGGCCATATTCACGCCCATATCGGTGGGCGACTGATAGGGCGATGTTCCCGAGAGCTTTTCCAGCATCGCCTTTAGCAGGGGGAAGACCTCGACGTCGCGGTTATAACTGGTCACCTTTTCGTCATAGGCGGTCAAGTGATACGGGTCGATCACGTTAATATCGTCGAGGTCGGCGGTAGCGGCCTCATAGGCGAGGTTAACCGGGTGTTCTAGGGGGAGGTTCCAGATCGGGAAGGTTTCAAACTTGGCATAGCCGGCGACGACACCTCGTTGGTACTCGTGATAGATCTGCGATAGCGAGGTCGCCAATTTGCCAGACCCCGGTCCCGGTGCGGTGACGACCACCAGGTCTCGGGTCGTTTCGGCGAATTCGTCCTGTCCGAATCCTTCGTCGGAAATCACCCGGGACGTGTCATTGGGGTATCCGGGAATGGTGAAGTGGTGCGAGACCTGCAGTCCGGCATTGCCGAGGCGACGAGAGAAGTCTTTCGCGAGGGCATTATCGTCTGAATATTGTGTAATCACGACGTTCTGCACCAGGAATCCGCGTTCGCGAAACACGTCGATGAGCCGTAGCACATCTTCTTCATAGGTAATGCCTAAATCGGCACGAATCTTCTGACCTTGGATATCGAAAGCATTGACACAGATGAGGATTTCCAGCTCATCGCGGAGCTGATGGAGCATCGAGATCTTATTGTCCGGGGTGAAACCGGGAAGGACTCGGGAAGCGTGGAAATCATCGAAGAGCTTCCCACCCATTTCGAGGTAGAGTTTGCCGCCGATCTTCTCGCGACGTTCGATAATATAGCGTGACTGTAACTCAATGTAGCGTTGCGGGTCGAAACCGTGAGGGTGAATGGTGGATGGCTCTGGAGCAACGAATTCACGCAGTGTGGTCATGTCTGTCCATTCAAGCACCTTCTGCTGGGACAAACCTGACACCCCGCCGCGTGATGTGAGATTAGCCGGTGAGTTGAGCAGTAGCGAGGATGAGGCCAGACGGCGAGGACTATTCTTGCCCCGGTGGATAGGTGAGAATGAGGAAGACAGTTATGAACGCAACAACGGCATGGCCGGCGATTGTGGAGTATGTCAGACAGGATCCCGAGGCTCGTTTTCCCCGGTTACTGGCCCTGGATATGGACGGGACCCTGCTGGACGGGGCCAAGAGAATTCCGGATTCGTTCTGGTCATTAGCCCAGGATCTACATCGGGCGGGATGTCAGGTGGTGCCCAGCTCGGGGCGCCAGCTGGCGACCTTGTCAGAGATGTTTGCTTCAGACGAAACGATCAGCGACTTCGTGGCGGAAAACGGTGCTGTGGTCGCCAGTCAAGGCCAGGTTATCGCCACCCAATCGTGGAACAAGCCCACGGTGATGGCCACATTAGGGGCGATCACCGCTGCCACGACCGGACTAGACCGGGTAGGGGTGGTGGTCTGTTCAGCTGCGGAAGCGCTCATTCGCCAGGTTGATCCGTCCCTGTTCGAGGCCATTCAGGCCTATTACCGGAGCCTGCGGTATGACGATGAGCTGGTGAGCGCCGTCGGTCGTGCAGAGTTTGACGTCGTGAAGATGGCCGTCTACATTCCCGACGCGGATCAATACCAACGGTTCCTGAGGAGTCTCGAAGAGCATGCCGCAAATACTGAGCAACTCGCCACTGTCGATATCGTGCGCTCGGGACGCCAATGGGTTGACATCATGGATTCCCGCGTCAGTAAAGCCACGGGGTTGTCCGCTTTGGGAAAGCATCACGAGGTCTCACTACAAGACTGCATGGCCGTGGGAGATTACCTCAATGATCTGCAGATGCTTAAAGGCGTTGGCACCTCGGTCGTGGTCGCTAATGCTCATCCTGAGGTATTCGAGGTGGCAGATTTTGCGATTGGCGCCAATACAGATCACGGAGTGATTGCCTTGATGGAAGCACTCGTGGAATACGCGCCTTAGACCTGACATCGACAGGCCGAGTACGCCAGACGCTCGGTCTGCGTCAGCTCTCATGGTGGTGGTCGTTTCAGGGCTCCTGCACGACTCATAGTTATATTCTGGCGATCTTCACCACCGGCGCCCCTTAGACACAATCCCTAGTGGTTTTCCGTTATGGAGTCCACTAGGGATTGTGTTTTGTCAGATTACGACGCGCGACACGCGGGGTGAGATAAGAAACTTTTTGGCGATTTTTGGGTGGACAACCTCATGCACACGTTGTGGATACCCTGCGTGGTGTTGAGTCAGAAGCGCGCGTTCGTGCGGATGCGCAACTGCTGTTCATCTGCCATTCACCCTCATGTTCTGTGGACAAGCCTGTGGAGGAGTTACAGGCATGTAATCCACAGGATATTGTGGTTGCTTGCAAAGCTCATCCCTAGATGTAGTATTAAACAAGATCGATCGCCACAACGTACATGACCTGGCAGATCGAATAAAGAGACCAAGAACCCCGGATTGGTTGTCAAGCGTTGCTTTGAAAAAACCGTCCTTGTTTTTCAGGAGATAGATCATGAGCGTGACCGTTTACAGCAAGCCAGCCTGCGTTCAGTGCAACGCTACCTACCGTGCCCTGGATAAGAAGGGTATCGAGTACAAGGTGGTCGACATGTCTGAAGACATCGAGGCACTGGAGCAGGTGCGTGCACTGGGCTACATGCAGGCTCCTGTCGTGATGACCGAAGGTGACCACTGGTCAGGTTTCCGTCCCGACAAGATTGCTGAGCTTGGCCAGCAGCAGGCCACCACTGTCGCCTAACACCTTTTTCTGTCAGGAGGGAGTCACGAGATGAGCACCGCGGTCGCAGATCGTTCATTTATTCGCTCCCCAGAACAGCAGCAGCTGCAGACCACCAATGCTCGGCTGATCTATTTTTCATCGGCGTCAGGCTACACCCACCATTTCGTGGAAAAACTTCAGCTACCAGCTGGGGTAACCGCCCGGTTGCCGTTGATGACCAAAGAACCCACCCTCGAAGCACAACAACCTTTTGTGCTGTTGCTTCCCACTTATGGTGGGGGAGACGGTCGCGGGGCCGTCCCCAAACAGGTCATCAAATTCCTCAACCTCAAAAAAAACCGGGACCTACTTCAAGGCGTGATCGGTTCTGGAAATACCAATTTTTACGATGCTTATTGCCTGGGTGCCGACATCATCTCCGCCAAGACCCAGGTACCGGTAATGTACAGGTTTGAACTGATGGGCACCGCCTCCGACGTTGCCCGCGTTAAAGAAGGATTGGAAGAATTTTGGCAACAGCAGTCACGGAACAAGAATTGATTCAGTCCGCTAAATCGATGCCCGAAGCATGGCAGAACATGGGCTACCACGAGCTGAACGCCATGCTCAATCTCTACGGGCCCGACGGCAAGATCCAGTTTGAGGCCGATCACGCTGCTGCTCGACAGTACTTCTTACAGCACGTCAATAAGAATACTGTCTTCTTTCACAGCACCGATGAGAAGATTAAGTACCTCATTGAGCACGACTACTATGAGCCAGAGACTTTCGAGCAATACTCGAAAGAATTTATTGACTCACTTTTCGACCGTGCCTACGCATATAAGTTCCGTTTTCCCTCCTTCTTGGGAGCGTTTAAGTTCTACACCTCTTATGCGCTGAAGACCTTCGACGGCGAACGCTACCTGGAGCGCTATGAAGACCGTGTGGTGATGAACGCACTCTACCTGGGCCGTGGCGATGAACAACTAGCCACTAATCTGCTGGATGAAATCATCGGCGGACGGTTCCAGCCTGCCACCCCAACCTTCTTGAACGCGGGGAAGAAACAGCGGGGCGAACTAGTGTCGTGCTTTTTGCTACGGGTTGAAGACAATATGGAATCTATCGCCCGTGGCATCAACTCCTCACTGCAGCTGTCCAAGCGTGGTGGTGGCGTGGCACTGTCGCTGACCAACTTGCGTGAAAACGGCGCACCGATCAAGCACATCGAGAACCAGTCCTCGGGCGTGGTCCCGGTCATGAAGCTACTGGAGGACTCCTTCTCCTACGCCAACCAGCTCGGTGCCCGTCAGGGGGCCGGGGCCGTATACCTGCACGCCCACCACCCCGACATCAACCGGTTCCTCGACACCAAGCGCGAAAATGCTGATGAGAAGATCCGGATCAAGACCCTATCTTTGGGAGTGGTGATCCCTGATATCACCTTTGAACTGGCTAAGAAGAACGAGGCCATGTACTTGTTCAGTCCCTATGACGTTGAGCGGGTTTACGGTAAGCCGTTTAGCGATATCTCGGTAACGGAAAAGTACTACGAGATGGTCGATGATCCTCGGATCCGCAAGACCAAAATCAACGCTCGTGATTTTTTCCAGACGCTAGCGGAAATCCAGTTCGAATCGGGCTACCCCTACATCGTTTTTGAAGACACGGTCAACAGGGCCAACCCGATCAAGGGTCGGATCACCATGTCGAATCTGTGCTCAGAGATCCTGCAGGTCTCGGAAGCCTCCACCTACGCCGAGAACCTCGACTACGAGTTCGTGGGCAAGGACATCTCGTGCAATCTCGGATCAATGAACATTGCCAAAGCTATGGACTCCGGAGACCTGGGTGGCTCGGTGGAGACCGCGATCCGGGCGCTGACTGCTGTGTCGGATCTGTCCAACATTGCTTCGGTGCCTTCGATTGCCAAAGGCAATGCCTCCTCGCATGCCATCGGTCTGGGGCAGATGAACCTGCACGGTTATCTCGGACGCGAACACATCCACTACGGCTCCGAAGAAGGCCTGGACTTCACCAACATGTATTTCTACACGGTGCTGTACCACGCGTTGCGGGCCTCCAACAAGATCGCGATCGAAACCGGAGAACGTTTTGGAGGATTCGAGGACTCGGACTACGCCTCCGGAGTGTTCTTCGATAAGTACACCGACCAGGCGTGGCAGCCAGCGACCGAACGGGTCGCTCAGCTATTTGCCGACAGTGGCATTGACATCCCGACCCAGGATGACTGGCGGGAACTGAAGGACTCGGTGATGACCCACGGGATCTACAACCAGAACCTACAGGCCGTCCCACCGACAGGTTCGATCTCCTACATCAATAACTCGACCTCCTCGATTCACCCGATCGCGTCCAAGATCGAGATTCGTAAAGAAGGCAAGCTGGGTCGTGTCTACTACCCGGCTCCCTACTTGAATAACGACAACTTGGAGTACTTCGAGGATGCCTACGAGGTCGGATACCAAAAGATCATCGACACCTACGCCGCTGCGACCCAGCATGTGGACCAAGGGCTCTCTCTGACACTGTTCTTCAAAGACACCGCCACGACCCGCGATGTCAACAAGGCTCAGATCTACGCCTGGACCCACGGCATCAAGACCATGTACTACATTCGGATTCGCCAGCTGGCGTTGGAAGGAACTGAAGTCGAAGGTTGCGTATCGTGCATGCTGTAGGGTCGTGAGCGGATTCGTTCCGCACTTGTCTCCCTACTCCGTGACGATCTGCTCCAAAGGACACCAAGGACATCATGACACCTGAAGAAGTCAAAGCACGGTTCACGAACTTTCAGGCCATTAACTGGAACGATATAGAAGACGAAAAAGACCTGGAGGTCTGGAATCGTCTGACCTCGAACTTCTGGTTGCCTGAAAAAGTTCCGCTCTCCAACGACCTACAGTCGTGGGCGCGAATGACCGACCAAGAAAAAGACGTGACCATGAAGATCTTTGCGGGTCTGACCCTGCTCGATACCATTCAGGGCACGATTGGTGCGGTCTCGCTGATGCCGGACTCGCTGACTCCGCATGAAGAAGCGGTATACACCAATATCTGTTTCATGGAATCAGTTCACGCCAAGTCCTACTCCTCGATTTTTTCGACCTTGGCCTCCACGGACGCCATTGACCAGGTGTTTCGCTGGGCCGGGGACGAACCCACGTTGCAGTACAAGGCCTCCCAGGTGGTCGAACACTACGAAGGCGATGACCCCCAGAAGCGCAAGATTGCCTCCACGATGCTGGAATCCTTCTTGTTCTACTCCGGATTCTACTGGCCGATGTACCTGTCCTCCCAAGCACGTTTGACCAACACCGCAGACTTGATCCGACTGATCATCCGTGACGAGGCCGTGCACGGGTACTACATCGGGTACAAATATCAACGCAACCTGGTCAACGATAGCCCGGAGCGCCAGGCAGAGCTGAAGGAATTTACCTTCGACCTGCTGCAAGATCTCTACGACAACGAAGTTACCTACACCCACGACATCTACGATCAGTTGGGATTGGCTGAAGACGTCAAGAAGTTCTTGCACTACAACGCCAATAAAGCCCTGATGAACCTCGGTTACGAGGCCATGTTCCCGGATACCCTCACCGATGTGAACCCGGCGATCCTCTCGGCGTTGAGCCCGAATGCTGATGAGAACCATGACTTCTTCTCCGGTTCTGGTTCTTCCTACGTGATTGGTAAAGCTGAGGAAACCGAAGACGACGACTGGGACTTCTAACTAATACTTCACGCCACCACGATAGCTCAGCCCCGCAGAAACCTGCGGGGCTGAGCTATGTTAGCTCCACGTCGAGAAGCAACGCCAAAGAGTCAAACAGATTGACAGGACGACTCTTTGAGAGTCATTCGGTCCCTTCGGGAGTGTGTGACCTCATATTTGTGGTGAAAAAGTGGTTAGATAGCGGTTATGGCTGAAGAAACACACTCCACACCACACGCATATTTCGTTCGATCCGGGGCAACCGAGTTCACTGAGGGAACTCGGATTTCATATTTCACCTCAACAGAACATGCCACTGGATCCTGGCAAGACGATGAACTGCACATGGCTGCTGTGTCTGGCCTGGTCGCCGCGGAACTGGAGGCCTATGAACCGCGTGAGAACTTCACCACCTCACGTATCAGTTTCGATATTCTCGGCAAGCTTCATGCCGGCGAAGTGAAGGTCACCACCCGCAACATTCGCCCCGGTCGCACTATCGAGCTGGTTCAGTCCACTGTGGAGGCCCAAGGCCGTGCGGTACTGACTGCGCGGACCTGGCGACTCATTTCCTCTGATACGTCCCGGGCGCACCGTCTGCATGATGACACACTTCTCGCTCCGATTGATCAGTGTTCCCCGGATGCCGGCTTCAATAAGCGGTGGGCTGGGGGACTGGTGGCCTCCATTCAATCTCGGGCAGCAGACGATCACGCGCCGGGACACGGTCGGATCTGGGCCAATACGGAGATTCCCATGATCCTGGATGAGCCAACCAGCCCGTTCGCGCACGCGATCGGGATGATCGATATCGCCAACGGGTTGGCACCAGCAGTCGAGCCCTATCACGACGAGGTCTATTTCGCCAACGTTGACCTGAGCATCCACCTGATGCGCGAACCCTCTGAGGACTGGCTGGGGATGGCCACCTCGGTGTCGTTGGGCGATAACGGTCTGGGGATTACCTCCACGGTGCTTTCCGACAGCAAAGGATATCTCGGGCGTGCCGAACAGTCACTGTCGGTACGTGATATGAGGGCCTAACATGCATGCCTATCGTTGTGGCCGGTGGCCCGACAGGTCTCCGGCCACTGCTGAATAAGCGCTTGTGATTGGTTTTCGCGATAATCTTTAGTATCCGCGATCAATCCATTCCTGCAGGTGTGGTTTGACGGTGCCGATGGTGCTGGACTCACCGTGACCGGTCAATACCCGCGTGGATTCAGGCAACTCCAACAACACCTCGGAAATCGATTTAATGATGGCGTCAAAGCTGGTGTAGGACCGTCCTCCGGTAGCACCGGGCCCCCCAGCAAAAAGTGTGTCACCGGTGAAGACCGCGCCCTGCCCATCTTCCAGCTCCGCAGAATAGAAACAGGTGGATCCGGGCGAGTGACCGGGGGTTTCAAACGCTGTTAAGGTGACACCAGCAATCGTGAAAGTATCTCCGTCCTGAATAGATCCGTCGGGACCTTGGACGGGGTAGACCGCGTCCCAGAGCATCCGGTCTTCAGCATTGAGCAAAACCGGGGCATCGACGAAATCACGAACTGTGAGAGCTTCGGAAATATGGTCATCGTGACCGTGCGTGAGCAGGATAGCGGCGACGTTGCGACCTTGGACTGCCTGATGGACAGCATTGGCATCGTGCGCTGGATCGATGATGATGCACTCGGTCGAGTTACCGACGATCCATACATTGTTGTCGACCTGATGGGTTTCGCCATCGAGACTAAAAGTTCCTGACGTTTCGAGGTGGTCAATGCGGGCTGTCATGGTCGGTTCTCCTTCGGACCGCTCAACGGTCGGTATCGGGTAATCAGAGGTTTTGGAGCACAAAGTGTCGCAACGAAACTGGATGTTAGAGCTCGACAACCGAGCGGAGGACATCGCCCGCGTGCATCTTTTTGAAAGCACCATTGATGTCATCGAGACCAATTCGTTCGGTGACAAAAGCATTGAGATCTAGGCGCCCCAGCCGGTACTGGTTAACAAGCATCGGGAAATCTCGAGACGGCAAGCAATCGCCATACCAGGACGATTTGAGAGCGCCACCATGAGAGAAGACATCCTGGAAGGGAAGGGTGATCTCCATGTCTGGGCGTGGTACACCGACCAAGACCACGCGACCGGCCAAGTCACGGGAGTAGAAGGCTTGTTTATAGGTTTCAGGGTGACCGACTGCCTCAATGACGACATCGGCTCCGAACCCACCGGTCAGCTCTTGGATGGCAGCTACCGGATCGGTATTTTTCGAGTTGACCGTTTCCGTGGCACCAAACTGCTTCGCCTGCTCGAGTTTCCGATCTTCGATATCGACGGCGATGATCGTGGTAGCTCCGGCCAATTGTGCCCCGGCAATAGCGGCCATGCCGACACCACCGCAACCGATGACTGCCACAGCTTCCCCTCGTTTGATCTCGCCAGTATTGATGGCAGCACCGATACCTGCCATGACGCCACAACCCAGCAGTCCTACGGCAGCGTCAGAAGACTCTGGGACTTCATCGATTTTGGTGCACTGACCGGCGGCAACAAGGGTTTTCTCGGCAAAGGACCCGATACCCAGGGCTGCTTCGAGTTCGGTCCCGTCCTCCAGAGTCATTTTCTGGGTGGCGTTGTGGGTATTGAAACAGTACTTCAGATCACCCTTACGGCACGCGCGGCATTCACCGCAGACAGCTCGCCAGTTCAGAATGACCTTATCGCCGACAGCAACTTCGGTAACGCCTTCCCCAATTTCGGAGACGACAGCGGTGGACTCGTGGCCGAGAAGATACGGATAATTATCGCCTACGCCACCGGAGACATAACTGTAATCGGTATGGCAGACGCCGCAGGTTTTGACATCGACGACGACTTCACCGGGCCCAGGATGGGGGACCACGATGGTTTCAATGGAGACCGGGTCATCTTGGGATTTAACAACCGCTGCTTTGACGTGGTGGGACATCAGGGAAACACACGCTCCTCAATTGACGAAAGCTCAGTGTTGTGAGAGGGAATTTTCCCTTGCTCTCCATCTCATCACAGTTCGGCACCGAAATATAAGAGTTTGTTTATTATTGCTACCGCAAGCTGTGATCAGTCCTTCACCATGAACGCTTGAGCAGCTCGTGGCATACTGGCACCATGTGCGGACGATTTGTGATGGCTCGAGCGATCGGCGACTTAGTTGCAGCCGCAGGGGCTCACACCCCGGAAGAACAGCTAGAACTCCGTGAAGACTACAACGTGGCTCCGACCAAGGACGTAGCGATTGTCGTGGAGCGACCGGTCGAGGCAACGTCCGAAAACGCGGACGATTCCGGCGGACACGTGCGCCGGGAGGTTCATCTGGCACACTGGGGTCTGGTCCCTGGCTGGGCGAAGGATCTGTCCTTTGGGTCCAGAACGTTCAATGCCAGATCAGAAACGGTGGTCACCAAACCAAGTTTTCGTGCTGCCGTTCGATCCCAACGTTGCGCGGTTCCGGTCGATGGATACTACGAGTGGAAAAAGCTTCCCGGTACCACTGCACGAGGCACCCAGAAAAAACAGCCCTATTATGTGAGCCGCAAAGACGGTGCCCCGATCTTTTTTGCTGGGTTATACGAATGGTGGGCTGACCCTGAAATAGCCACCGATGATCCGCGTGGCTGGGTGCTGTCTACCACGATCCTCACCGGGGCTTCTCCGGAACCCGGTAGTAGCCCCGAGGTCCTCGACGAGCTAGCGGGACTGCATGATCGGTTTCCGTTGCCCATGAATCAGTTGACCATGGACCACTGGCTGGCGCCGGAGAAATTGACCAATGCTGATCAGGCCCAAGCTCTGGTCGATACCGTGGTTGCACAAGCCTACGACACAGCGGGCGACCAGTGGCAGATGCACCCGGTCTCGACCGCGGTCGGCAATGTGCGCAACAACGGCCCCGAACTGACTAAACCGGTCGAGACGCAACATCTTCCAGGACTCTAAGATCCTTCGCTTGGTCGCACACCCTCTTTTATCTACCAATCAAATGTTCTTATCTTGTCCCTGGTAGCCCGATAAGTTCAGTTGCAGTTAGAACGAATGTTCTCTTAGACTGGTGGTCATGATCGGCCTTCCCAACGATCATGTGCTTCCCATTTCTGCATATTTGGCCTGAGAACCAGGCTGATTGATTGGAAGTATGGTGAAAGAAGGCATCATCATGGGGTTGTTAACTCAATCTGTTCGGGTCGTGTGCACCACGGCCGGCATGCCCTTACATCTGCATCTCAAGGGCCGAAACTATACCGTGGTCGCTGAACCACAGCGTTGGTTTCAACGTTGCCGCTGGTGGTCCCAACAATCACGTTTTGTCGCTGGTAGGGGCCAAGGGATGATCGATCACGAAGTATGGCGCCTACAGATCAGACCCGCTATATCTTCGTCCACGCAACCGGTGATGACCGTGGATGTCTCCCATCATCTGGACTCCGGGCTGTGGAGGCTCATTAAGGTTCACGATGGTGCCCAGCTTGCCGAACGGGAAACCGCTTAGGGATGGGCATCCGGCATACCTCGCCGTTTCCCCATCTGAATGTTTCCAGCTCGTATAGTACGCACTACGGTGTGTCCTGGCCAGAAGATTTAGTGGCTGCAGCAGCTGCTGATGGGGCAGAAATTCTAGGGCTCACAGACCGTGATGGGCTCTACGGGATGGCAAAGCACCTCCGCGCATGTCTTGATCACGGGATTGCACCTGTGGTGGGAGTTAACCTAGCGGTCGCTGGAGATCATCCTGCACCGAAACCAGGCCGTATCCCACGCCATCGGTTAGGACGCCTCACTATTTTGGCAGCCGGTCATCATGAGGCCGGGTCATGCTCCTCACCTCATATGGGTGCTGGCTACCGTGCGCTGGTACGGCTGATCTCTCAGGCCCATGCACACACGCTGGGCGGAACCAGCGGGGGAGCCCCCTACATCACCGTCACAGAGCTGGCTGATGCCATGGGAGGCGGCTACTCTACTACGGCACCGGCACCGGATCTCTATGTTCTGCTGGGTCCAGAATCACCGGTCGGTCGCGCCTTTGCCCAACGGCGTTACCACGACGGGCGGAAGTTGCTACGTCAATGGCGAAATATCCTGCCACACGGTGGGCTGTGGATTGAGGTTGTCAGCCATCTAGCTCCGCCGGGGCAACGACTCTCAACCTCACACGCGGTGAAGTTTTTACGGGTTGCCGAAGACCTGGGACTTCCCTCGGTGCTCACCAATGCGGTGCGCTATGTTAGCCCCGATCAAGCAGCCACCGCCGATGTGCTGGATGCGGCCCGTAGCTTGACCAGTTTAGATCAGTTACACGATCTTCAGCCCACTGGCCAAGGGTGGCTGAAAAGCTCCGCACAGATGCACCAGCTGGCTGGCGAAATATCGCATCAGGCAGGTACCGGTCTGAGCGGAGCCCGTCAGCTGATCACCCGTACCCAAGAGCTGGCTCGCCGGTGTGTGCTGGATCCTCGAACCGATCTTGGATGGGGACAACCCAGGGTGCCAGAAACCGGGGTGATCGGTCTGAGCGCAGATCCCGGACGTGAACTCACGCAACGTTGTCGGGCCGGACTTACTCAACGCTTTCCCGGAGTGCCGGAACATTCCCGCCACGGAATTCAGCTGTCCCATCGCCTGCAACACGAGCTGAACATCATCCAGGACTTGGATTTTTCCAGCTATTTTCTCACCGTGGCAGAAGTGGTTGCCATGATTGAGAACATGGGAGTGCGTGCCTCGGCCCGTGGCTCGGGTGCGTCCTCGCTGGTCAATTACGTTTTACGTATCTCAGATGTCGACCCCATCGAACACGAGCTGATCTTTGAACGGTTCCTCTCTCAAGATCGGTCGACTCTGCCCGATATTGATATCGACGTCGAATCTGCCCGACGCCACGAGATCTACCGAGCGATCTTTGATCGCTTCGGTGACTCACGCACCACGTTAATGAGCATGCAAAACGGGTACCGAGTTCGCGGGGCGATCCGTGATGCTGGACGTGCCCTGGGCATGGAAGAACACGACGTCGATGCCATTGCCCAACAGATGTGGCGGTTTTCAGCCTCACATTTTCGAGAAGCCATGGAGACTATGCCAGAACTAGCAGAGTTCTCCCACCGGTTACAGGCCCAACGGAGCTTGGGCAATCACCAGCTGGACTTACTAGTTGATATCACCGAACGCCTCGACCGGTTGCCACGACACATCTCCATGCACCCCTGCGGGGTGATCCTCTCCGATTCCACCCTGCTCGATCGCACCCCGGTGCAACCTTCCGGGATCGATTTGCCCATGAGTCAGTTTGATAAACACGACATGGACTCGATGGGGCTGTTGAAACTGGATGTGCTGGGAGTGCGCATGCAGTCCACCATCGCCTACACGCTCCAGCAGATCCAGGAATCCACCGGGGAAGTCATCGACCTCGAACACGTCAGCCGCGATGATCGCGCTACCTTCGACATGATCGGTAGTACCCACACCCTCGGATGTTTCCAAATTGAATCACCGGGCCAGCGTGAGCTGATCGGCAAACTGGAACCCCGAAACCTCAATGACCTGATCATTGATATCTCGTTATTTCGCCCCGGCCCCATGAAATCCGACATGGTGAGGCCTTTCCTTGATTTCCGCAACGGAGATGCCCCGGCGCACTATCCTCACCCGGCGCTACAAGGGATTCTGGAAGAGACCCACGGGGTCACGGTATTCCATGAACAAATTCTGCGCACCCTGGATACACTGACCGGTTGCGGACTGGCCCGAGCCGATGAGCTACGTCGTCAACTCGGCTCGGAGCAACAAGACAAGGTTGAATCCTATTTTCGTTCCCGGGCACACCAACGAGGTTGGGACCGCGCAGTCATCGACGAGGTGTGGAATACCCTGGCAGCTTTCGGGTCATTTGGGTTCTGTAAAGCACACGGGGCAGCCTTCGCGGTGCCGACCTACCATTCAGCCTGGCTAAAAACCCATTACCCCGAAGCCTTTATGGCTGCAGTACTCGAACACGACCCCGGTATGTATCCGCAACGTGTGATGGTCGCCGAAGCCCGCCGGTTGGGTATCCCGGTGCTTCCGGTCGATATTAACCGGTCCACTGAGCACATGCACCTGGAATGGGTGCCCGACCAAAAGCGTTGGGGCATCCGGCTGTCGCTGACGACGGTCTCGGGCATGAGCGCGACCGAACGAAAACGTCTCCTCGCGGCACGACCCTATACCACCCTGGCTGATGTGCGCGATCGCTCCGGACTCCATCGCCGGACCTTAGAACACTTAGCACAGCTCGGTGCTCTCGATGCTCTGATCACCCCGCACGGGCTGTCGCGGACCGATCTGGTGCACTATCTGCAACACCAACATGCCCGACAAGACTCTGCCACAGGAGACCTGTCGGGCCGTCGAGTCCGCAAACCGTCGCGTCAAATTCCCGGGCAACTGGCCTTTGAACTTCCCGACACCGAGCTGTCGAGCCTGCCGGCACTGTTTCCTGCTCCGACGGTAACCGAACAGGTTGCGACCGAATTAGATCTCACCGCCTTGGATACCACCGCGCACCTGATGCAATCCCACTACCCGTATCTGAATGCTCTGGGCGTGACCCCAGCTGACAAACTGTTGAGCCTGCGCACTCAATCTCGCGTGTTGGTTGCTGGAGTTAGAGTTGCTACTCAAACTCCGCCGATGCGTAGCGGACGTCGGGTGGTGTTTATCTCTGTCGATGACGGGACCGGACTCGTTGACACCACGTTCTTTACTGAGGCCCAACATAACTCCGGCAACCTGCTGTTTGGTTCCCGTCTCTTGCTCATTGAAGGTACGACACGTAGAACCGGTCGCCGAGCGGTCAATGTGCAGGCTGTTCGGGCTTGGGACCTCCATGACCGGCAACGTCTGCCCGACCCGGACTACTTAGACAAAACCCGAGAGCAATGGGCCGCCTGGTTAGACCGTGACCGCAAGCTTCCGCCGCTGAAGGTCATACCCCACCATGCCCGGCCCATTCCCGTTCCAGATCCCGAGACGTGGGAACCCACGCCCCTTGACAGCACTCCACAACCATGATCTCAGGACACAAACAAAAACGAAGGGACCACCATGTACCTGAGCACACCAGATCAACCCATTAGCCTGGCTGCTCCCAAAAACATCGTCTACGCATTCCAGCAGGCCTGGAATCAACACGACGACCACCACTTAGCCAAACTGTTTGTTGCTGACGCCTCATTCGTTAGTGACACCGGATTGTGGTGGACAGGCCACGACGAGATTCAGCGAGCTCACGCGGAAGACTTTCAGGGCCCCCTGCGGGCGGCAAGCATCATCGTCGGCCGGGTCGAACTACGCATGCTGGGCGACCGCCACGCCATGGTCCAGGCCCGCGTCACCATGACCGGACACCACGATCGCACAGTACCGGCTGATCACCCCCGTCGCATGATCATGAGTTTCGTCCTCGCCCGAACAACGCATTCCTCACCGGAGTCAGCGACCACCGGTGGAGCACACTGGCGTATCGTCTCCGCGCACCAGACTGATCTCACCACTCATGGTCTCGCAGCTTGTGTCGATGCCGGCCCTACTGGGCTCTAACGGGAATACTGTTGTCTTATGATGAAGACTTCATGGCTGGTCTTGACCGCCGGACTAATGCTGACGGTGACCTTGGCAGGCTGCTCGAACGATTCCCAGGAGCCGGAGGAGCCCGCGAGCCCAGAATCAGCCACCACTGCCTCAACTCCGAGTCCGTCACAGACGGTTATGGACAGGCCATCAAACACGTTAAAGCCGGGCGAGAAAACGCTGACTGACAGCAACAGTCCGTCAGCAACCGACCAGGACACGTCAGGGGATCAGCCACCGCTGAGCTCCGGTGTTCAGGAATCTGAGGGATTCCCGGACTCTTCCCAGGGTGACGGCCTGTATGCCACCGGTGTGCGGTCAGCGGTCCACGAGGGGTATGACCGCATTGTCATCGACCACGCCGGGAGCGGAACACCGGCCTATCGGGCTGAATACACCGATCACCCACTGGCTCCAGGTATTGGGGAACCCATTCCGGGAGCCGAGGAGTCTTCCGGCACCTATTTAGAAATCAATCTCACCGGCATGGCCTCCCACGATCAGGTTGACGAAGCCCAGGCGCTACAGAACGGGCATCGGGTGACCTCCCTGGATGCCCAAGTGGCCCAAGATGTGGTGACCTACTTACCCTGGGAGGCCACCTCGACCTATTACATTGGCGTGGACCAACAACGTCAGTACCGCGTGCAGGTTCTCGAAAATCCCAGTCGCGTGGTGATTGACCTCGCCCATGACTGACAACACTCAGCGAAATAGGGGAGAACCCGGGGTCAGGCGTAGAATGTGCTGTGGTTGTTTGGTGGTCCCGTATGCCATCAAAAGCTCAACCTGACATCAAGGAGGAACAGGCCTGTGGCCGAAATGAACCAAATCACGATCACCGTTGATGGCGAACAACGTGCGGTGGGCGCAGAGACAACCGGTACCGAACTCTTCGTCGATCAAAAAACCACGGTGGTCATGAAAGTCAATGGCGCATTGCAGGACCTGTCCCGCACCATTCCCGATGGTGCCGACGTGGTGGCTGTGGACATCACCGACCCTGAAGGTCTCGAGGTATTGCGTCACTCGACCGCACACGTGCTGGCCCAGGCCGTTCAAGAGCTGTATCCCAATGCAAAGCTGGGTATTGGCCCCTACATTACCGACGGGTTCTACTACGATTTTGACGTCGAGGAACCTTTTACCCCAGAAAACCTGAAGGCTCTGGAAAAGAAAATGCTGAAAATTGTCAACCAGACTCAGCATTTCCGTCGCCGTGAAGTCACCGAAGCGCAAGCCCGCGAAGAGCTGGCTCACGAGCCCTATAAACTCCAGTTGCTCGACAAACAGCACGAAGCCGATACCACCGGCGAAGGCGCCTCAGTAGAGATTGGCGCCGGCGAAATCACCATCTACGACAACATCGATCACCATGGTGAAACCGTCTGGAAAGATCTCTGCCGTGGACCGCATGTGCCGACCACCAAGCTGATCTCCAATGCTTTCGCCCTGACCCGCGCCGCTGGCGCGTACTGGCTGGGGAATGAGAAGAATAAGCAGCTACAACGCATCTACGGTACCGCTTGGCCGACCAAACAGGATCTGAAAGCCTACCAGGAACGCGTGGCTGAAGCCGAGCGTCGTGACCATCGTAAACTCGGTGCCGAACTAGACCTGTTCTCTTTCCCCGATGAGCTCGGTTCCGGTCTTCCGGTCTTCCACCCCAAGGGCGGAATTATTCGTAAGGAAATGGAAGACTATTCTCGGACCCGCCACGAAGAAGCCGGCTACGAGTTCGTCTATACCCCGCATATCACCAAACAGCACCTGTATGAAGTGTCCGGCCACCTGGACTGGTATGCCGAGGGGATGTTCCCGCCGATGCATGTCGATGAAGAGCGGGACCCAGAGACCGGCGACGTCACTCGCCAGGGCCAAAACTACTACCTGAAGCCGATGAACTGCCCGATGCACAACTTGATCTTTGCCTCTCGTGGCCGGTCCTATCGTGAACTGCCGTTGCGGTTATTTGAGTTCGGGTCGGTCTATCGCTATGAGAAATCCGGTGTCGTGCACGGTCTGACCCGCGTGCGCGGGATGACACAGGATGACGCGCACATCTACTGCACCCGCGAACAGATGAAAGACGAGCTGTCCAATACCCTGAAGTTTGTGCTGGACTTGCTGAAGGACTACGGGCTCGACGACTTCTATTTGGAACTGTCGACTAAGGACCCCGAGAAGTTCGTGGGATCGGACGAGATTTGGGAAGAAGCCACCCGCACCCTGGCCGAAGTGGCCACCGACTCCGGTCTGGAACTGGTTGACGATCCGGGTGGGGCTGCCTTCTATGGACCGAAGGTCTCCGTCCAGGCTCGCGATGCCATCGGACGCACCTGGCAGATGTCGACCATCCAGCTGGATTTCAATCTGCCGGAACGTTTCGACCTGGAATACCAGGCAGCCGACGGCACCCGGCAGCGTCCGGTGATGATCCACCGCGCGCTGTTCGGCTCGATTGAACGCTTCCTTGGCGTGCTCACCGAACACTACGCGGGTGCTTTCCCCGTCTGGTTAGCTCCCGAACAAGTCATTGCCATCCCGGTTGCGGAGGCATTCAATGACTACTTGGACACCATTGTGCAACGGTTGCGCGAGCGCGGTATTCGGGTGCGATTGGATGATTCCACCGACCGATTCCCGAAGAAGATCCGCACCGCCTCGAAGCAGAAAGTTCCCTTCGTGCTGATTGCCGGGGGAGAAGACCAAGAAGCCGGTGCGGTCTCCTTCCGGTATCGGGACGGTTCCCAGGACAACGGGGTGCCGATCGATCAAGCCATTGAACGCATTGTGCAGGCGGTGGAGACTAAAGAGCAGGTTTAAATCATGACGGATAACCAACAGACTCCTCACCCAGAAGACGCCGAGGTGACCGATGGCTTTGAGCTGCCGGGAACCCCGGACCGGCTCGATCGGTTGTGGACCCCACACCGGATGGCCTACGTCAAGCGTGGCCAGGGACAAGTCAAGGATGAAGCAAGCTGTCCGTTCTGTGCTGGCCCCTCACGTAGCGATGAGGACTCCTTGATTGTCACCCGGGGTGAGCATTGTTATGTGTTGATGAACCTCTATCCCTATAACCCCGGGCACCTGTTGGTGTGTCCGTACCGTCATGTTCCTGACTACACGGACCTAACCATCGAAGAGACTGCCGAATTCGGACGTCTCAGCCAGATTGGCATGGTCGTGCTCCGACGGGTTTCACGAGCCCAGGGGTATAACCTGGGGATGAACCAGGGCAAGGTCGGCGGTGCCGGGATTGCGGCCCACCTGCATCAGCACATTGTCCCGCGGTTTGGCGGAGACGGGAACTTTATGCCCATTATCGCCCAGACTAAAGCACTGACGCAGACTCTGGCAGAAATGCGCGAGCTCATCGCCGAGGATTGGCCGGAGGCGACCCAAGAATTTGACCACCACCAGTCGCAGTCCGGTCACCAGACCGATGCCGCTGACCGTTCACAATGAGGCGCTATGACTACTTACACCCCTGCCGAGGACGAATCCACGCAGAACCCCCTGAGCCTGGGCGAGATGTTCTTGCTGTTATGCATCGATGATCGTGGAAAATTGTTGGCTTCCAAAAACATGGTGTCGTTGGCCTTGGCCGGAGCTGAATTAGCGGACCTTACCCGCCGTGGCCTGCTGACTGTCACGCAGGACCTGGTCATCCAATCAGAAGAGTTTTCTGGAAGTGACACGCCGCTGGCGCGAATATCCCAGGTCCTAGAGGATTCCCCTGAGAATCAGGACGCCGAACAGTGGATCTACCGGTTCGGTCGTACCGCGCTGTTCGATGCGGTGTTGGCTCAGCTCGAAGAACGGCAGATGGTCGAAGAGCTCAACAAAAAAATATTGGGCATTTGGCCCTGCACCCGGTACCGGAAGTGGGGTGCGTTCGAGAACGTCGACATTGTGACGGTGCTTCGCGGAGCGTTATTTGAAAATGAGCCTGTGGATCTCACCACCTGGCCGGTGCTGGCGCTGATGAACATGACCGGCATCTTAGACCAGGTCTTCCCGAACTTCAGCGCCGATACGGTCTCGCGCGTGCTGTATACCCGCCCGGGCATGACGCAGACCTCCGTGACTGAATCTGTTGCCGAGGTGTTGCAAGCTACCGAAAATGTCCTGGCAGAACACCTCACGGCAACCCGTGGCGGGGCCTCCGGTTTGCCCGGCACCCGTGACTTGCGTGGCAAGGACTAAGAAGCACCAACTGCCACAGACCGTGAGGAGACCAAGGTTGGCTTTTAGGTGAGCTGTTCGGTGATATTACGCTTGATGCGACCCAAGAGCGCGCTCATGCCACGCAAACGCAAGGGTGTGAGTGCCTTAGTCAGACCCAGCTGGCTGGCCATATCATCGGGCACGGCCAGAATTTCGGAGGCTTTGAAACCGGAAATCCCCTGAAGGACCACTGAGGCGAAACCGCGGGTCGTGGGTGCCTCCGCTGGCGCGGAAATCACCAGAGTCACCTCGGGGTCTTCTCCCTTACCGGTTTCAACCGCCAAAAATAGTGGGGTCTGGCACTCTACAACCTGTTCCATCTCGTCCTCGTGCCCGGCGTATTTTTCCGGAACCTCCGGCAACTCCTCGGAGAATTCAAAAAGTAATTCCAGACGGTCTGCCTCGGGAACGGCCTGAAAATCGTCGATGATCTCCTGTAGCGGGGCGGGATAGGTTGCGGTCATAACACCCTTTCAGCAACGAAGGACCTGCCGGCGCTGATCTGGGCCACCGGCACCGCTCCATTCTACGCCGATGGCACCTGTCATCCTAACGACAACAGGTGCCATCACTGTGGGCTGAGCAGACCAGATCCGGTTCTGAATCTGACCTAGTGCGACCGTGGGTCGGTGCCGGGTTCTTCGCCTTCTACAATCGGCACACCCACCGAGTTACCCCACTCTGTCCAGGAGCCGTCGTAGTTCCGCACCGAATCGTAGCCGAGTAGGTACTTCAGCACGAACCAGGTGTGGGAAGAACGCTCACCAATACGGCAGTAGGCAATCACATCATCGGTATCACCGAGTTCAGCCTGCTGGGTGTAGATCTCGCGAAGTTCCTCGACCGATTTGAAGGTTCCATCCTCGCGGGCTGCCGAGGCCCACGGCACCGACTGCGCGGTAGGAATGTGTCCACCGCGCAGGGTTCCTTCTTGCGGGTAGCCGGCCATGTGGGTGGTCTCTCCGGTGTATTCAGCGAAGGAGCGCACATCGATCAGGGGGCGATGGCCAATATGGTTGAGCACCTGGGATTGTACCGCACGGTTGGTGGTATCGTCGCGGTCCACAACCGGGTACTCGACGGCGCTGACATCAGGCTTCTCCTGGGTGATTTCGCGTCCTTCGGCAATCCACTTATCCCGTCCACCATTCATCAACCGAGTGTCTGGGTGACCGAAGAGCGTGAATACCCACAGTGCGTAGGCAGCCCACCAGTTGGACTTATCGCCGTAGAACACCACGGTGGTGTCGCGGTCGATCCCTTTGGAACCGACCACCTCGGCGAACTGTTCTGGCGACGCGAAGTCACGAGTCACCGGGTCATTAAGTTCGGTGTGCCAGTCAATTTTGACCGCGCCAGGGATGTGGCCGGTGGAGTACAACAGCGTGTCTTCATTGGACTCCAAGATCACCACGTTGGGATCATCTTTGTGCTGGGCAACCCACGCGGTGGAGACCAATTTTTCCGGGTGGGCGTATTCACTGGACTCGACCGGGGGAGTGTTTTGTGTCTCGCTCATCGTGGTTGCACCTTTCCGTTGGGGTCATTGACTCACGTCACTGTGTGGGTTTAACCCTAATCTTCGACGATGGTCGATGGCAGGGCCCCGGGGGTGTTTGCGTCATACAAAGTCATAGGATGCAGGTGCGCTCGTCGGGACGAAACAGGATGTCTTCTGGCAGATGTATCGGGGCGAGAAGTTTTCGGGGTAGTGTCGTGACAGGAAACTTCACTGGTTTCTTCTCATCATCGTTTCCTACCAGAAGGGCCTGTTCCTCGTGACCGAGATTGTCCGCTTGGCCGAACGTCAACCCCAGGTATCTGCCGAACAACTGCTGGCAGGATTCCACCCCTCCTATCGCTTTGGTGAGGTGTCGTTCGAGACTTACATTCCTGATGATCGGTATCCATCTCAGGCTGAAGCGGTCAGTCGTCTGAAAAAATTCGCCGAGTCCATCTCCGGTTCCGGTTCGAACACCTCCGGAGGGTTCCTCGGTTTATTTGGGAAGAAAAAGAAGAAGGACAACCAGCCTGCCGGCCTGTACCTTGACGGTGGTTTCGGTGTAGGGAAAACCCACCTGTTGGCCTCACTGTGGCATGCGGCCGGAGGCGACCATAAAGCATTCGGTACCTTTGTGGAGTACACGAACCTGGTCGGGGCACTAACCTTTAGCAAAACCGTTGAGGTGCTCAAACAGTACTCACTGGTGTGCATCGACGAGTTCGAACTCGATGATCCCGGCGATACCGTGCTGATGTCGCGTCTGATGCGTGAGCTGGCCGATGCCGGGGTGAAACTGGCGGCTACATCCAATACTTTGCCAGGTGCACTCGGAGAAGGACGCTTCGCTGCCCAAGACTTCAAACGGGAGATTCAGGTATTGTCCTCTCAATTTGAAGTGGTCCGCATTGACGGTGAAGACTACCGCCACCGCGGTCTGGAAGAAGCCCCCGACCCGGTGGAGGATGACAAGATTGAACACCTGGCCCAGGAGAACTTCCCCGAAGCCCACGTCGTGGCGGTCGACGATTTCGCAGCGTTGATGAAAAACCTCTCACAGGTTCATCCCTCCCGTTATCGCGAATTGGTCAAGGATATCGACGTGCTGGTGCTCCACGACGTGGAGACCATTACCGAGCAGGCGATGGCCCTGCGGTTCGTGGTGCTGGCCGACAGACTCTACGATAAGGACGTTCCGGTTATCGCCTCCGGTGTGCCATTCGACCAGCTGTTCACCGAGGAGATGATGAACGGCGGGTACCTGAAGAAATATTTCCGAACGGTCTCGCGCATGACCGCGTTAGCACGGGAAGGTGTGCTCGGCCAAACCGAAGCAAAGTAGACCCGGTTTCGGCACCGGCGGGGGTTGCAGAGACAAAAGCAGGCTGGTCACGATCTCGCGTGACCAGCCTGGTGTTGGAGCGGATGACGAGATTCGAACTCGCGACCCCCACCTTGGCAAGGTGGTGCTCTAGCCAGCTGAGCTACATCCGCATGAACCATGCACCGGTTCAGTGCGCGATACTGGACTCGAACCAGTGACCTCTTCCGTGTCGAGGAAGCGCGCTAACCAACTGCGCCAATCGCGCTCAGATGCCGTGGCCATCGACCACAGTATCAGAACTTGAACACTCCCCATACTACTGGGTTACCACCCTGTCCGGGGGAGCATCTGAGGTGGGGACGGGAGTCGAACCCGCGTAGACGGCTTTGCAGGCCGCTGCCTCACCACTCGGCCACCCCACCAGGGTGCTTGTTCTGCGAGCGGATGACGAGATTCGAACTCGCGACCCCCACCTTGGCAAGGTGGTGCTCTAGCCAGCTGAGCTACATCCGCATCAGAAAACCGCGTCCGGAGCCCCGGGGGCGATTTCCAACGAGTTGAAACTCTATTACACAAACTCACGATTCGTCCAATCGAGCACCAGTGGCGGTGTGTCGTGAGCGGGATCCTGCGGTGTTTAGCCCCCAACAGACACCTTCGTATGCCACCGTGAGCCCGCAATGATGCGGCAGACCGAGAAAGGACGCGTGAGTGTCGTGTGATCAAGCGCTCATGGGCACCACTGCACCAGGGCGCGATCGTCACGACTCAATCTGGAGCTGTCGGTGGTCATCGGCGACAATGGTGACTATGACTCAACCCCTGTTGGCGCATCAAACACCTGCCGGACGTATGTATGCCCGAAGTACCCGGGATGCTCCCCAAGTTCCGTCCATCACCACGGTCATTGCGCAACAGCCAGCTGACCTGACCGGTTGGGCCAGCTATATGGCCACCCAGGCACTGATCACAGATACCCGATTGCCACAGGCGCTTGGCTCCGGGCCCAAACTCAAAGCGCTCGCTCGACACGCCAATGAGGCCGCCAGCCAGTACCGCGACCAGGCAGCCGAACGTGGTGACCGGGTGCACTACTATGCAGAACAGGTGGCCCGCGCACAGCTGGGTCAATCTCATCAGGTGCCACAGGCTCGTCAACTGCTGGTCGAGCACGCAGAGACTGCTTTCGCGGACCGGTTCGATGAGTGGTGGGAAAACTATCAGGTCCGCGCTCTGGCCGCTGAAGTCACGGTGTGGAATCACACGGTCGGTTATGCCGGGACGTTGGATCTGGTGGCCGAAATTGGTGGCCGGATCTGCTTGATTGACTACAAAACCAAAGGCACGACCCGTGATGGGCGGGTGAAGCCACTGGATGAAAAAGTGGTCATGCAATTGACCGCCGGCATGAAAGCCGAAGAATCCTTACGTGATGCCGACCAGGGTAGCTGGGTGCCCTGGGAATTTGGGCATGACGCGGTGCTGTTGGCGGTGGCCCTGGGCGAAACCGAAGCAGTGGCCTATCAAGCCCGCCCCGAGGTGCTGGCCGATCACTGGCGCAAATTCTGGTCACTGCGTCAAGCCTGGGAGTACGCCCGCGTGGTGGAGAACACTCCTCCTGCGCTACGACCCATTGCCCCGCCGGCGAGGGCGCGCTAGGCCGTGCGCCCAGATCGGGATAGGGTGGCCTGGTGACTGTTTTAGCTTTACGCACGGTACCAGACCCGGTCCTGAAGACTACCTGCCGAGAGGTTGATTCGGCTCGTTTCGGAACCGACAAACTACGACGTTTGATCACAGACATGATGGAAACGATGCAGGCGGTCGATGGTGTCGGGTTAGCCGGCCCCCAGGTCGGGGTCAGCCAATCGTTATTCGTCTTCGACGTGGAGGGTCGGCAAGGTCACGTCATCAATCCTGTCCTCGAGGTCAGCGGTGACGTATTGTACGAGCCGTCGGAAGGTTGCCTGTCGGTACCGGGACTGTTCTACGCGCCACCCCGGCGCGCAGAAGCGACAGTAACCGGACTCAATACTGAAGGCCAGGCAGTGACCTACCACGGGCACGGCTTGTTCGCGCGGATGCTTCAGCACGAAACCGATCATCTGACCGGTCACCTGTTTGTGGATCGTCTGCAGGGCGAACAACGGCATCAGGCGCGCCGGGCGATGAATACCAAACAGTTCAAGGCTGACACCGCCCAGACCCAGCATCAACGGGCCGAGCAGATCGGCTCGGCGTTTATGCGCGAGGGTCACTCCGCCGGCCTGCACTTGGCCCCGAGCCTGAAGCAACATACCCCCGGAGGAAAACGAGGCTAGGATGCGCATACTGTTTGCCGGCACCCCGCAGCCCGCGGTGACCGCGCTGGAATCCCTGCGGGCTACGATCAGCACTGACGTGGAGATCGTTGGCGTTTTGACCCGTCAGGACGCCCCCACTGGACGACGCAAGAAACTCACGGCCTCACCGGTGGCTGATTATGCCACGCACCACCGGCTACCGGTCATCAAAGCCAACCGGCTCAGTGGTGTCCACGGCCAATCCGTGCTGCCCCAGCTCGATGAGCTCCAACCCGATCTGGGTGTTGTGGTTGCCTACGGGGCGCTGCTACCGGCAGACGTGTTGGCGCATCTTCGTCTGGGCTGGATCAATCTACACTTTTCGCTCTTGCCCGAGTACCGTGGCGCGGCCCCGGTTCAACAGGCCATGATTGACGGTCGGTACCACACGGGAATGACGGTATTTCAGCTCGATGAAGGGCTCGATTCCGGAGCCGTGTGGGCCAGACAAAACTACACCATCGACCCGGAGCAAACCGCAGGTGCAGTGCTGGAAGACATGGCAACACGCGGAGGAGAGCTTCTCGCACACACCGTGGAGACGATCTCGGCCGGAACGGTGACGCCACGAGCACAGACCGGGGACTCTAGTTACGCCCCCAAGCTCTCGGGCGTCGATGGTTTGATTGATGCTAACCAGCCGGCTGAGCGCGTGCTCGCCCGGATTAACGGCACCACCCCGGAGCCGGGCGCTTGGGGGATGCTGGTCACCGACAACCTCGGTCCGACGGCAGACGGCGGTGACGAAGACCCCACGGCTCAAGCAGTGCGAGTCAAGCTCGGCGGCGCACGTCAAGTCACCCCGGAGGAGCCGACTGCATCCCAGGCCGGTACCCTCAGCGTGCGAGGCAAGCGCGTCGTGCTGAGTTGTGCGGAGGGAAGCGTCGAAATTACCGCAATCCAGCCGGCCGGGAAGAAAATGATGCCCGCCATTAATTGGGCTCGCGGTCAGAACGCACCGGTCAGACTCCTGACTACCGCGACCGCCCCCGATCTATTCGTGGCCAGCACAGGGAAGACAGATCAGAGACGATGAACACTGCATACCAAGACAACTCGGCTGCTGAACCACGTCGTGAACGTCGAAACCGGCAGGGACGAACTCGCAACCGTGGTGCCTCGGGCAAGAAACGGCAGTATTCCTCCCAGGCGCCCTCGCACCGCAACCGCACCGCAGATCCGGCGCGGCTAACCGCTTACCAGGTGGTACGTGCTGTTTCGGCCGATGATGCCTACGCAAACTTGGTGCTACCGCAGTACATTCGGCGCAACCGGCTGAACAAACGTGACGCCGGGTTCGCTACAGAGCTGACCTACGGTAGCCTGCGTTGGCAGGGTAGCTACGATGCGATTCTGGCCGAGTGTGTGGACCGGGAATTGGACAAGCTTGATCCCGAAGTGCTCGACGTGTTGCGTTTGGGAACTCACCAACTTATGCATATGCGGGTCCCCACCCACGCCGCGCTGGACTCCACAGTGGCCCTGGTGCGAGACCAGATTGGTGCCGGACCGTCCGGATTGGTTAACGCGGTGCTACGCAAGGTATCGCACGCCACCTTCGATGAGTGGCTGGAAAAGTTGGCGCCCGGTGACGGTGACGATGATCTGGCCATCCGGTATGGGCACCCACGCTGGATTGTTCGTGCGTTGAAACAAGCTTTGGTGACCCACGGCCGATCCGCCGGTGAGCTGGTGCAACTCTTGGAGGCCGATAATCTGGCCCCCGATGTGAATCTCGTGGCACTTCCGGGAATCGGAGAACTTCAGCCAGTATTGGATCACGGCGCGGAACCCTCAAGCTTGGCCCCGGATGCGGCCACTTTTTCCGGTGGCGACGCCGGCAAGATCCCCGGTGTGGCTACCGGAGCTGTGCGGATCCAGGACGTCGGCTCCCAATTGGCTGCCCGCGCCCTGGTCGAGGTTGCCCCGGTCGGGGAGTGCGAACGATGGTTAGACATGTGCGCCGGTCCGGGCGGTAAAGCCGCGCTGTTGGCGGCAGAAGCCCAACGCGCCGGTGCGCACCTGGTGGCCAATGAAGTCTCCGAGCATCGATCGCGCCTGGTGGGCCAGGCTCTGGCACCGGTGGAAGGCTCGGTCTGGGAGCTGGTCACCTACGACGGTCGGGAACTCACCGACGGACTGGCACAACACGGAGCACCCGAAACCTTTGACCGCATTATGCTCGATGCACCCTGTACGGGGCTGGGTGCTCTACGCCGCCGTCCGGAGTCGCGGTGGCGTCGCACCACGCAAGATTTGGCGGTGCTTTCTCAGTTGCAACGGCAACTGGCTGATGCGGCCGTGGAGTTGCTCGAGCCGGGGGGATACCTGGGGTATGTCACCTGTTCTCCCCATCAGGTGGAAACTCAGCTCCAAGTCCAGGACTTACTCCAGCGCCACCCTGAGTTGCGACTGGTCGATACGCCGGCAGCGGTTCTGCGGGCCGCCACCGACCGGTTGGAGCGAACCAGTCTGACTCCCAGTGCCGAAGGACAACCGGCAACCGCCCAGCTGTGGCCACACCTGCATCACACCGATGCCATGTTCATTGCGTTGATGGCCAAAACCGACGGGCCTGACTAGGCTAAGAGTTTCCCGCCTCCACCATCACACTTCACCTCATCCGCACCCGACACATCAGAGAGAGCACCGTGACAATACCGCAGATTCATCCCTCTATTCTCTCGGCCGACTTTGCTCGGCTCGGCGAGGAACTGCAGAAAATACCCACTGCTGATGCGGTGCACGTCGACGTGATGGACAATCATTTTGTTCCCAACCTGACCATCGGCTTGCCGGTGGTCCAGGCAATTCGTCGGGCCACGAATCTAGGACTCGATATCCACTTGATGATCGAAGACCCCGACCGATGGGCCCCAGCCTACGCCGAGGCAGGCGCGGAGTCAGTAACCTTTCATGCCGAAGCCTCAGCGGCCCCGATTCGCTTAGCACAGCAGTTACGTGCGACCGGTACACGGGCCTCGATGGCGTTGAAACCAGCCACCCCCATAGAGCCGTACCTGGACATGCTGGGAGAACTCGACATGCTGTTATTGATGACTGTCGAGCCGGGCTTTTCCGGCCAAGCATTCCTCGAGATGGTCCTGCCGAAAATTCGCCGGGCCCGCCAGGCGATCAGTGCGGCAGAACTACCGGTGGCCCTGCAAGTCGACGGGGGGATTAATGCGGAGACCATTGAACGTGCGGCAGCAGCAGGCGCCGACACGTTCGTGGCTGGTTCGGCGGTTTACGGGGCCGAGGATGCAAGCGAAGCCATTGATCAGCTACGCATCCTAGCTGCCCGAGGCCACCGATGCCCTCAGACCCCATCGCGGAGCACAGCGAGCTGACTGGTATGGATTGGTTCATCGACGTTTTCGACTGGACGATCCCGGTTGCCGGTGGAGGTCTACTGGTCCGTGAGGTCGTGGGGAACCTGTTCGGTCTGGCCTCTGCGCTGGGTGGTATGGTCCGTCGGGTGTGGGCGTGGCCGGTGGGCATCATCGGCAATATGTTGCTACTGACCGTCTTTCTTGCAGGTGTTTTCGGTGGGGAAGACGCGGTTAATCTACTCGGTCAGGCCGGTCGCCAAATCATGTTCATCGTGGTGTCGATCTACGGATGGGTGCAATGGCAGCGATCGAAGAAAGAACGTGAAGCAGGACGAGACGACTCAGAATCCACGGCGATTACCCCACAGTGGGCTTCCTGGCCGGTGCGTCTGGGATTAATTATTGCCCTGGTGGGAGGCACCGCCGCCATCACACCCCTGTTTAGGCTCTTGGGATCCTATGAACCGGTCTGGGCAGACACCTGGACATTTGTCGGCTCGCTGTTAGCGACCTGGGGAATGGCCAAAGGGTGGGTTGAATTCTGGCTGATCTGGGTCGCGGTCGATATCGTCGGGGTGCCCCTGCTGTTTTCGGCCGGGTATTACGCAACCGGATCGATGTACATCTTCTACGGTGCGTTTACGTTGGCAGGATTCTTTGTCTGGGCCCACGCCAGAGCCCACGAGAAGCCCGAAATAGAAACTCGCATGCCGGACCCCACTCTGCAACCCGGGTCTCATTCTGACGCATCGGGTGAGCGCTAACTCACAAGCGAGGAAAGCCAGGTAGTCTGAAGGGGTGAAATCCTTCGAAGAACTCTTTGCCGAACTCACTGAGAAAGCCCACAGCCGTCCAGAAGGCTCCGGCACCGTTGCTGAACTGGACCGGGGGGTACATTTTATCGGCAAGAAAATCGTCGAAGAAGCTGCCGAGGTATGGATGGCTTCAGAATATGAAACCGATGCCGAAGCCGCTGAGGAAATGTCGCAGTTGCTCTATCACCTCCAAGTGATGATGATCGCCAAAGGCCTCACGCTCGAGGATATCTACCGGCACCTCTAAGTCATCTCGGGACTACACCAAGGAGAAAACACACCCATGTTGCGCGTCGCTGTGCCGAATAAAGGCTCCCTATCCGAAGCAGCCCAAGCCATCTTTCTCGAAGCTGGCTACCGGCAACGTCGAGACCGTAAAGAACTCGTCATGGTCGACAACGACAATCAGGTCGAGTTCTTCTATCTCCGCCCACGCGATATCGCCGTCTATGTGGCCGACGGTAGCCTGGACATCGGATTGACCGGTCGTGACCTTTTCGTCGATGCACAGGTCAGCGATACCGCCGAGGAGATCATGGCCTTGGGTTTCGCCGAGTCGACTTTCCGGTTCGCAGCACCTCACGGGCACTTCACGAACGTTCAGGAGCTGGCCGGTAAACGTATTGCAACCAGCTACGACGGGTTGCTTGCTGACTACCTGGATACGTTGGAGATCACCCCTGGCCGTATCGTTCACCTAGATGGTGCCGTGGAATCTTCAGTATCTCTGGGCGTGGCCGATGCGATCGCTGACGTGGTCGAGACCGGTAGCACTCTCAAAGCAGCAGGAATGGAGGTCATCGGTGACCCCATTATGCACTCCGAGGCCATCCTGATCACTCGCACGGGCCAACACCCCACTGGTCTGGATGTGCTGATCCGCCGTCTGAAGTCTGTGTTGGTCGCCCGTCGCTACGTGATGATTGACTACGACATCCGTCGGGAACATCTGAATCAGGCACTCACTGTCACCCCGGGCCTGGAATCGCCGACCATCTCCTCGCTGGCCGATGACAACTGGGTCGCGGTGCGCTCCATGGTGTTGAAAAAGGACATGAATAAGATCATGGACGAGCTGTACCAGCTGAAGGCTCGGGCCATCCTGGCCTCGGCCATTCACGCTATTCGGCTCTAGACCGGCGCCGACCCCACGCGCACCACGTCCCTGCTGTCCCCGAACTACGACAAGGAACTGCTTCGTCAATGTCAGTCGCTATCCGTATTATTCCCTGCCTGGACGTCAATGACGGTCGCGTGGTGAAAGGAGTGAATTTCACCGACCTGCGTGACGCCGGGGACCCAGTAGAGCTGGCCACCCGGTATAACACAGCTGGGGCTGATGAGATGACGTTCCTCGACGTGACGGCGACTACCGCCGACCGGGAGACCACTTACGAGGTGGTGCAACAAACAGCCCAGCAGGTGTTTATCCCGCTCACGGTTGGAGGTGGGGTGCGCAGTACTGACGATGTCGACCGGCTATTGCGGCACGGTGCCGATAAAACCTCCGTGAACTCCGCGGCCGTGACACGTCCGCTACTGATCAACGAGATCGCTCAACGGTTTGGCAACCAGGTGCTTGTGCTCTCGGTTGATGCTCGTCGAACCAGTGACCCGCAGGTGCTCTCTGGCTTTGAGGTCACCACCCACGGTGGTCAACGCGGCACCGGGATCGACGCTGTGGAGTGGGTGCGCGAGGCCTGCGACCGCGGGGTGGGCGAAATCCTGTTGAACTCTATTGATGCCGACGGGACTCAGCAAGGTTTTGACCTAGAGATGATCCAGGCGGTTCGTCCCCATGCCAGCGTGCCCCTGATTGCTTCCGGTGGCGCGGGTAAACCCGAGGATTTCCCTCCGGCCGTTCAGGCCGGCGCCGATGCAGTCTTGGCCGCCTCGCTCTTCCACTTCGGGCCCCACGAAATGATTGCTCGGGTCAAGGAGCAGATACGACAGGCCGGTTTCCCGGTTCGGTGCTCAGGCCAGTGATTTCACTCCGTGTGCGAGGGTGAATGAGGTCTAGGCCTGGTCGATCAGTACCAAAGCGTGGTCGGTACGACCAAAAGCGTGCATCACCAATTCACCGGCCGGTCCGGTGATGTAGGTAAACTCCGATCCATTCTTGGCCACAATACGCTCACCGTTGGAACGCACCAGGGCGACTCCCACCGAGGACTTCTTATACTGCCACTTGGCGGTGTGGCTGAGTTGTTCAAAAAGTGCTGAAGCATAGTCCTGCGCGAGCTTGCGTGGTGCCCATCGGTTTTGGGCGCGTCGAATATCTTCGGTGTGAACGAAGAATTCCAGGAGATTGGAAACCTCAGCGAGTCGTTTTCCCGCGAAGGTGCGACGGAACGTGGTGGCGACTTTACGCGCGGTTGAGGGCTTCTGTCCCGGTTTCGGGCCCCGAGCAAATTGTTCGACGAGGCGATGATACTCGGCCACCGACGTGCACTGGTCACCCAACTCCATGGTGCGCTCATGGAGCTTCTCCGACAGCGGGGCAAACAGCAATCCAGCAGCCAGGGGGGATGACTCTCGCAGGTGCAAATGAGCAACCAAATGCTGGGTCTGCCAGCCCTCGCACAGGGTCGGCTGATCAGGTCCGGCCGCCAGGAGCGCCGAGACCAGGGCATCGCGGGATGCCGCTACAAAATCATCCGCCCCTGCCAGGGCACCAGACCCTTTTTCCGTCACACTTGGAACCTAGCATGTCTGATGTGAACTCGATAGTGGACAAGCCGTTTTAGACTAGAAGAATCATGAATGCTCCCAACCACGCACCAGACCGCGCTCACACCGGTGGACTCGACCCGGAACTCGCCGCTCGGCTGAAGCATAATGACCAGGGATTGATTCCGGCCATCGTCCAGTCCGCTGATACCGACCAGGTGTTGATGCTGGGATATATGGACGATGAAGCACTCCATCGGACGCTGACCACCGGACGGGCCTGGTACTGGTCCCGCTCGCGCGGGGAATACTGGTGCAAAGGCGAGACCTCAGGGCACATCCAGCAGGTGGTTTCCGTCTCCTTGGACTGTGATGCCGATACGGTGCTCCTGAAAGTTCACCAAACCGGACCAGCCTGCCACACCGGCACCACCAGTTGCTTTACTGACCGGGAAATCCCGGTGATCCAACACTAATGTCCGGTCACGTCGTTGTGATCATCACCCCTGCCCCGAAACCCGACCCGACCGAACCTAAACCTTAAGGAGACCCCCATGCGCGATGTGGGCGTCATCAGTCCCAGCCCTGAGGAGTTCCATGCCCTGGCCCAGCGCCACCGGGTGATCCCAGTTACCATGACGGTGTTGGCTGACGGGGTGACACCGGTCGGGCTCTACCAACGTTTGGCTGAAGACCGTGCGGGCACCTTCCTGCTGGAATCTGCTGCTCAAGGCGGAGTATGGTCACGGTACTCGTTTATCGGTGCCGCCAGTTCAGCCACCTTGACCGAACGCAACGGCCAGGCCCATTGGCAAGGACAACCCCCGGCCGGACTGCCCACCCAGGGCACCGCGCTGGACGTGCTGGCCACCACCCTGGATCAGCTGACCTCCGATGTCCGTGCCGATCTTGGCACTGAGGTGCCATACTTACTGTCGGGCATGGTGGGATACCTCGGGTGGGAAACCGTCAGGCACTGGGAGCACCTACCGAATCCACCGGTCGATGATCTGCAGTTACCTGAGTTGGCGATGAACCTCATGTCCGATGTCGCCATCCACGATCACGTTGATGGCACCGTGACCTTAGTGGCCAACGCGATCGATCCCACCGGGCTCCATCACGGAACCGATGAGGCCTACCAGCACGCCGTGTCGCGGGTCCGGAACATGGCTCAGCTGATCAGTGCACCCGCTGCCGAACCGGTGAGTGTCGCCCCAGCCGGCTGGCAGGGCGTCGACACGTTTGAACGGGTTAAACATTCCTGGGATGAATCCGAATTTCTCGCCACCGTCGCCGAGGCACAGGAAGCTATCGCTGACGGCGAAGTCTTCCAAATCGTGGTCTCGCGCCGGTTTACTACCGAAACCCAGGTCTCGGGCCTTCAGGTCTACCGTGCCCTACGGGCCATGAACCCCAGCCCGTATATGTTCCTCTACACCTTTGACCGTCCCGACGGTAGCGGCCAATTCCAGCTCGTTGGTGCCTCTCCGGAAGCGCTGGTCACCGTCAATGACGGCCAAGTGGTTACCCACCCCATCGCCGGCTCCCGACCTCGTGGCACAAGCCTCGACGAGGACCACCGACTGGCCGAGGAACTTTTGGCCGATGAAAAAGAACGCTCCGAACACCTGATGTTAGTAGACCTGTCTCGCAATGACCTGTCCAAAGTCTGCCGACCCGGCAGTGTACAGGTCGGACAATTCATGGAGATTGAACGGTTCAGCCATGTGATGCATCTGGTCTCCCACGTCTCGGGCACCCTGGAACCCAGCGTATCCGCGCTGGACGTGCTGGCGGCTGCCTTCCCCGCTGGCACCCTGTCGGGCTCTCCTAAACCCCGCGCCTTGCAACTGCTCGACGCATGGGAACCCCAAGCTCGCGGGCCCTATGGGGGTGTGGTCGGCTATATCGACTTTGCCGGCAATATGGACATGGCCATCGCCATTCGCACCGTGTTGCTCAAAGACGGGGTCGCCTACGTCCAGGCCGGCGCCGGAATCGTCGCCGACTCGGTCCCAGCCGCCGAAGCAGCAGAAACCGTGGCCAAAGCTTCGGCACCGTTGCGGGCCCTGTTTGCCGCTGAACAACTCCGTCACTACCGAGACGATAACCGTGATGAGGAACAGTAATGCTCGCGAAGATCTTTTCTCGTCGCAATACCGTGTTGCTAGTGCTCGCCCTCGGTGCGGTGGCCTTGATCTGTGCCACTCAAACCTGGGTACGTGCCACCGAGATTCCCCAAACGCTTGACGCCGAGATCACCGTCAGCGGTCAAGACGTCTCACCGGTGACTACGGCCATGGCCTTGGTCGCCCTGGCCGCCGCAATCGCGCTGACTATCGTGCGCACGGTGGGACGCTGGGTGATCGGTGTGCTGCTGATCCTGGTGGGCGCTATGCTGGCCTGGGCCTGCGGGTTGGTCCTTGCCGATCCCGTCGGGTCCATTCAACCCGCCGTGGCTGAATACACCGGGCTGGCTCAAGACCCCGGCCCGGTGCAGGTGACGGCGGCAGGTTGGATTTGTTTGATCGTGGGAATGGGGTTAGCCCTGCTCGGGGTAGTTGTGTTGGTGGTCGGACGCCATTGGTCACTGTCCAGTTCCCGCAAATATGAAAAAGCTACGACTACCGTGCAACCGGAGTCTGGAACCAGTGGCAGGTTGTCCTCGCCCCAACCGTCCCGCACAGCTGAAATTGATGCCTGGGATGAACTTTCCCGTGGCCAGGATCCCACCTGACGGGCATCCATCAGCGCCGGGCCAGACTGCCAACTCAGACGTAAACAACGACGTGTGCTGATGGCATCTGTTCCGATTAGTGGCAGAATAGAGAATCATCACCCATCTTTGATCAGTGCATAAAGGAGCATCGATGTCTCAGCCCACCGATGAGAAGATCATCATTGACGATCACGGTCGCATTCTCAACGATCCCACCCATGCCGCCCCCGTTGAACACGGAAACTCCCCGGCTGCATGGGCCCTGGTGGTGCTGGTCCTGATCGGTTCGGTTGTGGGTGCTGTGGCGCTACTGGCCGGACAGATCTGGTTGATCTGGGTAGGTGGCGTCATTGCCGTGGCCGGACTGATTGTTGGCTTCGTGATGCGTCAAATGGGTTATGGAGTCGGTGGCTCCAAAACCAATAGCTCCCACTAAGGATCGCAGTCGCTATGGGTGGTACCGGTACCGTTCTGGATGAGATCATCCGCGGGGTGCGCGAGGACATCGATGACCGCATCCGTGCCGTCTCCCGCGCTCAAATCCAACGCGATGCTGTGTCTGTACCGGCTGCTCGCGACGCCCATCAAGCCCTGGTCAACGGTCGCAACGACCCCACTGGCGTCCGGATCATCGCTGAAATCAAGCGAGCTTCACCGTCTGCCGGGTCCCTGGCTGAGATTCCGGCTGTCGCTGAGCTGGCAACCCGGTATCAGAATGGGGGTGCCGCGGTGATCTCGGTGCTGACCGAACAGCGTCGCTTTCGTGGTTCACTGGCTGACCTGGACGCGGTTCGAGCGGCGGTGGATGTTCCGGTGTTGCGCAAAGACTTCACCGTTGACGAGTACCAAATCTATGAAGCGCGGGCACACGGGGCTGATCTCATCCTGCTCATTGTGGCGGCGCTCGACGATGCGCAACTGAAAGACTTCATTGACCTCACCCATGAACTGGGAATGAACGCGCTGGTTGAGACCCACACGGTCGATGAGATTCAGCGTGCCTACGATATCGCACCCAAGATCGTCGGTCTCAACGTCCGTAATTTGAAAACTCTTGAGGTCAATCGCACCCACTACGCTGAGCTGGCGCAACACCTGCCCGAACACGTCGTTCGGGTGGCCGAGTCCGGGGTGACTGGCCCCGAGCATGTGGCCGACTATGCCCGCCACGGAGCCGATGCGGTGCTGGTAGGGGAAGCGCTGGTCAAACACGGTACCCCCGCAGATGCGATCCGTGACTTCCGTGCCACCAGTGTCTCTGGCGAGAGGACCGATTCGTGACTGAGCGCTGTTGGATAGCTCGCAGTCAATGGTGCCGGTCACGTGAAGAATAATCCCGAAAGAAGAACGTGTATGACAACTGCCGATCACCACATCGCACCGGGGTCCCTGACCGGACCACAGGGACCATACCGGGAAGAACAGGGTCCCTATTTCGGGCCTTTCGGCGGACGCTGGATGCCGGAATCGTTGATTGCAGCTCTGGACGAACTCACCGAGGCCTTTAACGCCGCCCGTGAGGACCCTGAGTTCACCGCGGAGCTGGCAGATCTCTACGCCAACTACATCAACCGGCCCTCGTTGCTCACCGAAGTGACGCGCTTTGCCAAGGATCTGCCCGGGGTGCGGGTGTTTCTCAAGCGTGAGGACCTCAACCACACCGGCTCCCACAAGATCAATAACGTGATCGGTCAGGCGCTCCTGGCCCAGAAGATGGGTAAAACCCGGTTGATTGCCGAAACCGGAGCTGGCCAACACGGGGTGGCCACCGCCACCGCCGCCGCGTTGTTCGGGATGGAATGCACCGTCTACATGGGGGAGGAAGACACCCGTCGCCAGGCCCTGAACGTAGCCCGTATGCACATGTTGGGGGCCACGGTGGTGCCGGTAACCGTTGGCTCCCGCACACTCAAAGACGCGATCAATGAAACTCTGCGCGACTGGGTGGCCAGTGTCGACACCACACACTATCTGATGGGTACTGTGACCGGGCCACACCCGTTCCCGGCCATGGTGCACTACTTCCACCGGGTCATCGGCGAGGAAGCACGGCAACAAATCCTGGATGCCACCGGCCGGCTACCGGATGCGGTCACCGCCTGTGTGGGTGGTGGATCGAACGCCATCGGCATCTTCCACGGATTCCTCGACGACCCCAAGGTAGAACTCTACGGTTTTGAGGCCGGCGGACACGGCGTGGAGACCGGTAAGCACTCGGCTCCCATCACCGTTGGCGACGTGGGCATCCTGCACGGAGCGAAGTCCTACCTGATGCAGGACCGCGACGGCCAAACCCTGGAAACTCACTCCATTTCGGCCGGTCTGGACTACCCGGGCGTGGGCCCGGAACACTCCTACTTGAACGGCACCGGGCGAGCCCACTACGAGCCCATCAATGACGATGAGTGCATGCAGGCCTTTTTAAAACTCTCCCGTCGTGAGGGGATCATGCCCGCCCTGGAATCAGCACATGCGGTCGCCGGTGCCATCAAACTTGCCCAGCGGTGGCACGATCAGGGTCTCGTCTCTGCATCCACCCCCGCATCCGAGCAGAAGATCATCCTGGTCAATCTCTCCGGACGGGGCGATAAAGACGTCACGACCGCCGCGGAGTATCTCAACCTGTTGGATGACAGCACCGATACCGAGGAGACACAGCACAGATGACACGGAATCAGATTCGCTCCCGGTGCACCGAGAAAATCGAAGCTGCCCGCCAAGCCGGGCGTACCGCGTTCATCGGTTACCTGCCGGCCGGATTCCCCACACTGCAGGACTCCATTCAGGCCGCCATCGAGCTGGGACGCAACGGCGCTGACATTATCGAGATTGGCTTGCCTTACTCGGATCCGGTCATGGACGGGGAAGTCATCCAGAAGGCCACCGCCCACGCCCTGAACAACGGTTTTCATACTGATCAGGTTTTCCAGCTCGTCAACGACGTCACCGCAGCTACCGATGCGGCCGTGGTGGTGATGACCTACTGGAACCTGGTGTCACGCCTGGGGGTCACCGAGTTTGCCCGTCGGCTGGCCGAAGCCGGCGGAGCCGGACTGGTCACCCCTGATCTGGTGCCCGAAGAAGCTGATGAATGGTTCACAGCCAGTGACCGGTACGAGCTGGACCGTATCTTCCTCACCGCACCGTCGTCCTCGGATGAACGTGTCGAGCTGGTCGTGAACTCCAGCCGTGGTTTCGTTTATGCCGTCTCGGTCATGGGTGTGACCGGAGCCCGTCAACACGTCTCGGAAGCTGCCCAGCGCGTGGTGGATCGTGCGCACCGGGCGGGGGCACCGCGGGTGTGCGTGGGGCTGGGGATCTCACAGCCTGAGCACATCCAGCAGATTGGTCGTTACGCTGATGGCGCGATCGTTGGCACGGCCCTGGTGAGTGCTTTACGCGATCACGGTCCTGTAGCAGTGGGAGAACTTGCCGCTAAACTAGCAACCGGTACTGCTCGCAACTAACGAATCGTAGGAACCGATGTTGTCGACTATCAGCACCTGGGAGACACTGGCAGCTATCCCGGCCCCCGGCTGGGACGGCTTCACGCTAGGACCCCTCGAGATCCGTGCATACGCTCTGTGCATCATCCTGGGCGCCATTCTGGCGTTCTGGCTGGGTAATAGGCGCTGGAAGAAACGTGACGGCGCCGAGGGCGCGGTCTTCGACATCGGCATCTGGGCGTTGCTCTTTGGTATTGTCGGAGCTCGCCTCTACCACGTTTTCACCAACCCCGGCCCGTTCTTCGGCCCAGGTTTCGACGGGAGCGGTGACCCGGTGCGCATCCTCTACATCTGGGAGGGTGGCATCGGTATCATGGGGGCGATCTCGATGGGCGCGTTGGGTGCCTGGATCGCCTGCCGGCGTTATGGATACAAAATTGCTGCCTTCGCCGATGTGGTGGCTCCCGGCATCTTACTGGCTCAGGCCATCGGCCGATGGGGCAACTACTTCAACCAAGAACTTTTTGGTGGCCCGACAGATCTGCCGTGGGGTCTGGAAGTTGATGCCAACCACTACAATTTCCCGGACGGCTATCCCGCCGATACGCTGTTCCACCCCACGTTCCTTTACGAATCGTTGTGGAACCTGCTCGGCGTGGTCGTGCTCTTGCTGATCGATCGGAAATTCCAATTACGCCGAGGCATGATGCTGTGGAGCTATGTGGCCTGGTATGGCGCCGGACGCACCGTGATCGAGAATCTGCGTACCGACTACGTCGCCGACGTCGAAATCCTGGGTGTCACCATGCGCTTGCACGCCTGGATTTCTCTGGCGCTGTTCGTCGTGGCCGCTGTCATGCTCGTCTACCTGTTCTTCACCCGGCCTCGCACCGCTGAAAAACGCGCGGAAGCCGAAACTGTCTGGCTTCCCGGTCGCGCACCCGATACCACCACACAGACCGCTACAGACACCGAGCATCCGGATTCACCCCAACCGGTAGGATCATCCCAGGTCAACACCAGATCTGAGAGCTAAACCCGCGCGTCGGCAACAGCATCAGTGCGGCGAAACATCCGTCACTGAAGCGTTTCTTTTCTCTACCCATCAGTCCTAGGGTTAAAGCTATGAGACATGCAAAAATTGTCGCCACCTTCGGACCTTCGACCGCCAGCTATCACACGACCCGCCAGCTGCTAGAAGCAGGCGTTGACGTGGCCCGGCTGAACATGAGTCACGGTGACCACCAGATCCACCGTGAAACCTACGACACAATCCGCCAGGCGGCTACGGACCTGAATCAACCGGTGGCGATTTTTGCCGACCTGCAAGGGCCAAAGATCCGGACCGGCACCTTCGAGAACGGTCCTCATGAGCTCACCGCTGGACAGAGCTTCACCATCACGACCGACGATGTGCCCGGCACCGCAGAAAAGGTGTCCACGACCTTCAAAGGATTGCCCGCCGACGTGTCGGTCGGAGACCAATTGCTGGTCGATGACGGTAAGATTCAGTTGCGCGCCACTGAGGTGACTGATACCGAGGTGATCTGTGAGGTCATGGTCGGAGGCGAGATTTCCAACCACAAAGGTATCAACCTCCCTGGAGTGGCGGTCAATGTCCCGGCCCTGACAGACAAAGACCAAGAAGATCTGCGGTGGGCGTTGGACACCGGCGTGGATATGATCGCGCTGTCCTTTGTGCGCAACGCTGCTGATATCGAGCTGGTTCATCAGATCATGGATGAAAAACAGCGCCGAATCCCAGTTATCGCCAAGCTCGAAAAGCCCCAGGCGATTGATAATCTCCAAGACATCGTTGATGCCTTCGACGCGATCATGGTTGCCCGCGGTGACCTGGGCGTGGAGTTGCCCTTGGAAGATGTGCCCGTGGTCCAGAAACGAGCCATTGAAATGGCTCGTCGCTGGGCCAAGCCCGTCATCGTGGCGACTCAGGTGCTGGAATCAATGATTGAGAACCCACGCCCCACACGTGCCGAAGCCTCCGACTGTGCCAACGCGGTCCTCGACGGTGCCGATGCTGTGATGCTATCGGGTGAGACCTCGATTGGTAAATACCCAGTCGAAACCGTGCGCACCATGTCCGAGATCATCACCTCCACCGAAGTCCACGGTCTGGAACGCATCGCCCCGCTAGGCTCTAAACCCCGCACCCGGGGCGGTGCGGTGACTCGGGCGGCCGTGAATATCGCCGAACGGCTAGAAATCACCAACCTGGTGTGTTTCACCCAATCGGGAGACTCCGCCCATCGGCTGTCCCGGTTGCGTCCCGAACAGCCGATATATGCCTTCACCCACTCCGACCAGACTCACAACCAGCTGTGCCTGACCTGGGGTGTCACACCGCGGATCGTGCCCTTCGTGAATTCCACTGACCAAATGACGGCCCAAGTGGATGCTGAGCTGATCCGGGAAGGGGTCGCTGAACCCGGCGAACTTGTGATCATTGTGGCGGGCTCACCTCCCGGTAAGCCCGGGACCACCAATATGCTCAAGGTCCACTGCCTTGGGGATGTCACTTCCGAGGGCAGCGTCGAGACCAGTCAAGAACCGGTCAGTCCCGCACCACGTCACCGTATGGATCAGATATCAGGCTGGTCACCGCTCTAAACCCACCGTGAGCTCTCAGTCCTTGGGGTCTTGCACCCCGCGACTGGAGTTCATCTGTTCAACGACGGTCGCAGCTACCTGATGCATCGTCAGTCGCCGGTCCATGGAGGTCTTCTGGATCCACCGGAAGGCCTCCGGCTCCGTTAGTCCCAATGTCTCCATCAGCCACGTCTTAGCACGATCAACCATTTTGCGGGTTTCAAACCGCTCGGTGATATCCGACACCTCATTGGCCAAAGCTTGCATTTGATCAAACCGGGCTGCCGCCAACTCAATGGCCGGTACGAGGTCCTGCTCCTTGAACGGCTTGACCAAATACGCCATCGCACCGGCCTCAGTGGCTTGAATTATTAACTCCCGTTGCGGCAGCGCGGTGAGAATCACCACCGGAGCGAGTTTCTCGGCACAGATCTCACGGGTTGCGACAATCCCATCCACCACCGGCATCGAAATATCCATCAGCACCACATCCGGTTGGTGTTGCCGGGTGAGATCAATGGCACGTTGTCCGTTCTCGGCTTGACCGACCACCTCGTACCCGAGGCCTTCGAGCGTTTCGACAATATCGAGTCGAATAATGGTCTCGTCCTCGGCCACGACAATACGACGGGTCTGGCGTGGCAAACCCAGCTGTCCGGTGTCTTGCTCAGACGTCATAACATCCTCCAACCATCGTGGCGTTGACCCCGGTCAAGCGACCGCTGATGTGTACCGAGTCACTATTCTACGCAACCTGTTCACCAGCTCGTGAGACACCGCTCTCACCGTGTTCAGAATTTCTTTCCCAGGCAGAATTGTGTGTAATATGGGTCGAGTGCCAGCCCGAATGGCGGAATTGGTAGACGCGCCGCACTCAAAATGCGGTATCGCAAGATGTGTGGGTTCGAGTCCCACTTCGGGCACCACTCTCCACTGTTCTCAGCGGTCTCTCCGCGTTTACCACCGCACCCTACCCGTGCTACATCGGTGCTTATGACATCACCCCGACACGGGGCCAGCCTGTGTTTGACTGTCTCCTGCAAGCAGGGAAGGATGATGTTGCTGGTTACCTGGAGGTTCCAGGTCACCTGGTTTAAAATAGATCATCGGAATGACCATCACTGGCACCCACACGTCACACCAACACACAGTCTGATACTCGGAGGGGGAGTCATGCCACAGCCAGCTCAGTACGGCCGCTCCCATCCCGGGTTCCTTCCTATTCGTTGGGTGCTTTTGCATTCCGGGACGAACGGGCACATCACCCAGTGGGGTCAAATGCTGTCCGGGTTACCGCCCACGTAGACCGATGGCCATCCCCGCTGCGGGGCCCGGACCATTCCGGTTCCTGCAGGTTTTCTCATCCCTGCCCCCAACGATAAAGGTAACTTCCTTCGTGCTTCTGGCCTCCGTCATCCTGGTCCTTCTTGGCGTGATCAGCGCCGGCCCATTATCGCAATGGCTCGGTCGCAACGCCGGATGGGTATTATGCCTGCCGCTGCTGGCGGCCGCCGTCCTGTTGATGAGCGCCTACATCATCAGTCCCGGCGGTGAGGTGATCGAGTATTATCCCTGGATCCCGGGCCTGCTCGAAATCGGCTTCCACCTCCGACTCAACGGTCTCTCCCTGCTGTTCTCTCTGCTGGTGTTGCTCATCGGGGCCGGAGTGCTGTTCTACTCGCCACGGTATTTGGGCTCAACAAAACTCGTCTCCTTCTATCTGACGATGTCAGCCTTCGCGCTGGCCATGCTGGTGCTGGTACTGTCCAACGACCTGCTGGTCTTCTACATCGCCTGGGAAGGCACCACCTTCTGTTCCTTCTTCCTCATCGCCCGCTCCGGCCCGCACGCCCACCAGCCGGCCATCCGCACGTTACTGGTCACCGTGGCCGGAGGACTGTGCCTGCTGGCTGCGGTGTGTGTGATGACCGTAGCGGCCGGAACCACCGTGATCACCGAGGTATTAGCCTCCGAGATCTGGACCCGTCCCGGCATCACCACCAGCGTGGTGGTACTGCTGGCGATGGCAGCACTGACCAAATCTGCGCAGTTCCCCTTCCAAGCCTGGTTGCCCGACTCCATGGTGGCCATCTCCCCGGTGTCTGCTTACCTGCACGCGGCCGCGATGGTCAAGGCTGGGGTCTATCTCCTGTTGCTGTTCTCGCCAGCACTGGCCGGGCATGGACTGTGGACCCTGTTGCTGGTGTTGCTGGGAACCATCACGTGTCTGTTCGGTGCTTTCGGCGCCCTGCGTCGGTACGACCTGAAGGAACTGCTGGCCTACTCCACCATGTCCCAGCTGGGCTATCTGGTGATGCTCATCGGTGTCGGCACCCCACTGGCGATCACCGCCGCGGTGCTACACACCATGGCCCACGCCCTGTTTAAATCCGCTTTATTCCTCTCCGTTGGCATCATCGACCACCAAGCCGGCACCCGCGATATGCGCATGCTGGCCTCCCGCGATGTGAACATGCCGGCCACTCTCACCGTGCTCACCGTCGCTGCCGCCTCCATGGCCGGTCTGCCACCGCTGTTCGGGTTCGTGTCCAAAGAAACCCTGTTCGACGCACTGATCGAAACAAACCTCCCCGGCGAATTACACGTGGCCCTGACCGTGGCAATCGTCGTGGCAGCCATCTGCACCTTCGCTTACTCGGGCCGACTGGTCTGGGGCGCCTTCGGTAACTACCGTTCACCCCGTGGCTGGCTGAACACCCCGCGGGGCTCCTCGGCCGATATCCGCACCGTTAAAGATGGCAAGATCACCTTCTGGATCTTCCCGATGATCGTCTCGCTGGCCGGCGTCGTCCTCGGGCTGGCTCCCGGGCTCACCGATCAACTCGCCACCGCTGCTGTCTCCGAGGCCGTCGGCAGCTACACCGAAGTCCACTCTGCGCTCTGGCACGGGTTCACCCCCGCCCTGGGGCTATCCGTGCTGGTCATCATCGGCGGTGTGATCGCGGTCTGGAAGATGCCAGAGATCGAAGCATTCCTGGTTCCGCGCGGGATTCCCGTTTCCGGACTCGGCGTGGTCGAAGCCCTGCGTGAAGGACTCATAGACTTCGGTGCCCGTGTGGGTGCCTGGACCTCCGGACAAAACCCAGGACGCCACCTGATCGTGCCCGCTGTGGCAGTCATTGCCCTGGCCGTCATCGGACTTTTCACACTCCCGGGCCACCTACCCGAACAAGTCGATGGTCTCGATTTGCCCCTGGACTGGGCACTGGTGCTGCTGACCGGGGTCGGTGTATTCGCTACCATCAGAACCCAAACCCGCATTTCAGCCCTGGTGGTTGTTGGCGTGGTCGGCTTCACCACCACGCTGTGGTTCTTCAACCTGGGCTCGGTCGATGTTGCCCTGACCCAGCTGCTGATCGAGATCCTCACCGTGGTGGTCATGGTGCTACTGCTCAAGCGGTTGCCCCAACGATTCTCTACGACCTCGCTGCGCCAGGCCCTACCGGCCGCCATCGCGGCCCTGGGCGCTGGTGGCGCCGCCTTCTTTGGCGTTTTCGCCCTGACCGGCCGACGCGAACTGTCTGATGTGGGCTCCTATTACGCCACCGAAGCCGCTGAGATCACCGGCGGCGACAATATCGTCAATACCATCCTCGTCGAATTCCGTGCGCTAGACACCCTGGGCGAGCTCACGGTACTCGGTGTGGCCGGTATCGGCGTGGCGGCACTGTTGGCCTCGCGCAAGCCCGACCCGGTGTTGCAATCAGCAGCCTCTAGCACCTCGCCACTGTCGCATCCTCACGTGAATCTGGCGTATCTGCGTAGCTTCACCAAGATCGCCGTCCCGGTGATGATGGTGCTCTCCCTGGTCACGCTGGTCCGGGGCCATAACGAACCCGGCGGCGGATTCATTGCCGCGCTACTGGCCGGGGCCGGGTTCTCGTTGCTGTACCTGGTCGCTTCCTCCGATCAGCGCGCTCCCGTGCGCTGGCCTTATATCACGCTGATCGGTACCGGCGTGGTCGTCGGTGTGCTCACCGGTATCTGGGGCATGCTCGAAGGATCCTTCCTCACCCCACTACATGCCGATGTATTTGGCTTGCACCTCAACACCGCGCTGATCTTCGATCTGGGGGTCTACTTGGCGGTGCTGGGCTTGATCCTCATGGCTTTCAACCTGTTGGGTATGGATCAACCCCGCGATGACGGCGCTCTGGGACAACAATTGCCTCCACCCCCGGACCCCCACCCGACCACCGGAGTGCTCCCCTCACAGCGGATCCGGACCGAATCGCGGTCCCGGCAACCAGACACTGATGCAAGCCCCTCACACGATCGGCAGGTGAAACGATGACCCTGGCACTAACCATTGGCCTCCTTGTGGCAGGGGCCGTGTACCTGTTCACCAAACGAGAAATGTTGCGCATCATTCTGGGCTTCATCCTGCTTGGCCACGCCGGAAACTTGGTGCTGATGGCTGCCGGTGGCGCGTCCCGACGTCACGAGCCCTTCGGCGAGGTTGACCCCGAACTGGCCGCCGACCCTTTGCCTCAAGCCATGGTGCTCACCGCGATCGTGATTGCCTTCTCCATCACGGTATTCATGCTCGTCCTCGCGGTCACCGGTGACCGAGGTGACCGTACTGCCGGTCGCACCGAGACTCTGGACACCACAGCAGAGGCGGTCTCTGACGCCACCATCCCGGGCACGGCCACCCACACCTTGGAAGTCTTGCACGCCCAGGAAGAGGCCAACGACCAAGCCCGCTCGGCCCAACAAACCGCTGAGCAGTCCCAGCAGGCCGGCACACAGCGTTCCACGGGAGGCGAGAAATGAGCCAAAACCTGCTGGAGATGCTATTGCCGATGATGGTCGCGGTTCCGCTACTGGTCGGCGGGGCCCTGGCGGTGGTCGGTAACCGGCTGAAACTACACGCCTGGGTGATGATGATCACCCAGCTCGTGATCCTGGCCTTCTCGGTCTACTTGGTGGCCTACTTTGCCCACCCCGATCACCCGGATGCGCTGGGCCACTCGGTGGGGTTATGGCCCTATGGTGTCGGCATTCCGTTTGTGGCCGATATGTTTTCGGCCCTGATGCTGACGGTCACCAGCATCCTGACGGTTTGTTGTACCTGGTTCGCGCTGGCCTCCTATGCGGCCAACTCCATGTTCTTTGCCCCCCTGGTGTTGATCCTGGGATCTGGCGTCAACGGTGCATTTCTCACCGCGGATTTGTTCAACCTCTTCGTGTTTCTTGAGGTCATGCTTCTGCCGTCTTATGGGTTGTATGTCCTCTCGGCCAACCGACAGACCCCGGCCCGTCGCGTTCACGGTGCCCGGTTATACGTCACCTTGAACCTGTTCACCTCCACGCTGTACATGATCGGTGTGGGTTTCCTCTACGGCACCGCTGGGAGCGTGAACATCGGTGTGCTGGCCAGCCTGGGGTCCTCCGACCGGACGGTGGCCATGGCGGCGTCGGTGTGTTTGTTGGCGCTGGGTATTAAAGCTGCCATCGTCCCGTTGCACGGCTGGTTGGCCCGGTCCTACCCGGCCACCTCACCGGCGATCACCGCGCTGTTCTCCGGACTCCACACCAAGGTCGCCATCTATGCGATTTACCGGCTGTACGCGGTGATTTTCGACGGCGACACCCGCTTTCTGTGGGTCGGCGTATTGCTGTTCTGCCTCACTATGGTCATCGGCGTGCTCGGGGCGGTAGGGGAGAAGACCACCCGCACCATTTTGGCCTTCCACATGGTTTCCCAGATTGGTTACATCCTGCTCGGCGTCGCATTGTTCACCGAATTGGGGCTGACCGCCGGCATCTTCTACCTGTTGCACCACATGATCGTCAAAGCCAGCCTGTTCCTGTCTACCGGGGCCGTGGAAGTCCGATACGGCACCGGTGTGATCGGTGCACTGGGCGGAATCGTACGTACCGAACCCTGGGTGGCTGGAGCCTTCTTGGTGGCTGCCCTGTCATTGGCGGGGATCCCACCGTTCTCCGGATTTATGGCGAAGTTCTTGCTGATCCTTGGAGCGGTCGAAGCCGACGAAATCGCCGCGGTCGTCGTGATGGTGGTGGTCTCGTTGGTTACGCTTCTATCGATGCTGAAGATCTGGTCGGGGATGTTCTGGGAAAAATCCGCCCAGCGGACCAAATCAAAATCGCGTAACACCCCCTCGGCGACCCGTATTATTGCCTCAACCGCTTCGGCCTACTCCGATCCGAACTCGCGGACCCCCCAACTGGCCCATATGGCCTCCGAATCACAGTTCCAGACTCTCACACAGTCGATGACCATTATCGAATCCGACCGGTCGACCGTGCCCAAAAAACGCATTAGCTGGAACCTGTCGCTACCAGCGATCGTGCTCGCTGGACTCACCATCTGCTTGGGCCTGGGCGCACAGCTGCTACTGACCCTGTCCGGAATGGCCGCCGAAGGCCTGCTCGATACCAGCAACTATCTCGAGGCGGTGATGAACGGATGATCACAACCCGACGTTCTGCCAGCGTGGGTGCCTACCTCAGCTGGCCCTTCCGGTTCATCTGCGTGTTGCTGTGGTACATCAAGGAAGTGATCGTTGCCAACTGGGCGGTGATTGCCGACAACCTCACGCCCGGACTCAACGCCCACTCCGGGATCGCTCGGGTGCCGACCCGGTGCGAATCCGAACTCGAAGTCACATTGCTGTCCTCGATGATTACCATCACCCCCGGAACCCTGACGCTGGGGACCACCATTGACGTCCACGGGGTGCGCTGGATCTACGTGCACTCGCTCTACGACGGAGATGCGGACGCCATTCGCGAGGGGTCCTGGGATATGGAAGAACATATGCTCCGCGCCAAACGTCCCGAAGGTTTCGATTACCCCCGACCCGAACACCCGAGATCGGGTCCGGAACTCTACAAAGAACTCTTCGATCCCGAAGTTCAGGCTGGAGAGCGCGCCCTCGCCGAAGACACCGAGGCCGAGCAGGACGGGAGGTAACCAATCATGGACCTGATCAATCTCGATTTCCTCGGTCTTGACATCGCCTTTGCGCTACTGATCGTCTCGACCCTGGTGGCCACCTGGCGCATGTTGAAAGGACCGACCGAAGCGGACCGTGCCATCGCCGGGGATTTGCTGATGTTCGGTGTGGCCGGACTGATCGCGATCTTTGGGGTTCGACTCGGCGGTCAGTTCACCTTCGACATTGTGCTGGTCGCCTCGGTGATCGGATTCCTCTCCGCCATCTCGCTGGGTCGAGCACTCACCAGGGGGCAACGCTAATGGATATCACCACCTTCTCTTTCGTTCTCGGCCAGGTCTTCGTCGTGCTCGGCGCCCTGGTTTTTGCCACCGCAGCCCTGGGCCTGGTGCGGTTTACCGACCCCTTCATGCGCATCTCCGCCGTTGGTACCGCCGGGGGACTGGGCATGATCCTGGTGGTCGTCGGCTGCCTGCTGGTCCAACCCACCGTGGTTGACACGCTCAAGGTCATCCTGATTATCTTCATGCAACTGGGTACCTCCGCGATCGGCACGATGGCCATTGCTCGCTCCAGTTATCTGACTGGCGTACGGATGGACCCCGGCTACTTTGACGAGCTGGACGAAGACGACGTCACCGGAGAGAGTGTGGAAACCCGCTGAGAACCCGGCGCCCCACCGATAGGATGGAAGCTGTGACTGAGCAAGAAAGATCCCGCACCACCGCATCGGATTCCGCCGTGACGTCCCCGGAGCGCTCCCAGCAGAACTCCCGGCTGTTGGTCATCGATGGCCACTCCATGGCGTTTCGGGCCTTCTACGCGCTACCGGCGGAGAACTTCGCCACAACCACCGGGCAACACACCAATGCGGTGTATGGATTCTTGACCATGTTGCTGTCGATGATTCGCGAGCAACAACCCACCCACGTCGCGGTCGCCTTCGACGTCTCCACCCCGACCTTCCGTTCGGAAGAATACGGTGAATACAAGGCCGGTCGGCAAGAAACTCCCGAGGAATTCTCCGGCCAGATTGATCTGATCGGTGAAGTCCTCGAGGCCCTGAACATTCCGGCGATCACCGTCGACGGCTACGAAGCCGACGACATTGTGGCAACCTTCTCGGCGCAAGCCGAGCAAGCCGGTTGGACCACCGTGGTGGTCTCCGGCGACCGGGACGCCTTCCAGCTGATCTCGGAGACCACCGCGGTGTTGTATCCGACCAAGGGTGTCTCCGAAATCCCACCGATGACCACCCAAACGGTGCTGGATAAATACGGGGTTAGGCCAGCGCAGTACCCCGAACTGGCGGCCCTAGTCGGGGAAAAAGCCGATAATCTCCCCGGTGTCCCCGGTGTTGGCGCCGGTTTCGCTTCCAAATGGTTGAAACAATACGGAGATCTGCAGGGCGTGATCGATAACGCTGACCAGATCAAGGGGAAAAAAGGCCAAGCGCTACGCGAGCACCTCGACGATGTGATCCGTAACCGCAAACTCAACGCGCTGGTACGCGACCTAGACCTTCCCATTCAGCTCGAAGCCACCGCGCTGTCTGCACCGGATCACGACCACATCAACGATTTATTCGATTCCCTGGAATTCAACCGCGTGCGCGAACGGGTTTTCGATGTCTTCCATGAACGTCTCGGCCTCGAAGGCTCCTCAGCTCAGGCCTCGGTGGAGGTCACCATCGAGCTGATCACCCAGGCAGCCCAGCTGCGGGATTTTCTCTCCACCCATGGTGGCACTGCGCTCGGGGTTTTCGCCCAGATCACCGCCCCGGAGGTCATCACCCGACGCAAAATCCCGGCCCCTGGTGACTACGGCACCGTGGCCGCAGTCTCTATCGCCACTGAAGACCAGGCCGGTGTGATCGAGCTTTCCGGGTCTACTGACACCGAGCTGATCGCCGAAGTCAACGATTTCTTACTCTCGGGCTCCTACCAAAAAGTGGTCTACGACCTGAAAACACTGATCAAAGCCGGTGGCGCCACCGAGGTGCTCACGCAGTCCTTGAACGAGGACCAAGACCTCCACCACATTGCCGAGGTCGTCGACGACATCCTGCTCTGCGGATACGTGCTCCAGCCGGACCGTCGCGGTTTCGATCTGCCAGCGCTAGCACAGACGTATCTGAACACCACGCTCGAGGTGCCCAAAACAGCACCGGTGAATAAACAGGGTGAGCTCGATCTGGGGGAGACTCACGAGCCAGCACTGAGCCAGGAAATGCAGACCTATCTGGGTCAGGCCGGGTCGATGCTGATCCGACTCCACGAAGTCATGTACCCCGAGCTGATCGCCCGCGATGCGCATCAGCTGGTCACCGAGGTGGAAATTCCGCTCTCCCGAGTGCTGGCCGTGATGGAAGAAACCGGGGTTGCGGTCAATACCAATAAGCTCCACGAGCTCCTGGAAGTCTTTAGTGATCAGGCTCAGGCCGCCGAAGACCGAGCACGGGAATCCATCGACGGTGACCCGGTGAACCTGGGCTCGCCCAAACAGCTTCAAACCGTGCTCTTCGACCGGTTGAATCTACCCAAGACTCGTAAAACGAAAACCGGGCACTCCACTGATGCCGAATCCCTCAATGATCTGCTGGACAAGACCGATCACCCCTTTCTGCACAACCTGATGGCCTATCGAGATGCCACCAAATTGAAACAAACCGTGCAGGGTCTGCTCGATTCGGTGGCTACCGATCAGCGCATCCACACCACCTACTCTCAGACCGCGGCGGCGACGGGGCGACTGTCGAGCCTGAACCCGAACCTGCAGAATATTCCGGTCCGCACTGAAACCGGTCGACGTATTCGCGACATTTTCCAGGCTGGGACCATTCCCGGATGCGATGAACCCACCACACTGCTGACAGCGGATTATTCGCAGATCGAAATGCGCATCATGGCCCACTTGTCCGAGGATGCCGGATTGATCCAGGCTTATCAGGAGGGTGAGGACCTCCACCGGTTCGTCGGCTCCCAGGTCTTTGATGTCCGTCCCGCAGAGGTGACCACTGCGATGCGTGACAAGGTCAAAGCGATGTCCTACGGTCTGGCCTACGGTCTGAGTTCCTTCGGGCTATCCAAACAGCTCAGAATTCCGGTTGATGAGGCCCGCGAGCTGATGAGTTCCTACTTCCAGCGCTTCGGCTCCGTGCAAAAATACCTGCGTGGGGTGGTCAAAGAAGCCCGCAACGACGGCTATACCTCCACGATGATGGGGCGACGTCGCTATCTGCCAGACTTGCAGTCCGATAATCGCCAATTGCGGGATATGGCAGAACGCGCGGCGCTGAATGCCCCGATTCAGGGCTCGGCCGCGGATCTGATCAAGGTCGCGATGCTCGGTGTCGCCCGGCGACTCCGCGAGGAATCGATGAACACGCGGATGTTGTTGCAGGTCCACGACGAACTGATTCTCGAGGTCCCAGAATCAGAACGGGAACGGGCCGAAACAATTCTGGTTGAAGAAATGTCGCAGGCCGCCGAGCTCTCGGTGCCCCTGGATGTGCAAGTCGGACGCGGACGCACCTGGCAGCAAGCAGCCCACTAAGTGCAGAGCACGTCATGTTCCGCGCAATACTGCGGAATTGATCGTGTTGCCACATTGACCTTGACAACGTCATGCCGTAAGATTATCAGGTGCGCCGGCATGCCGGCCCTCTGCTGAGATTTCCCCGCACCGACGCTGAGGCGTCTTCACGATAGCGAGGTCGTTCTCAACATCCAAAGACCATTAGTTAATAAACCATATCCATTCGGAGTCCCTACTACATGACCACTACTACCAATGCCCCACAGGTTGCCGTCAACGACATTGGAACGGAAGACGATTTCCTCAATGCCGTCGATGAGACCATCAAATACTTTAACGATGGCGACCTGGTGGCTGGCACCGTCGTCAAAGTCGACCGCGACGAGGTCCTGCTCGATATCGGCTACAAGACCGAGGGTGTGATCCCGTCTCGTGAACTGTCCATCAAGAATGACGTTGATCCCGACGATGTCGTGGCGGTGGGCGACTCCATTGAAGCCCTGGTGCTGACCAAGGAAGATAAAGAAGGCCGTCTCATTCTGTCCAAGAAGCGTGCTCAGTACGAGCGGGCTTGGGGCGACATCGAGAAGATCAAGGACGAAGACGGTGTGGTCAACGGTACCGTCATCGAGGTGGTCAAGGGTGGCCTGATCCTCGACATCGGGCTGCGTGGCTTCCTGCCGGCATCCCTGGTTGAAATGCGTCGCGTTCGCGACCTGGCCCCCTACATCGGTCAGCAGCTGGAAGCTAAGATCATCGAATTGGATAAGAATCGCAACAACGTGGTGCTGTCCCGTCGTGCCTGGCTGGAGCAGACCCAGTCCGAGGCTCGTTCGAACTTCCTGCAGGCTTTGCAGAAGGGTCAGGTCCGCAACGGTGTGGTCTCTTCGATCGTCAACTTCGGTGCCTTCGTGGACCTGGGTGGCGTCGACGGTCTGGTTCACGTTTCCGAGCTGTCCTGGAAGCACATTGACCACCCCTCTGAGGTGGTCGAAGTGGGCCAGGAAGTCACCGTTGAGGTCCTCGACGTCGACATGGACCGTGAACGCGTCTCCTTGTCGTTGAAGGCCACTCAGGAAGATCCGTGGCAGCTGTTCGCCCGTACCCACGCTCTGGGTCAGATCGTGCCCGGTAAGGTCACCAAGCTGGTACCGTTCGGTGCTTTCGTCCGCGTCGAAGACGGCATCGAAGGTCTGGTGCACATCTCCGAATTGGCACACCGTCACATCGATACCGCCGAGCAGATCGTCTCCGTCGGCGAAATCGTCTACGTCAAGGTCATCGACATCGACCTGGAGCGTCGTCGCATCTCGCTGTCGCTCAAGCAGGCCAATGAGGGCGTTGACCCCGAAGGCACCGAGTTCGACCCGGCTCTGTACGGTATGGCCGCCGACTACGACGAAGAAGGCAACTACAAGTACCCCGAGGGCTTCGACCCCGAGTCCAACGAGTGGATGGAAGGCTACGAAGAGCAGCGTGCTGCTTGGGAGCAGGACTACGCCGATGCTCAGGCCCGCTGGGAAGCTCACAAGGAACAGGTTGCTCGCCACCTGGCCGACAGTGCCGAAGCTGCCGCGGCTGGACCGGTCGACACCGGCCAGGCTTCGTATTCTTCCGAAGAAGAGCACTCCGATGCTGATGACGCCGGTACCCTGGCGTCCGATGAAGCGCTGGCTGCTCTGCGTGAGAAGCTTACCGGCCACTAAACATTGCCTGTCCAGTTCGTCGAGCCGCTGACTGAGACGAACTGTCGAGAACAGTGGGCCCGAGGGAAACTTCCCTCGGGCCCACTGTTTTGATGATGGCTACCATCGCTACGATGACATACGCTAGGCCTCAGACGACGGGGTGGTCTGAGCCTGCCGAGCACGGCGGATGAATGCTTCCATCAGGTGCCGATCCTTGACCCCTCGTTCCTTCTCCACCCCGCTGGAGACGTCGAGCCCCGCCGGATGGTAATTTCGGACCACCTCGGCGACGTTCTCGGGATGGAGCCCACCGGCTAACACCACCGGAATCCTGGCCTCGTGCATCCAATCTGGGGGAGCGGTAAAGGACCCGGTGCCGTGGCTGATGTCGTAGAACCAATACTCGACATTAGGGTGGGCATCGGCACGGGTGGGGGCTTCAGCTGAGGCCACAGCCAAGTGTGCCGGCCGAGGATCATACTCATAGAGTTGGACGGCATCGACAAGATCGAGAGCCTGTTCCACCTCGGTAAAGGTCATCCCCACTGCCATCGTCCGAATCCTGTTCCGGGCTACCCGCGCGAGATCAGCCAGTTGCTCAACCGGGACATACCGAGGTGAGTTCCGAACACACATGAAACCCACCGCATCGTAGCCGAGCTCAGCTGCCCATTCGACATGCTCCGCCCGGGTCACTCCGCACACTTTGATGAACATTGATGGGTGCCTTTCCTCTCTTGCGCTTATCATGAGAATAGCCTGGCTGGCCTAGCCGGTGACTTCAGAGATAGTCACCGTAAAGGATTTGGTCCGCGCCAACTGTGTCGTCGGACCCACCAGACGTTCCAGCTGCGGACGATACTGTAGCCCCGAATTCCATACGGCCACCAATAAGCCGTTCGCGGTCAGCACCCTGCCCGCTGCGACAAACAGGTCGAGTGCAATCTGCCGGGTCACCGCCGAGGACCCGTGATGGAAGGGTGGATTCAACACCACCAGATCAACCGACGCATCAGCAAGTTGCTTCGTATCGGGCTGGTGGTAGACCGCGAAGCGACTGTTATTGTCCAACCCGTTCGCCACCAGGGTCGCGCGCGTTGCACAGACAGCGGCAGCTGAATCATCGGTGGCAATAATCTGCGGGATGGAGGTCTCCAATCCCAGCACGGTAGCCACCGTGCCATTACCACTGCCCAGATCAACGGCTGTACCCGCACCTCGGATAGCATCCTGGAAAGCATGGTTGGTTCCCAAAATCGTCTCCAGCATCAACCGGGTACCCGGATCAACCCGGGCGGCACCAAACGTTAGCCCGTAGGCGCGCAGTGCCAGCTCGTGGTCAAGCACCCGGTCGGTGTTCACCCGGGGGATCCGTGGTGGGGTCTGGCGTGTCGCATCTGGGAGGTGTGGGTCACGGGCACGAATAACACGGGCCTTATACGCACCGCGCGAGGCCGAAACGTGCCCAAAATATTGGCCCAAACGGTCATTAACCGACCGTTGCAGATCTTTCTGTCGTGCCCCGGCGAGTAACACTACGGTCTCCTTGGCCCAGCGGGCCACATGCCATGCGGTTTCCTCCACCGCTTCCAACGGGCGCGGCAACCGATACAGCACCGTGCCGGCACCCTGGAGGATCTCGCGGCTCACCGCATCATCCCACGGTTCGTGGGCGAGATCGGCCTGTGCCCTGAGCCGATCGAAGAGTAGCGCCGAATCTTGCACCACGCGCAGTGGCATGCCCCGGCTTCTCAGCTCCGCGGCCACTGTTCCCTCGGTCTCGTTCACCACCACGACGGGCAGATCCCGATAGCTCGGTGACTGCTCGAGTAGCTCATCGAGTTGGTCGAGCAAGAGTCGATCGACACCGGTGGCAACACGGTGCGTCCGTGATTGAGGGTGATCGGTCATGAGCTGATATCCATCCATTGCGTGCTGGTTGCTACCGGATGGGCAGCTCCCGAGGTGATCGTGGCCAGATCAGTCTGGAGTTTCTCCACTGCACCGCGTTCGTCGCGGATACCGAGCTGAATGTGGGCCGAGGTGCCACCATAATTGGTCCCAAACACCTCGACACCGGTTGCACGCAACTCGTTCTCCCACCGGCCGGCATCGGCGTGCGGTGCGGCAACCTCATACAACAACACCCGCGCCCGACGTCGCACCACTGTGGACTCGAGCCCAGCGACAACGGCATCCGTATAGGCACGGACTAGGCCACCGGCACCGAGTTTAATCCCACCAAAATATCGCACCACTGCCACCACCGTGTCGGATAGATACCCGTCGAACTGAGGGTGAGTGAAACTATACAGGGCTTGCAGCATCGGGATCCCGGCGGTTCCGGCCGGTTCACCATCATCACAGCAGCGTTGTACCGTCCGATCCGGCCCCAGAATAAAGGCTGAACACACATGTCGAGCCCCGTGGTGGTGCTTCCGGATTCGCTCGATCACTTCACGGGCAGCAGACTCGCTCTCAACCCGGTGCACATAGGCGATGAATTCAGATTTCTTGATCTCCAACCGGACTCCGTCGGTCTCGCGCCTGGCGGCGGGGACCAGATAGGATGAGCACTGTGAATCGGGCATAGTCGACAGTCTAGGCGGTTTCGCCAGCTGAGCCCGAGCTCGCCCACCATCCAGGAGGACCTCGATGACACACCTCGGCCTGACCGGAGGAATTGGATCCGGTAAATCGACGGTGGCGAAGATGCTGGCCGAGCTGGGCGCAGTCATCATTGACGCCGACGCCATTGCCCGGTCGCTGATGGCCCCTGGTCAACCGGTGCTACAGGAAGTGGTCGAGCATTTTGGTGAGCACCTTCTCGACGAACACGGACAGCTGGACCGTCACGCCCTGGCCTCGATCGTGTTTAACGACGACCAAGCACGCCAAACACTCAACTCGATCGTCCATCCGGCGGTCCGGGCTGAGACCCTGCGCCAGATTGAGGCTGCCACCGCGGAAGGCTCGGGGGAGACCGTGCTGATTGAAGACATTCCCTTACTGGCCGAAACCGGGCAAGCGGAGCGTTTCGACGGAGTGATCGTGGTAACATGTGATGAGCAGACTCGACTAGAGCGGCTCACCACCCATCGAGGGATGGACCCTGCCGATGCCAAAGCCCGGATGGAGTCCCAAGCCACCGACGCCCAACGCACCCAGATCGCCACGTGGGTCATTGACAATTCCCAATCGCTGGAACACACACAACAACAGGTCAGCGAACTCTGGCAGTCGCTGTACTCCGCTCGGTGAGTTCACCCACGTCTGACAGGGGCGGAGTGACAGTCGAGCCCAACCGCTCGATAGCGGTAGGTCATGGTGTAGCGAAAAGATCTTAATTGTGCAACACGGTCGTGTTGCCGGTCTGAGCCGGGTATCTCAGAGCTATTCTAAGCGCATGCGTAATATGGCGTCATATACAGCGGAGCGACCGGCATCGACGACGGTGTCCGCCGATGGAACCAACACGAGCTCCCACACCGCCGCACGACCCCCACGGTTGCGTGGCTTTGATGGGTTGCGGGCCATTGCCGCCATGGCCGTCTTGGTGTATCACCTCATTCCCGGGTGGGCTCCAGCCGGCTTTGCCGGTGTGGATATGTTTTTCGTGGTCTCCGGCTTCTTAATCACCGCCCTGTTGCTCCAGCAACTACACCGTCACGGACGGCTTGAGCTCAAGAGTTTCTGGGTGCGTCGCTTCCGTCGGCTGGTGCCGGCCGTGGTCGTTACCCTGATCGGTGCCTCCGCTCTGGCTCTGGCGGTCGGCGGCGATGCACTCGTGTCCTTGCCACGCCAGTTTGTTGGTGCACTGACCGGAACCTATAACTGGGTCGAAATCGCCAATGGTGCAAGCTATTTTGAACAGAATTCCCCATTGCTGTTCACCAATATGTGGTCGTTATCCGTGGAGCAACAGTTCTACGTCTTCTGGCCCCTCATCGTTGCGTTGCTCGTCTTTTGGTCCCGGTCCCGACGACTCGCCGTCGTCTTCGCTGTTGCCGCGACGTCGATCGTTGCCCATGTCTGGTTGTCTGGGGTTGACCTCTCCCGTGCCTACATGGGTACCGACACACACCTCTGGGGTCTGATGTTGGGCGCCGGCATCGCCTTAGCGATCCCGGGTGCTCTGAAGATGCCGATCAATCCTACGCGCTATCCCACCCTGTGGGGCGTGGGCGGTTGGCTGGGATTGCTGGCTGCCATCACGATGATGATGGTCCTACCCGAGTCCCTGATGTATCCCTGGGGGATGGTTGCGATTAGTGTGGCCGTGGCCATCACAGTCCGCAGTCTGCTCAACGATGTGGCCCCGTCTCAACCGGCCCTGGCGTTGACCGCCATCCTGGAGAACCCGGTCCTGGTGTGGTTGGGCGTGCGCTCTTACGGGATCTACCTATGGCACTGGCCGCTGTGGGTGCTGATGTACTACCTCAGCCCGACGATGAACCCGCTGCTGGCAGCACTGCCGATCATCGTGCTCAGCATCGTTTTCGCGGAGCTGTCCTACCGCTTCATTGAAACCCCCATCCGCACCCACGGGTTTTTGACCTGGTGTCGTCAGCTGGTAGCGCAAATCACGCAGCTGATGCCGGTAGCCAAGGTCGCAACCATTGCGGGTCTGGCCGGGGTATTGATCGTTGCGGGTTCCGCCATTGCCGTATCGCCACAACAATCCAGCGCCGAGCGAGCCCTGCAACAAGCTGCCGGGGATCAAGACCGCCTCGTGATCGGCTCTGAGTCCGACGATGAAGCCCAGGACGAACCAGGCCAACAGCCCTCGGAGCAACCTTCGGAACAACCCGCCGAGGACCCATCCGCTGCGCCCAGCGACTCCGCTACAGAAACTGCTGAGGATACTGCCACCGAACACGCCTCACCGGTCGGTCATCCCGGCCCAGAAGTCACTGGAGAGAACATCACGATGATCGGTGATTCTCTGCTCGTCGCTGCCGGAAAGACCCTGAATCAGGATTTTCCCGGCATTTATCTCGATGCAGAGATTTCCCGCTCCATCCAGTCTGCGCCGGAGATCTTGAACCGGTTGAAGTCCGAGGGCAAACTGCGACCCTATGTCGTGGTCGGGCTGGCCACAAACGCCGTCATTAGCCAGGATCAGATCGAGACCATTCGCGAGATCATCGGTCCCGATCGGCGCCTGGTGTTGGTGACCGGTTATGGTCCGTCTCGGGCAACCTGGATCGACCCGGCCAACCGGGCCATCCGGGAAGCTGTGAAGAACCACGACGATATTTATCTGGCCGACTGGAATAACGCCATCCAGGACCACCTTGACTTGCTGGCCGATGACTCGGTGCACCCCAAGGACCAGCAGGGACGCGCGCTGTACAGTCAGACCGTCGAGAAGGCCTTGGCCCGGGCTCAGTCGGGAGAACCGCAGGTCTCCTAACGGGTTGCTGGCGCGTTCGCTCTGGGTCTGACGACCGGGCTTTTGCGGTGGCAGACCGGGGGGAGAAGAGTAGGGTAGAGGCATGAGTCTGGCCCAAGAAATCACCCGGCAAGTTGCGCCCTTCAAGGTGGAATCTCCCTATCAGCCCTCTGGCGATCAGCCACGTGCTATCGCCGAATTGGCTGAGCGTGTCAGTGGCGGGGAAAAAGACGTGGTGCTGATGGGGGCCACCGGCACCGGTAAATCTGCGACCGCGGCCTGGACCATTGAACAACTTCAGCGTCCCACCCTGGTGATGGTCCAGAACAAGACTCTGGCCGCCCAGCTGGCCAACGAATTGCGAGACCTGCTTCCGCACAACGCGGTCGAGTACTTCGTTTCCTACTACGACTACTACCAGCCCGAGGCCTACGTCCCGCAGTCGGATACCTTCATTGAAAAAGATTCCTCCATCAATGAGGAAGTCGAACGCCTCCGCCACTCAGCCACCAATGCTTTGCTCACCCGCCGGGACACCGTGGTGGTCTCTACGGTATCGTGCATCTACGGTTTGGGTACCCCGGAGGAATATATCCGCCAGATGGTCACCCTCAAACGGGGCCAAGAGCTGGACCGGGACGAATTGTTGCGTCAGTTCGTGAATATGCAGTATGTGCGCAATGACCACGACTTCCACCGTGGCACCTTCCGGGTCCGTGGCGACACCGTAGAGATCATCCCGATGTATGAAGAGCTTGCGGTCCGTGTGGAATTCTTCGGCGATGAGATCGACTCGATCCAGACCCTGCACCCGCTGACCGGTCACGTGATCCGGGAAGAAGACGAGATGTACATCTTCCCGGCCTCCCACTACGTGGCCGGTGATGACCGGATGGCTCGGGCCATCGAGTCCATCGAGGATGAATTGCGCGTGCGACTGGCAGAGTTAGAGGCCCAAGATAAGTTACTCGAGGCCCAACGGTTGCGGATGCGCACCACCTACGATCTCGAAATGATGCAACAAATGGGCTACTGCAACGGGATTGAGAATTACTCGCGCCATATTGACGGCCGTGGTCCCGGCTCTGCTCCACACTGTTTACTCGACTATTTCCCCGATGACTTCCTGTTGATCATCGACGAATCCCACGTGACCGTGCCCCAAATTGGCGGAATGTATGAAGGGGATATGTCGCGTAAACGCACCCTGGTCGATCACGGGTTCCGGTTGCCCTCAGCATTGGATAACCGGCCACTGAAATGGGATGAGTTCCTCGAGCGCATCGGCCAAACCATTTACCTGTCGGCCACCCCGGGCCCCTACGAGCTGGCCCAAGCCGACGGCGTGGTGGAACAGATTATTCGACCCACCGGACTCATCGACCCCGAGGTCGTGGTCAAGCCCACCAACGGCCAGATCGATGACCTGATGGACGAGATCAATCAGCGAGTCGAGCGTGACGAACGCGTGCTGGTTACTACCCTGACCAAGCGTATGGCCGAAGACCTGACCGAATACCTGATCGAGCACGGGGTCAAGGTCCAGTATCTGCACTCCGATGTCGACACGCTCAAACGGGTGGAGCTGATGACCCAGCTACGCAAGGGCACGTTCGACGTGCTGGTCGGCATTAACCTCTTGCGCGAAGGCTTGGATTTGCCCGAGGTATCGCTGGTGTCAATCTTGGACGCCGATAAGGAAGGATTCCTGCGCTCAACCACCTCGCTGATTCAGACTATTGGTCGTGCCGCCCGCAACGTTTCCGGTCAGGTGCATATGTACGCCGATAAAATCACCGACTCGATGCGACACGCTATCGACGAAACCAACCGTCGTCGTGAAATCCAGCAGGCTTATAACACCGAGCACGGTATCGACCCGCAGCCGTTGCGTAAGCGCATTGCCGACATTACGGACCAACTGGCCCGTGAGGATGCCGACTCCGAAGACTTCCTGTCGGGCATGGGCGGGGTCAAGGCCGGCTTTGATTTTGGTGAGGGACACCGTGGCTACACCTCGATGATCACCGATGAACAGAAATCCCAACAGGCCGATCGTGAGGGCCAGCAGGCCGTGAAGATTGCTGCCCTTCCGGCCAAGGATCTGCAGGACTTGATCGACAACATGTCCCAGCAGATGCATCAGGCCGCCACGGATCTGCAGTTCGAACTTGCCGCACGCCTGCGCGACGAGGTGGCGGAGCTCAAAAAAGAACTGCGTCAGATGAAACAAGCCGGACACGCCTAATATCGTCGTCGAGATGCTACAGTAGTCCACGAACAGGGGAGTATCCCGATCTTTCTCGCGAACGTCAGCACGTGGAGATCATTCTCAACCGGGCGCGAGGCTTGAGCAGAGACCATCAGCTCAAGTGGGAGAGACTTGTGATTCATTCTCGTATCCTCAAAGGAGCTTCCCTGTGGAAATCAACCTTGTGACCTGGTTGGTCACCGTTGCGATCATCCTGGGGTTATTGGCTTTCGACTACTTTGCCCACGCTCGGAAAGCCCATACCCCCACGATCAAAGAAGCCGCGATGTGGTCCTCCATTTACATTGGACTGGCGTTGCTGTTTGGCCTGGTATTTTTCCTCTTCGGCGATACCTCCCACGCCGTGGAGTACTACACCGGGTTCTTACTTGAAAAGTCACTATCGATCGATAACCTGTTCGTGTTCATGATCATCATGAGCAACTTCCAGGTACCGCGCGAGTACCAACAAAAGGTGCTGTTGTTCGGTATTACCTTCGCGCTGATCTCCCGGACGATTTTCATCCTCCTCGGCGCAGCCGTGATCAACGCCTGGTCGGATGTGTTCTACGTCTTCGGTCTGTTCCTGATTCTGCTGGCCGGCCAGCAACTCAAGGGCGAATTGACCTCGGCCGACGAGAAGTCCAATGAGGCCGAAAACATTATGGTGCGCACCGCCCGTCGGATTTTCCCGGTCTCACACGATTATCGCCAGGACAAACTGTTCACTAAAGAACGTGGCAAGCTGATGATCACCCCGATGTTGTTGGTCATGATCGCGATCGGTGCCACCGATGTGCTCTTCGCCTTCGACTCGATCCCCGCGATCTATGGTGTCACCCAGGAGCCCTATATCGTCTTCGCCGCCACCGCTTTCTCGCTGATGGGCTTGCGCCAGCTGTACTTCCTGATCGATGGCTTGCTGGACCGTCTGGTGTACTTGGGATACGGTTTGGCAGCCATTCTCGGCTTCATCGGCATCAAGCTGGTGCTACACGCCCTCCACGAGAACAGTTTGCCGTTTATCAACGGTGGGGAACCAGTGCCGGTTCAAGAAATTCCGACCGAGATGTCGTTGGTGGTTATTATCGCCATCCTGCTCATGGTGGTTGTCACCTCGTTGACCTCGAAGAAGGGCAAGGCGCTGATCGCATTGCAGAATGCGGAGAAGTTCTCCTTCCGGTATTCCAAGCTGGATGACTCCACTACCGAGCAAGAGCGCGAGAAGGCCGCTGCGAAAATGGATGAGTGGACTGAAAAGGCCCGTCGGGTCGAATATAAATACCTAGACGAGCTGATCGAACATAAAGACCAATGGTCCAGCATTATCCGTCAGGCCCACGAGACCCGACTGGAAGACGTCCAACGGTCCGGCCGTTCCGCCCCGGTCTCACAACAGGTGGTCAACGAGTCCGGCTCGATTATTGACCCGCCGGACGACATCGAGGACTCACACGATTCCGCCGAGAAAGAGGGTGCCCGAAGCCAAGACTCGACTCGTCGCTAACCAGCGGGCTGACGGACGCCGTGCTTACCGGTCGTGAATCATCGTGTGCAGGCGGGTGAAGATTTTCGCCCCCGCCTGGCCGATCCCGTCATGATGGTAGGCATCGGTCTCCCACACCTGTAGCTTGGCCACCCGTCCGGCGGTCTCCAGTGACAGGTCGCGATCGACGTAGACATCGTCACGATAGACCGCCGCAGCCACCGGCACCTGGTTCGCTGCCAATTGCTCGAGGTCGTATAACCGGCCCCACCCGGTGTGTTGCGCAATCAATTCGGTCGCCTCAGCAATCGGAATCAGCGTCGGATCAGTGCGGGTATACCACCGGTAGCACATCTCACCGGTCAGCCACGGGGTCTGCGTGACCTCAGCATCGAAGTCTGGATACTCTCTCAGCATCCGTTCGGCCGCCCAGTTGGTGGGCTCGGCGGCTTGATCCGGCTGAGCGTAGATGGCTTCGTGCAGGATTAGATACAGCGGATTTCTGGCCCGGGATACCTGCTCATATACCGCGTGCAGAAAGTGATCGCTGAGCTGATCAGTCCCCGGGATGTACGCTTGCTCCAGCACGTAGTGCAAGGTGTCAACCCGGGTATTGCCACCCAGCATCATCCCCAGGGTTTGCACGCGAGGGACGGTGAGCTTCGACCCATCGGGAAGGACCACTCCGCCGGCACGAACCCGCTGATACACCCGTGCCAACACCCTCAGATCCTCCGGGTAACGGTCGAAGTATTCCTGGTTGCGGGTCCGCATCCGCGCGTAGGTGGCCCGATAGACGCGGTCGGCCGGTCCAGACAGTGGGGCTAGACCGCCGGTGATTAAGCTACCGCACAAACCCTCAGGGGCGAAGCTGAGGTAGCTGAGTGTACAGAATCCGCCAAAGGACTGGCCGAGCGAGACCCACGGCTCGATGCCGAGACCTGTTCGGAGGGCTTCAGCATCGGCCACAATATCCGGTGCCCGGAAATGAGTTAGGTAGTCCGCCTGCGCGGTCGCATCCCCACGGGCACGCAACGTGTGATGATTCAGTGGGGTGGACAGACCGGTGCCACGCTGGTCGAGCATCATCACCCGGTAGGTCTTCAGTGCCTCGGCCAGCCATCCTCCGATGGTGCCCGGCCGTTGACCGGGGGAGCCGGGTCCGCCCTGGAAGTAAATCAACCACGGCTTGGTGTTGATCTCGGAATCCGGGTCATCGTCGGGGTGGCGAAACTCGCGAGCGGTGACCCACAGCATCTCAGGATCGGTTACTGCGCCGGCTTGGTGGTGATCAACCGGAACCTGCACGCGGTGGGTGCGCTGCCGGTACCCATCCTGGCGGGTGGTGAACTCACTGGAGTTCACACCGGTGCTCATCGACGAGACGGACTCCACGGAATCACTCCTTTACTGTATGTGCTAGCCTTCGATTGGTTCACCCACCGATAGCATCGTGATCGCTGGGGCCCCCTGCTCGTTGGAGGCCGCCAAATGCACCACAGCATTCAGTGCCCAGTCGTAGTTTGCCTCGGGATCCACGAGCACTTGGGTAATACTCCAGTAATCACCGGGGCTGGCCCCGAGATCGTCCAACTCGCCAGGGCCCAGCTGCGGCTCGGTGTTGATCCGTAATAACTTCGGGTCGCGTGCCGAGGCGGTATCGTCCAGGTCCTCGTAGTCGGCGAAGAAATCATCCAGCGCGTCGGCCCAATTATCGCTGGTGAACGGGATGGCGCCCTCAGGCAGATAATCCATCCCTTCCAGCTCCGCGTCCTTCTCTGCCCCAAAGAGCTGTACCCGCCGAAACATGGCATTGCGGATCATCACCCGGAACACGCCGGTCTGCTCGGTGAGCTTCGGAGGGCTGGGAGGCTCAGGATTCTCATATTCTTCTCGCGCCTGGTCGATATCGCCGGCAATCAGGTCCTCCCATTCCTCTAACAGCGAGGAATCGGTGAACCGGATCATGGTATCCAGCCAGTCCTGGATCATCTCGATCTCGGCAGTGCGCACATCCTGGGGGATAGTCTGGCGCATGGCCTTCGCCGCATCGGTCAGATACCGCAACACCACGCCTTCAGAGCGAGCCAAGGAGTAAAAGCTGACGAACTCGCCAAAGCTCATCGCACGTTCGTACATATCGCGCACCACCGACTTAGGTTCCAGCTCAAAATCTTTCAGCCAGGGGGCTGCCTGCGCATACACCGCGAACTGTTGCTCGAGAAGCTCACCGAGCGGTTGCGGGTAGGTGGTTTGGTCCAAGATGTTCATCCGCTCGGTATACTCCAGCCCCTCGGCCTTCATCTCGGCCATCTTCTCGTCCTTGGCCTTCTTGGTCTGGGCAGACAGAATCTGTCGTGGCGAATCCAGGGTGGCCTCCACGATCGAGACCATATCCAGGGCATACGTGGGGCTGTCCGGGTCCAATAGCTCAAACGCCGCCAAGGCAAATGGCGACAGCGGCTGGTTCAGTGCAAAATCCGGTTGCAGATCTACCGTGATCTCGAGTTGACGACCAAACTCATCTGGGGTGTCGGATTTGACCAGCACACCTGTGGCCAGTAACTCACGCAAGATGCCGATCGCCTCTCGCTGTAATTGCGCCTGCCGAGCAGGGGTCTCGTCCGAGCGCGTGATCAACCGACGCACATGCCGGACCGGGTTCCCCACTCGTTCGACCAGGTTCAGCACCATCGAGTGGTTGATTCGCAGCTGCGAGACCATCGGCTCCGGCTCAGCAGCGACCAGCTTGTCGAAGGTCTTTTCCGACCACGACACAAAACCTTCCGGCGGTTTTTTCTTTGCCGAGGACTTGCTGGACTGTTTGATGCGCCGGGCCCGCTCCTGCGGATCCTTAATGCCGGCAAATTTCTGTTCCAATTTGGCCTGCTCGGCCTGATTCTCAATCACATGCTCGGGTGCTTGAACGACCACATAACCGGCAGTATCAAAACCGGCACGTCCGGCCCGGCCGGCGATCTGGTGAAATTCGCGAGCATTCAGGTGCCGGGTTTTGCGCCCATCAAACTTACTCAGCGCGGTGATCAACACGGTGCGAATCGGCACGTTAATACCCACACCCAGCGTGTCGGTACCGCAGATGATTTTCAGCGTGCCCTGCTGAGCGAGCTTTTCAACCAACCGGCGATACTTGGGCAACATTCCGGCGTGATGAACCCCGATCCCGGCCTTGAGGAGCCTTTTCAGCGTCTTGCCAAACCCGGCCTGGAAGGGAAAGGTCTCCAGCTGTTCGGCCAGTTGCGCTTGCTCTGCTTTGCTCAGGACCGCCAGCGAGGAGAGATTGCTGGCCTGCTCAACGGCGTCCAGTTGCGAGAAGTGCACAATATAGATCGGTGCCTGATCGGCTGCCACCAACTGTTCTGCCCGGTGGGCCACCGACTGTTCGGAGTAGCTAAAATGCAACGGAATCGGCCGGGTGGCGGCGGTAACGGTCACAGTGGGCTTGCCGGTTGCCTCGGTGAGGCGCTGTTCGAACCGGGTGGTGTCGCCCAGGGTGGCGCTCATCAGCAAGAACTGGGCCTGGGGGAGCTCAATCAGCGGGACCTGCCAGGCCCAGCCACGGGCCGGATCGGCGTAGTAGTGGAACTCGTCCATGATCACCTGGCCGATGTCCAGTCCGGTGCCTTCCCGCAGGGCCACATTCGCCAGAATTTCCGCGGTGCAACAAATAATCGGCGCCTGAGCATTCACCGAAGCATCCCCGGTGATCATTCCCACGTTCTCGGCCCCAAAAATATCCACTAGGTCGAAGAATTTTTCTGAGACCAACGCCTTGATCGGTGCGGTGTAGTAAGACACCTGGTGCTGGGCCAACGACAAAAAGTGCGCGGCCAAAGCCACCATCGACTTCCCAGATCCGGTCGGGGTGGCCATAATGACGTTCTTGGATTCCAACAGCTCGGTGACCGCCTGGTCCTGGGCCGGATACAGCGTGATGCCACGGGAGCCGACCCACTGCGTGAAACGGTCGTAGAGCTCAGCCGGATCCTGGGCGGTGCGGTCTTGGTGGTCGGGAAGAACGTCAGTCAAAAGCATCATCTCGTACTCTACGGCAGTTGCGCGCTCGCTTCAGTGGCCGTAGACCGGCACCGGAAAGCCGGCACCGAAACGATCTGTTTCTTTGGGTGTCAGTGCCCCAGCGGCACCACCGTTGCGTGGGTCTACGGTAGAGGTATGGAGAATTTCATCTGGGATCCGAGCCAGTATGCTGTCTTCGCCGGGCACCGGGCCCGTCCCTTCTATGATCTCAGTGCTGCGATCTACGCCGATCAACCCCGCACCGTGGTGGATATGGGATGCGGGCCTGGGAACATGACCCGCACCCTGGCCCAACGGTGGCCGCAGGCGGAGGTCATTGGTCTGGATTCCTCCCGAGAAATGGTTCAAGAAGCTCGCCTCAGCCTTCAGGACGACCCACAGGCCCCCACGAACCTGCGGTTTGAGCACATCGAGGCCGAACAGTGGGAGCCCGATGCCTCGGTGGACGTGGTGGTCTCCAATGCCATGTTGCAGTGGATACCCAACCACCGGCAATTGATGGACCGCTGGTTGGGGCAGATGTCACCGGGTGCCTGGTTTGCGATGCAGGTCCCCGGCAATTATTCGGCACCCTCCCACAGGACGATTGCCGAGCTGGCGAATCGGCCCGAATATGCTGAAGCCTCCCAGCGGACCTACACCGGCGAATCGATCTACACCCCGCGAGAATACACGCACACGCTGATCCGTCGGGGATTCCGACCCAATGTGTGGGAGACGAGTTATCACCAGGTACTGACCGGGGAAGAACCGGTCTACAACTGGGTAAAAGGTGCCGCCCTGCGTCCGGTGCTCCAAGGTCTTGCCGAGATTGATGAGCGCGACGGCTCCAATCTGCAAGCCGCATATCTGAGTGAATACCGAGAGCGGATGTTGCACGACTACCCGCCCTACACCAGCCCGGATGGCACCGTGGTCACCATCTTCCCGATGCGCCGGGTGTTCGTGGTAGGCCATAAAGAGCTGGACTACACCATCTAACCATCGGTATCGGCGGTACCGCTCGTCACCGGTTCAGCCCGGTCCTGGGCCGGGTTACCAGCCGCGTTGTTTCCACTCGTCCAAGTGCGGACGCTCCGCGCCCAGGGTGGTGTGATCGCCATGTCCAGGCAACACCACCGTGTCGTCGGGATAGCGATCAAACACTCGCGCGGTGACATCGGCAAACAGTTGCGCGAAGCGTTGGGGGTCCTGGTCCGTATTGCCCACACCCCCAGGGAAGAGCGAATCACCGCTGAAAATCACCGGCGACTCGTCGTCGTCCGCTCGATAGGCCAGGGCTACCGATCCCGGGGTGTGCCCGCGCAATCCAATCACATCCAGGCTGATCCCGTCGAACTGGGCGGTGTCACCGTGGTGGAGCACCACGGTCGGAGCCACGCCGGTAGCTTCTGCAATGGCCTCGGCATCGGCAGCACCGGCCGCGGTCGGCGCCCCGGTGGTCTCGGCCACCGCGGCCAGCGCCCGAATGTGATCCCAGTGCTGGTGGGTGGTAATAATGACCGCCACGTGCGGTTCACAGGGCGTATCGGCACGGGCGGATTCCAGTAGCTCGTCAATGGCCTCGGGGGAGTCGGCAGCATCGATAAGCACTTGCGTACCGGAACACTTGGAGGTCAGCAGGTAGACGTTATTGCGCATCTCGGAGACCCAGCGGCTGCGGATGGTGACCTGTGGCAGGTCCGCGATCACGCGAATCTCACCGGCTTCGGGGTGGTTGCTGGGCTGGGTCGAGGTATCGTGACTGGGCATAGCGCTCAGTTTAGGGTCTGGGTGGGCTGACTGTACAGGTCAGCACCGACGCGCTCAGGGCCGGATTAGCTGTCGGCAAACATACCGGCAGACCGGACTACCATAGAGCAGGTAGGCTTGTCGGCTCCGCGCTGTGTCACTGCCTGTGCCCTGGTAGCACAGCGGGAGAATTCCTGATCACGAGCTGCTCGCGATCTGACTGACAACGACCTGAGAACAACTGCGACCGTGTAAGTCGGAGAGGACCTAGACGATACCGTGACCACTACCTCGACCGGTTCAGAGAACTACTCGCTGGCCTCGGGACCCCACCCGGGACAGACCGTCGCTCACCATGATTCGGTCGAAGCCGACCGGATCATTGTGGCCGGCGCCCGTGAGCACAATCTGAAAAATGTCAGTATCGATATTCCTCGCAATGCTTTCGTGGTGTTTACCGGACTATCTGGCTCCGGTAAGTCGTCCTTGGCGTTTGACACCATCTTCGCCGAGGGCCAACGCCGGTACGTGGAATCACTGTCTGCCTATGCCCGGATGTTCTTGGGCCGTGTCGATAAGCCCCAGGTTGATTTTATTGAGGGACTCTCCCCGGCGGTATCGATCGACCAGAAATCCACTTCGAAGAACCCTCGGTCCACCGTGGGCACGATCACCGAAATCCACGACTATATGCGCCTGCTGTGGGCCCGGATCGGGACTCCGCACTGCCCGGAGTGCGGTGAGCCTGCCTCCCAGCAGACCCCGCAACAAATCGTCGATCAGTTGCTGGAATTACCGGAGAAAACCCGCTTCCAGATCCTGGCCCCGGTGGTGCGCGGCCGCAAGGGCGAATTCGCCGACCTCTTTGCCGAGCTCTCCCAGCAAGGCTTCTCCCGCGCCATCGTGGACGGAGAGCAGATCCAGCTGGCCGAGGCCACCAAGCTGCAGAAACAGTACAAGCACAATATCGCCGTGATCGTTGACCGGCTGGTGATCCGCGACGGTATCCGCACCCGACTGACCGACTCGGTCGAAACCGCCCTGAAACTTGCCGAGGGGATCTTGGTCGTCGATTTCGTCGACGTCAAAGCCGAGATTGACCCGGAGAAAAAGAACACCGCCGAATGGGTCGCCGAAGATGAGCAGGGCCGGGCCAAATATCGGTCGTTTTCCGAAAAGCTGTCCTGCCCCAACGGGCACGTGCAGACCATTGACGAAATCGAACCCCGCTCGTTCTCCTTCAATAGCCCCTTCGGCGCCTGCCCGACCTGTACCGGTATCGGCTCCCGGTTGCAGGTTGATCAGGACTTAGTGATCCCAGACCCGGATCTGAGCCTGGAAGAAGGCGCGATCGCACCCTGGCACATGGGTAAAGCCGCCTCCCAGTATTGGCAACGGCTGATGGCAGGTCTGGCCGATGAGCTGGGCTTTTCGATGACCACCCCGTGGAAAGAGTTGCCCGCCAAGGCCAAAAAAGCGCTGTTGCACGGCAATAATTACAAGGTCGAAGTGGCATACCGCAACCGGTGGGGTCGGGAACGGCGTTACACGTCCGGTTTCGAGGGCGTGGTGGACTACATTAAGCGCAAATACGCCGAAACCGAATCCGATCACGCCCGTGATCGGTATGAGTCCTATATGCGCCAGGTGGCCTGCCCGGATTGCCACGGTGCCCGGCTGAACCCCACTTCGCTGTCGGTGATGGTTGGGGGAAAATCAATCGCCGAGGTCTCGGCCATGCCCATGGAAGACACCATTGACTTCATGGAGAACTTGCAACTCAGTGACCGGGACGCCAAAATCGCCGACCAGGTGCTCAAAGAAATCAACGCCCGGTTGCACTTCTTGATCGATGTTGGTCTGGACTATCTGAACCTGGAACGCCCGGCAGCCACTCTCTCGGGTGGTGAAGCCCAGCGTATCCGGCTAGCCACCCAAATCGGATCCGGTCTGGTCGGGGTGCTCTACGTACTCGACGAGCCCTCGATCGGGCTCCACCAGCGCGATAACTCCCGCCTGATTGGCACATTATTGCGCCTGCGGGATTTGGGCAATACCTTGATCGTGGTCGAACATGATGAGGAAACCATTGAAGCTGCCGACTGGATTGTCGATATTGGCCCGGCTGCCGGACGGGCCGGGGGAGAGGTGGTCCACTCCGGTTCGCTCGAAGATCTCAAAAACAACACCCGCTCGATCACTGGCGACTATTTGGCTCATCGACGCACCATCGACGTTCCCGCGACCCGCCGACCGATTGACCGCCAGCGGATCGTCCGAGTGGTCGGCGCCCGCGAAAATAACCTCGATAACGTCACCGTCGACTTCCCCTTGGGAACTTTCATCGCGGTGACCGGTGTCTCCGGATCGGGGAAGTCCACCCTGGTCAATGAGGTCCTGTACAAGGTCATGGCCAATGAACTCAATAACGCGCGCCTGGTGCCGGGCCGGCATAAGAAAGTCACGGGTCTGGACCAGTTGGACAAGGTGGTCCACGTCGATCAGTCCCCGATCGGACGTACGCCTCGGTCCAACCCAGCTACCTATACCGGCGTCTTCGACGCGATCCGTAAGCTCTTCGCTGACACCCCCGAAGCAAAAGTGCGTGGCTATCAGCCCGGCCGATTCTCCTTCAATATCAAGGGTGGTCGCTGTGAGGCCTGCTCCGGTGATGGCACACTAAAGATCGAAATGAACTTCTTGCCGGATGTCTATGTGCCCTGCGAGGTCTGTCACGGAGCCCGGTATAACCGCGAAACTCTCGAGGTCCACTATAAGGGCAAAAATATTGCCGAAGTGCTGGATATGCCGATCGCTGAGGCCGCCGAGTTCTTCTCCGCCTACGGAAAGATCTCTCGTTATCTGAACACACTGGTCGATGTCGGCCTTGGCTACGTGAAGCTAGGCCAACCGGCGACCACACTATCCGGTGGTGAAGCTCAGCGGGTCAAACTCGCCACCGAACTGCAAAAACGCACGGCAGGGCGGGCGGTCTATGTGCTTGATGAACCGACCACTGGCCTGCACTTTGAAGATATCCGTAAGCTGTTGTTGGTGTTGACTCGGCTGGTTAATAAGGGCAATACCGTGATCACCATCGAACACAACCTGGACGTGGTGAAATCAGCCGACTGGATTATCGATATGGGACCCGAAGGCGGTTCCGGTGGTGGCCAGGTCGTCGCCACCGGAACCCCCGAACAGGTGGCCACCGTCCAGGGGTCCTATACCGGTCAATACCTGGCCCCGCTACTCCATGGCGCACAGGACTAACCACGTGGAGGATTCCCCGAGTCCCGAGTCCTATTGACAGATCACCCGAGGCCATGCCGAGTAGGTCCAGGTCCAGGACTCGTCATCGGTGTTGCCCTCAGGATCGGTACGCGAGCGTGTGACGTCCACGGTGAACCCCTGTCGGCCACCGGCTTCCGGAACACAGTTGGGTTCGCTCGAGGTGATGGTCTGCGAATTGGTGTAGTTATACGGCTCTGAGGTTGACATCGACACATCGTAGTAGTCGTTGCCCCACACGCGCACGTGAACTTTCTCATCGTCCAGCCACATTTCGACAATCACGGGAGCATCGGTGTCATTGAGCCAGCGGACGTTGATTTGGCCTTCCCAGAATGTCGATTCCCGGCCCTTAGGATAGCGGTCAAACCAGCGCGAGTGGGGACGGTGTTCTTTAATGTCCATCCCCGATAAGAAGCCAGCGTTATAGGCCATGGTCGCAATTTGCGAGACACCGCCACCGACCGCTTGCGCGGTCACACCCGACTGGACGACACCGGAAGAAACGTAACCGTTGGCTTCGGTCACCGGGCCCAGGGCCTCGGCCAGGTTGAATTCCTCGCCGGGCATCACCACGGTCCCGTTGACGCGTTCAGCACCCACCTCAAGGTTCGGCGTACGCGTGGGATCATCCGGATACGGCGTCGAAAACTCTGCGACCTCGTGGGTGACATCCCAGGCTTCAGCATCCTCTGTGGTCACCTCCGGATCCTGGGATTTGACCTCGACTTCGACACTGCGGGTCTGATCCTGCGCCAGGTCCTGCTCAATAGCGTCAGCGACTTCCTCACCCGCTATCCCGGTGCCGCTTTCTCCCGGGACTACCTCCGGACGAGCCGATCCAGCCTTTCCACTGAGCTTGACCGTCGCATCGGTAGCCGAGGAAGCGAACCCGTCCTCATTGGCCTCCAGCGATGCGACCAACGAGTCCTCGTCCAGTTCCAAAGACGGTGTCGCATCGCCGGTGCCCTCGCTCGATGACTCCTGCATCGACGCTGTCGAGCCCGTCGAGTCCGTTGATGCCTCAGATTCCTCGCTATCTTCCGAACTGTCTGCGGTGGCTGAAGGGCCCTGCATTCCGGTGTCCACCTGGGCTGCTTCCCCCAACTGCTCCGGGGTGAGCTCAGTGGAGGCCTCGCCGGCAGTGACCGTATAAGAGTCAGCGACGAGTGGTTCGGCGGTGTTTTCCACGAAGCTCTGCCAGGTGTCAGCGGAGATTTGAGGCTCCAGGGTCTCGCCCTGAACATGGATCTCCTCGGATTCCTGCAACCAGTTCTCCTCCACGTGACTTGCGAGCCCTTCGGCGGTGATTCCCACGCCCGACACGGGAGCCTGGTATGCCACGTCACCGGCGTTGAAGGTCACCGACCCTTCGACGGGTTCCTGGCTCATCTGCTCGGAAAGACCGCGCAGCGCCTCGGTGGCCTGAGATTCATCGATCGTCGTCTCCGCCTCACGGTGGCCTTCACCGGTGAGGCGTTGCCACAACACCACCGGGGAGAAATTCAGGCCACGATACTCCTGCAGTACACCGTCGACGTCGTAGTCCAAGCCAATCTCTTCGGGCACCACGGTGGCGGTCACATCGTCCTGAGTCGCATCGTCTACTGTGGGGGTTTCGTCCCCCGTGGCACTGTCCTGGGACTGGATGTCTCCCACCAGTGTCAACTCACGAGAGGCTCGTTCGTCCAACTCGTCCTCGACCTTCTGCTGGGCTTGGTCAACATTCATGCCCGACACATCGAATCCCTCGACGGTGAAGTTCGCTGGTAGGCGATCCTCAAAAGCCATGGCAGTGCCGACATAGACGCCCACGCCCAACACGACGATGCCACCGCCCAGCACCCATGGCCAGATGCGTCGTGAGCGAGGGGACTCGGTGGCAGAGCCGGCCGAATCGTGATGGGCAGCGGGATGATCGTGTTCAATGGGCATACTGTGTGATTCCAGAAAATTCTGTGCACTCTGAGTGCACATATGGTGATCGATGGGAGCAGTCGGAGCCTGTACAGGCTGGCAACACCTAAGGATTGTACCGAGGAAAATCGCTTCCGCACACTGCAACGATGCGTGTGTTGGGATCGTAGTGACCCGACGGTAGCGCTCCGTAAGGTGAGCTGATCACGCAACGGTGCTGGTGCTGCTGGTCAACGGGTATAATCGTGCTGTCCACCGGCTGAGATCATGCTGGGTAGCAATTTCGGTTGTCATCACTACCACCATCATTTGTGAGGAGCTTCATGCGATTGCGCGAACGAAATCCGGTGCGGATCGGATTTCGTGGCCTCGTGAAGGTCACGTGTCGCCCTGACATTTCGGGGTTGGACCACATTCCCGACACCGGAGGGTTCATCGTCGCCTCCAATCATCTGTCATTCTTTGACTCGGTGTTGCTACAAAGTATGCTCCCGCGTCTGGTGCGGTTTTTCGCCAAAGCCGAATACTTCACCGCACCGGGGATCAAAGGCAAGCTCCAGAAGAGTTTCTTCGAATCGGTCGGATCTATTCCGGTGGATCGTGGACAAAAAGCCGCCTCAGTGGCTGCCCTGGATCGGCTGGTGGAATTCCTGGACAACGGTGAAGGCGTGGGCATCTACCCCGAAGGCACTCGCTCCCGCGATGGCCGACTCTACCGTGGTAAGACCGGGGTCGGCTGGTTGGCCTTGACCACCGGCGCACCGGTCATTCCGGTGGGACTGACTGGAACCGACCGTCTGCAACCTCCGGGACGTAACTTGATCGTGCCCCATAAATTCGGGCTTACGGTGGGAGAGCCCCTGCAGTTTGAAAAAATTGGCCCGAAGCACAAGCCCAAGCTTCGCCGCCAGATCACCGATGAGATTATGGACGCGATCGCTCAGTTAACCGGCCAAGAACGTGTGGATTCCTATAATTCCGCCGCCTCGGCCGAGCAGGATACGGAGAACTGATCAGCTGTGGCTGATCCCGCAACCTATCGACCACGTACCGGGGATATTCCCACCGACCCCGGGGTCTACCGGTTCAAAGACGCCACCGGCCGGATTATCTATGTGGGCAAAGCAAAAAACCTCCGGAACCGGCTGACGTCCTATTTCGCCTCGCCGCACCAACTGAGCCCGAAAACCCGAGCCATGGTCACCTCTGCCAGCGGTGTGGAATGGACCATTGTCGCCAGTGAGCAAGAGGCGATCCAGTTGGAATACACCTGGATCAAACAGTTCACCCCGCGCTATAACATTATGTACCGCGACGATAAGTCGTATCCGTATCTGGCGGTGACCATCAATGAGCGCTTCCCGCGGGTGATGGTGATGCGGGGAGATAAACGTCCCGGTGTGAAGTACTTTGGTCCCTTCCACCCGGTCAAAGCTATTCGTGAAACCATGGACCTGTTGTTGCGTGTCTTCCCGGTCCGCACCTGCTCGGCCGGAGTATTTCGCCGGGCCGAACTGTCCGGTCGATCGTGTCTGATGGGATACATCGACAAGTGCTCCGCCCCTTGTGTGGGCAATATTTCCGAAGCCGACCATCGCCAACTTGCCCACGACTTCATCAGTTTTATGAACGGCAACATCCGGCCTTACGTCAGGGAACTCGAGACCAAAATGGCCGAGGCCGTGGCCGAGTTGCGCTACGAGGATGCCGCCCGCTATCGCGACGACATTGCCGCGTTGAACAAAGTCTTTGAACGCAACGCGGTGGTGCTACCCGAAAATACCCAAGCCGATATTTTTGCCTTCGCCGATGACGAGCTAGAAGCCGCTTTCCAGGTCTTCCACATTCGCGACGGCCGGATTCGTGGTCAGCGTGGCTGGGTGGTGGAAAAGGTCGAAGACGTCTCCGAACAAGATCTGATCGAACAACTCCTTCAGCAAGTCTATGGCCAGCTCGATGATCAAGACCGCATCCCTGCCGAGGTCTTGGTCCCGGTCTTGCCCGGCGAGGTGTCGGGTTTAGAATCCTGGCTTGAAGAGCGTCGTGGCGCCCACGTGAATTTGCGGGTCCCGCAGCGAGGCGCCAAAAAGGATCTGATGCATACCGTCAAAGACAACGCCGTGGAGGCCCTACGGTTGCACAAATCTCGTCGCTCCGGAGATATTACCGCCCGATCAGCGGCCCTGAAAGAACTCCAGCAAGCTCTGGGCCTGCATGAACCGCTGTTGCGGATCGAATGCTACGACATCTCCCACACCCAGGGCACCAATGTGGTCGGGTCCATGGTGGTATTTGAAGATGGTCTGCCCAAAAAACGCGACTATCGACTGTTTAACGTCACCGGCGAAGCCGCCCGGGACGACACCCGAGCCATGGACGATGTGCTCACCCGCAGGTTCAAAAAGTATCTGCAGGAACAAGCTAACACCCCTGAGCCTTTCTCAGGGCAACTGGATCCAGCTGAGCTGGCCGCCGAGGACGATCAGGACCGTCAACGCTTCTCCTATCCGCCCTCTCTGGTGGTCGTCGATGGGGGACCAGCGCAGGTCGCGTCGGCCGCCCAGGCGCTGGCCGACCTTGGGATCGACGATATTCCAGTGGTCGGTTTGGCCAAGCGCCTCGAAGAGCTGCGGGTCCCCGGTGATGACTTCCCGTTGGTGCTACCACGCAGCTCGGAGGGGCTCTACCTGTTGCAACGGCTACGCGATGAGTCCCACCGGTTCGCGATCACCGCCCACCGCAAACGTCGCGCCAAGGCCATGACCCACTCCGCTCTCGACGACATTGCTGGACTGGGCCCGGCCAAACGCAAAGCGCTGTTGGCCGAATTTGGGTCTGTCAAAAAGATCACCGCCGCCACTGTGGACCAACTCCAAAATGCCCAAGGGATCGGGCCGGCGCTGGCTGAGACGATTTATACGGCCCTACACCCGGACGAGACGCAGCAAGCCGAAGGTTCCCAGGACTCCTGAGCAGCTGAGACTCTTGCGCAGATTAACCGTCGTGCTCCCGGCGATCTTCGGGCGCGAAGTGAGTAGGCTTAACGGCATGACGACACCCGTGGAACCCTCCGAGCTGGAACCTGTCAAACCACCCCGCACCGAGGTCCTGATCATTACCGGAATGTCCGGTGCCGGACGGACTACCGCCGCCCACGCCTTAGAAGACCAGGGCTGGTATGTGGTCGATAATTTGCCACCGCAACTGTTCGTGACCATGTCACAGCTGATCTCCAAGACCACCGAAAGCACGGGTCTCAAGCTCGCCCTCGTGGTTGATGTGCGAAGCAAAGAATTTTTCACCTCGGTCCAGGAAGCCATGCACCAGTTGCGGGTCGATGGCACCGAGCTGCGGGTGCTGTTCCTTGACGCTGATGACGCGGTCCTGGTCCGGCGTTTCGAATCCGGACGTCGCCCGCACCCGTTGCAGGGCGATGGTCGCATTAATGACGGGATCGGTCGCGAACGAGAACTGCTCGAAGATCTTCGCGACCAGGCCGAGCTCATCCTCGACACCTCGAAGATGAATGTCCACGACCTCACCAAGGCCACCCGGGACCTGTTTTCAGATCAGGGCCCGATCGTGCTACGCATCAATGTCCTGAGCTTCGGTTTCAAGTATGGGGTGCCCCAAGACGCCAATTTCTTAGCCGACGTGCGCTTCATCCCCAACCCGCACTGGGTGCCCGAGCTGCGCCCGTTGACCGGACTCGATGAGCCCGTGTCAGAATTCGTGCTTGCCAAGCCCGGAGTGAATATTTTTCTGGATCACTACGTCCAAGCCCTGCACCCGGTGATGGAGGGCTACCGGGCCGAAAATAAGCACTATGCCACCCTGGCCATCGGGTGCACCGGTGGTAAACACCGCTCGGTGGCGATTGCCGAAGAACTGGGGCGTCGCTTACGACAACAGCCCGGGCTGAAAGTCACCATTTCCCACCGAGATCGGGGCCGAGAATGAGCGTGCATTACACCGGTCAGCTACCGCTGACCCCCTCCCGTTCTAATGCGGCCCGTAAATCCGGGCACCATGCTCCCGCGCTGAAAGTCACCGCACTGGGTGGTGGCCACGGACTGTACTCGACGCTGTCAGCGTTGCGACTCATCGCCGGTGAACTCACCGCCGTGGTGACCGTGGCCGATGACGGCGGTTCCTCTGGCGTGATCCGCCAAGAACTCGACGTGATCCCTCCCGGGGACCTCCGGATGGCTCTGGCCGCGCTGTGTGATGACACCGACTGGGGGAGAACGTGGCGCGATACGATGCAACACCGTTTCATAACTCAACGCGCCGATGGCACTCCGGGGACCCTGAACAACCACGCGCTGGGCAACCTGTTGATCGTGGCTCTGGGCGAGTTACTGGGCGATTCGGTCGCCGGACTGCAATGGGCCGGAGCCCTGTTGGGAGCCCGCGGCACGGTGCTGCCGATGTCCCGGGTCCCGCTGACCATCTCCGGTACGGTGCTCTCGGGCAACGATCAGGGAGAACTGATCCGGGAAACCATCACCGGTCAGGCTGAGTTGGCCCGCGCCGCTGCCGCCGGCTCGGTGGTCTCGATCCGTCTCGACCCGGACACCGCCTCGGCCACCCCCGAAGCGCTAGAAGCCATCGATCTTTCCGACTGGGTTGTGCTGGGCCCCGGGTCCTGGTTCACCTCAGTCTTGCCCCACTTGCTGTTACCCCAGCTGCGCAACGCGCTGATCCAAACCACCGCACAACGCGCCCTGGTGATGAACCTGCAACCCAATACCACCGAGACCAACAACATGTGCGCCGCCGACCACCTGGAGGTGCTCCATCAGTACGCTCCCCAACTGCGTTTTGACGCGATCATTGTCGATCACTCCGTGGTCGATGATGCCGACCGCGACCAGTTTGAGCAGACAGCAGAAAAACTTGGCGCTGAAGCAGTTTTTAGTAGGGTATTGGACGATCAGCGCGATGGGATCCACGATCCACTGAAACTGGCGGTGGCTTTCGACGAGATCTTTTCGCGGTTCTCATGATTGCTCGCCAGTTGCGTCACACCTGGTGGCGCGGAAACACTCGATAAAACACTCGGGCCATCTTGCCGATGTGCCGTTGTCGAAAGAGGGTATTGCATGGCACTGACAGCCGCTGTGAAGCAAGAGCTGTGCCAGATTCCGGTCACCACCTCCTCGGAGCGCGCCGCTGAGGCCGTGGCCATGTTGCGTTTCGCCGGTGGTATCCACCTCATCTCCGGTCGCATCGTGGTCGAGACCGAACTCGACCGCCACGAAGCGGCCCAGCGTCTGTGCCAGACGATCCAAGGGCTCTACGGCCACCAAACCGAAGTGATCCGCGTCTCCGGCCAAAATTTGCGCCACGGGGACCGTTATGTGATCCGTGTGTTGGCCGGTGGAGCCGAACTGGCCCGCCAGACCGGTTTGGTCGACCCCCGCGGACGTCCGGTTCGTGGCATGCCACCGGCGATCGTCAACGGCTCCACGGCCGATGCCGCCGCTACCTGGCGCGGGGCCTTCCTGGCCCATGGTTCCCTGACCGAGCCGGGCCGTTCTTCCGCCCTGGAGGTCACCGCACCCGGACCCGAAGCTGCTCTGGCCATGGTCGGTGCTGCCCGTCGGTTGGGCGTGATGGCCAAGGCGCGCGAAGTACGCCAATCCGATCGAGTCGTGATTCGCGATGGAGATGCCATTGCCGACCTGCTCACTGCCATGGGGGCCACTGAGACCGTTAAAGTCTGGCAAGAGCGCCGTACCCGCAAAGAAGTTCGGGCCTCTGCCAACCGGCTGGCCAACTTCGACGACGCGAACCTCCGTCGCTCCGCCCAGGCCGCCGTGGCCGCCGGCGCCCGGGTCGCTCGCGCCCTGGAGATCCTGGAAGACGATGTGCCCGAACACCTGGAATACGCCGGCAGGCTCCGCATCGAGCACCAGCATGCCTCCCTGGATGAACTGGGGCGACTGGCCGAACCGCAGATGACCAAAGACGCCATCGCCGGTCGTATTCGCCGGTTATTGGCCATGGCCGATAAGCGTGCCGCCGAGGAAAACATTCCCAATACCCACGACGTCGTGCCTGAAGAATTACGCGAAGATGACTAAACTCTCGCCCTGAGCTGATCCGAGTCAGTGTGCTCTTGATCGCTACCGGGTCACGTTGTCTAGGATGAGAATCAACGGGCGTGGCCTTGAAGACGCGTCCCGTCGCTGTTCGCCGGAGCGATCACGACAGCTTATGGTCGACACACCGCACCGGCTGACAGAACTGATCAAAAACCCTGCCCTGCGTGCGTGGCCCCACCGCCAGACGCCACCGTGGGGGATGTATGAGGAGGAAACGTGGAAAAGTACGTTCTGCCCGACCTAGACTACGATTTCGCAGCCCTGGAGCCCCATATCTCCGGCCGCATCATGGAGCTTCACCACGATAAGCACCACAATACCTACGTAAAAGGCGCCAACACCGCGCTGGAAAAGCTGGAGGCAGCTCGCGAAGCCGGTGACTTCTCCGCGATCAACCAGCTCTCCAAGGATCTGGCCTTCAACCTGGGTGGTCACACCAACCACTCCATCTTCTGGAAGAACCTCTCCCCGAACGGTGGCGACAAGCCCACCGGCGAGTTGGCTGCCGCCATCGACGAGTACTTCGGTTCCTTCGATTCCTTCCGCGACCACTTCACCGCAGCCGCTCTGGGTATCCAGGGTTCGGGCTGGGCCATCCTGGCTTACGAGCCGATCGGTGGCAACCTGGTCATCGAGCAGTTCTACGATCAGCAGAACGGTGTCCCCGTGGCGACCATCCCGCTGTTCCAGCTGGACATGTGGGAGCACGCCTTCTACCTGGACTACCAGAACGTCAAGGCCGATTACGTTAAGGCCATTTGGAACATCGTCAACTGGGAAGATGTTCAGCGGCGCTTTGAGGTAGCACGCTCCCAGGCATCCAGTCTGGTCACCCCGTAACCATCGCGTTGTCGTAGCGTGAACCATGCTTCGGGGGCACCTTGCACCTAGCAGGGTGCCCCCGGTGCTGTTTAGACTGGACAACGGGAGGCCGGCGTAGCGTCTCGACCTCGCTACCATGCTTACGGCAACACAGTCTTTTGCGAAAGGCAGGCTTGACCTGACATGACAAAAATCGCCATCAATGGTTTCGGACGTATTGGACGCAACGCGTTACGGGTTATCGAATCTCGCCACCCCGATCTTGAATTGGTGGCCGTCAACGATCTGACCAAACCCGAAGACCTGCTTTTCCTGACCAAATACGACACAGTGCTGGGTAACTACCCACACAAGATCAGCTACGACGGCGACAATATCATCGCCAACGGCCAAACGATCCGCGTGTTCCAGGAAAAGGACCCGACCAACCTGCCCTGGGACGAGCTTGGTATCGATGTCGTGATTGAATCCACCGGTAAATTCCGGGATCGCCAGGCCGCTAGCGCCCACCTCAACGCCGGAGCCAAGAGGGTCGTGCTCTCCGCCCCCGGAAAAGGCGTTGATGGCACCTTCGTGGTCGGTGTCAACGATCAGAACCTCACCGAAGAGATGACTATCATCTCCGCTGCCTCCTGCACGACCAACTGTTTGGCCCCAATGGCCAAGACCCTGCACGATAGCTTCGGCATCGTCGACGGAATTATGACCACCATCCACGCCTATACCGGCGATCAGCAGCTGGTCGATGCCCCGCACAAGGATCAGCGTCGCGCTCGGGCCGCGGCCCAAAACATGATCCCGACCTCCACCGGGGCGGCCAAAGCCATCGGCGAAGTGATCCCGGACCTGAAGGGCAAGCTCGATGGTTTCGCAATGCGCGTGCCGGTGATCACCGGCTCTGCCACCGATCTGACCGTCGAGCTCGACCACGAGGTGTCCATCGAGGAGGTCAACGAAGCCTTCAAAAAGGCCTCCGAAACCCCCGAGCTCTCCGGACGCCTGGTGTACTCTACCGACCCGCTGGTCTCGGCTGACATCGCAACCACCCCGGCAGCCTGCACCTATGACGCCCCGCTGACCAAGTCCATTGGTCGCGTGGTGAAGGTTATTGGGTGGTACGACAACGAGTACGGTTACACCTGCCAAATGCTTGACCTCGTCGAGCGTGCCGCCGACACTCTCTAACCCCTGGAACTCGGCTCTGACACCATCATCAGCCCCCTGGATCACCAGACGTTCGGCCCGGGCGAGTCCACTGCTCGGTGGACGGCTCGGGCCGGTGTATGCTCCTGAATATCGCCGTTTGAAAGGTCTCCTCCTATGCCTGCACAAAACCTCAACGACTTGCTTGAGCAGGGAGTCAGCTCCCGCTACGTCTTGGTTCGGTCTGATCTGAACGTGCCTCTGGATTCCGGAACCGTCACGGACGACGGTCGGATCCGCGCCTCATTGCCGGTTTTGGAAAAGCTCGCCACAGCAGGAGCCAAGGTGATCGTCATGGCTCACCTGGGACGCCCCAAGGGTGAGGCCAACCCCGAATTTTCCCTGGCCCCCGTGGCTACCCGGCTGGCTGAACTCACCACGATCGCGGTCCAGCGTGCCACCGATTTGACCGGTGAAGATGCTCGTTCCAAGGCCGATGCGCTGGCCGACGGATCGATCCTGTTGCTGGAAAATGTCCGCTTCGATCCCCGCGAAACCTCCAAAGATGACAGCGAACGGGCTGAGTTGGCAGCTGAACTGGCACGCTTGGTCGGCGACACTGGGGTTTATGTTAACGACGCCTTCGGCGCGGTGCACCGCAAGCACGCCTCTGTCTTCGATATCGCCCGGCACCTTCCGGCCTACCAGGGTGACCTGGTCGCTACCGAGCTGCAGGTACTCGACCAGCTGATCACCGAACCGGCTCGCCCCTACGTAGTGGCCCTGGGCGGATCTAAAGTCTCCGATAAGCTTGCGGTCATCGATAATTTGCTCGACAAAGCCGACACGCTACTGATCGGCGGGGGAATGGTTTTCACCTTCCTCGCCGCGCAGGGGCATCAGGTCGGCTCCTCACTACTCGAAGAAGACCAGATCGATACCGTGGCCGAATACCTGAAGCGCTCCGGCCAAGGCGGCGCGGCCACCATCGTGTTGCCCACCGATATCGTGATGGCCGAAACGTTCGGTGCTGAGGCCGGACATGAAGTTCGACCCGTCGATGGTCTGGCAACTGGTACCTATGGAGAGTCGGCCATGGGCCTCGATATCGGGCCCGACTCGGCAGCCCATTACGCCCAGACCATCCGCGCAGCTCACACCGTCTTCTGGAACGGCCCGATGGGTGTCTTCGAGCTACCCGCCTTCGCGGCCGGCACCAAGGCCGTAGCCGAAGCTCTCACCGCGGTTGATGGACTCTGCGTGGTTGGCGGTGGCGATTCAGCAGCTGCCGTGCGCAATCTGGGCTTCGGTGACAACCAGTTCGGCCATATCTCCACCGGAGGCGGGGCCTCCCTGGAATATCTGGAAGGACGCGAGCTACCCGGTGTGCAGGCCCTGCAGAACTAAGACAGGCTCTGTAGCACGTGCAACCCGACCGTTGGCACGGCGTAGCTCGTCGAGCCTTTGCTGACCGGACCCGAGAAGATGAAGGACTGATCTGTGCATGACCTCCACAACTAACGGAGTCTATGACCGCACCCCGCTGATGGCCGGTAACTGGAAGATGAACCTCGACCACCAGCAGGCCGTCACGCTGGTGCAAAAGCTTTGCTGGACCCTCAACGATGCCGATCACGATTTCGACACCATTGAGGTCGCGGTTTTCCCGCCCTTCACGGATCTCCGCAGTGTGCAGACCCTGATCCGCGGTGATAAGCTCCCGGTCTCTCTGGGAGCCCAGGATCTCTCCCCACACGCCTCCGGAGCCTACACCGGTGATATCTCGGGCCAGTTCCTCGCTAAACTCGACTGCCGGTACGTGCTCGTCGGCCACTCCGAGCGTCGTAGCGTCCACCAGGAATCCGATGAGATCGTGGCCGCCAAAGTCCAGGCCGCCTTCACGCACGGGCTCGTGCCGATCCTCTGTGTCGGCGAGGACCTCCAGGTGCGTGAAGACCATCGCCATCTCGAGCACACCCTGGGCCAGGTCCGCGCCGGGATCGCCAAAGTACCCACCCAGCACGTGCAAGACCTGGTTATTGCCTACGAGCCGGTCTGGGCAATCGGCACTGGCGAAGTCGCTGGCCCTGAGGACGCTCAAGAAATGGCCTCAGCGATCCGTGAGTTACTGAGTCAAGACCACGGGCCCGAGGTGGCCCGCTCGGTACGAATCCTTTACGGCGGTTCGGTGAAGGCCGCTAATGTGGCCAGCATCATGCGCGAGAAAGACGTCGATGGTGCCCTGGTCGGTGGGGCCAGTCTCGACGAAGCCGAATTTGCTAGTATTGTTAGGTTCGAGCATCATTTGTTGACCGACTAGCTGGCCGTCACCCACGGCGTAAAGGAAGAATCTTTTCGTGGAAATTTTACAGATTGTCCTGCAGATCCTTTTGGTGATCATCAGTGTGTCCATGGTGCTGTTGATCCTATTGCACAAGGGCCGCGGGGGCGGTATGTCCGATATGTTTGGTGGTGGCGTAACCTCCGGACTCAGCTCTTCGGGCGTTGCTCAGCGCAACCTCACTCGCCTGACCGTCTTCCTCGGCGTGCTGTGGGGTGCGATCATCATCGTCCTGGCGCTGTTGCCCCAGTTCATGCGCGAATTCTGATCCCGCCAGCTTTCCCTCAAGCCCGGTCAGCCTCGGCCACGTCCTGCAACTAGCCCTCAGACAGGGCCTGCTCATCCACCCACCACAGCGTTTCGACCCGTCCGCGCACCACCAGAGCCGGTAGCACCTCGTCCATCGCACGCTGTTGCCCGGATGCTGCTGGTGGCGTGTCAGCAGAGCGCACCGCACCCACCGGTCCGGCCTTGCCCGCTCCCGGGGCAAAAAGCCAGACGTTGTCGCCACTGTTCAGCGCTTCCAGGCTCAACGACAACCGTTCCGGCGGGGGCTTCGGCGATCCCGTCACCGGGATGACCGTGCGCCCGGTTATCGTGACACCCGGCAACCCCGGGAAGAGGCTTGCCACGTGACCGTCTTCGCCAACTCCCAGTAGCACCACATCAAACCGTGGCAGTCGCTGATCAACTCCGGGATCCCGCTCGGCTACCGTTGCCAACTCCGTGGCGTACTGCTCGGCAGAGGTTGCCAACACGTCGTGGTGATCTCGGTCAGCATGCCCTACTGTGGCAGCCGCCATGGGGTGAAACTGCTCCCGACCGAGGCCGTAGGACGCAACGAGTGTGCCCACCAGCGCATCCCAGGCCTGTCGCGCATTGCGCTGCGCATCAGTCGCGTCCAGATAGCGCTCATCTCCGAACCACAACTGCACGCCCGACCAATCAGTGACCTGTCCCAAAAGGTTCTTCTGTGGATCCGCGAGCCGTTCCAGCAACCCTATACCGGAGGTTCCTCCGGTGAGCACGATCTGCGCCCGGCCACGCTGGTCCAAGGCCCGATTAATGACCGCCACCAGCTCAACAGCGGCCGCCTCGAGCAACTGTGCCTTATCCGGGAACACCGCCACAGTTGCTCCGGTACCTGTACTTTCCCGGCGCATGGCACGAGCGAGCCCACCGTGGTGTGATGCGGTTGGAGTGTCGTTATCGGGCACTGGGATGCACCGCCTTAGTATTGGTAGCTGGCAAGCCTTGGGCCAGCACGCGACCAAAGAACTCATCCGGGTCCAAGCGACGCAATTCTTCGGTCAAACACTCCTGGCGTGACCGGCGAGGCAACGAAATGCGCTGCACTTTCCGGTCCTGTTGATACAGAAAGGCCACCGGGGATTCCTCATTGCGAGCCAGCACGATGTCTCCGCCGCGCCGCACCAAACGCACCGATCGCAGCCCCGGACCAGTCCCGGTCGAAGCCAAGGTGACCGGGATCTGCAATTGCATCTGCAACCATGCGCCCATCAAAATCGTGGCCGCATTATTCTCGGCCCCGTCCACGGTCGCTGCCAGCACCGACGCCGGGTCGATCGTGTCAAAAATCGCCGCCACCTGGTTGCGCCACATGGTCAGCCGCGTCCACGACAGATCGGTATCCCCGGCCCGGTAGCCTTCACGAAGTAGCTTCAGAGCCGTCGGGGCGTCCACGTCGGTGGGTGCGCTGGTATCGACAATCCGGCGATGGGCGATCCGGCCCAGTGGTGACTCAGCCGGGATTGTGGGAGCCGTGCCGGGCCACCACACGACGATCGGCGCGTCGGGGAGCAGGAACCCGTTGATCAACGTCGCCGATTCCACCGCGTTCTGGCCCGACGTGTAAAGCACCACCACGTCCGAGGCTCCGGCGTCGCCACCAACGCGGATTTGAGCATCAAGCCGGGTCTGCTTCCGCTGGTCGCCGGTAGCCAGCACCACGATCCGGCAGGGATGCTCCCGCGAGGCCTGGTTGGCTGCCTCAATGGCTTCTTCTACACTGTCCGCGGTGGTTGCAATGATCAGCGACAATACCCGACCTAAGGCGACCACGCCACCAGATTCACGCAGCCGGCCGATCTCCTTCAGGACCTGATCGACGGTGGTATCGGATAGCTCCACAATCATTACGGTCTCCTCCAAGCGCGCCCGTCACGGGCCATCATCTCATCCGCTCCGGCCGGCCCCCAGGACCCTGGCTCATAGGGTTCTGGCTGGTCCGGTAACGACTCCCAGTACTGTTCAAATGGGTCCAGGATCCGCCACGACTGCTCGACCTCTTCGTGCCGGGGGAACAGTGGCGGGTCACCCAACAATACGTCCAAAATCAGGCGTTCATAGGCCTCGGGGCTGTCCTCGGTGAAAGCATGACCGTAGCCGAAGTCCATGGTTACATCGCGCACCGTCATCTGAGTGCCCGGCACCTTGGAGGCAAAACGGATCGTCACCCCTTCGTCGGGCTGGACTCTGATCACCACGGTGTTGTGGCCGAAGTCTGTGGTCCCGTGGGACGGGAAGATCAGATCCGGGCTCTTCTTGAACACCACCGCGATCTCGGTGACCCGCCGACCTAAGCGCTTGCCGGTGCGCAAGTAGAAGGGCACCCCCTCCCAGCGTCGGTTGTGGATCCCCAATTTGAGCGCGGCATAGGTCTCGGTCCGGGAATGGGGATCGAATCCCTCTTCGTCCAAAAAGCCCAGGACCTTTTCTCCGCCTTGCCAGCCCCCGGCGTATTGGCCCCGGGCCGAACAGTGTCCCAGGTCCTGGGGCACCACCACGGATTTGAGCACCTTTTCTTTTTCTGCCCGCAGATCATCGGCCCGGTAAGACAGGGGTTCTTCCATCGCAGTCAGCGCCAACAACTGCAACAGGTGGTTCTGGATCACATCCCGGGCGGCCCCGACCCCGTCGTAGTAGCCGGCACGGCCCTCAATCCCGATCGATTCAGCCATCGTGATCTGCACATGGTCGACGTGTTGGGCATTCCACAACGGTTCATACAGCCGATTGGCAAATCGCAGAGCCAAAATATTTTGGACGGTCTCTTTCCCTAAGTAATGGTCGATCCGAAACACGTCATCGGGGGAGAAGACCTGCTCGATCACCTCGTTGAGCTCCCGAGCCGAAGCCAGATCATGCCCGAAGGGTTTTTCGATCACCACCCGGCGCCACGGAGCCAGCGCAGTATCCGTGTCAGCACCGAGCTGTTTGCCAGCCAGCCCGTGATCGACCAGATGACGGGAGACCGTTTCGAACCAGGCCGGCGGGATCGACAGGTAGAACGCAGTGTTGCCCCCAGTGCCACGTTGGTCTTGCAACTCCTCCAACGTGGCGGACAGTCGCTGGTAGGCCTGCTCGTCGTCAAAACCGCCCGAGATGAATCGGAATCCACCCGACAGCTGGGCCCAGACGATCTCGTTGAAACTCGTCCTGGCGTGTGCCCGTACAGAGGCCTGCACGAAGGCGGTGAATTCCTGCTGGTCCCAGTCGCGTCGACCGAACCCGACCAGGGAGAAACTGGGTGGCAGCAACCCGTTATGGGCCAGATCGTAAATGGCCGGCAACAGTTTCTTGCGCGCCAGATCGCCGGTGACCCCGAACATGACCATGGCCGAGGGTCCAGCAATCGAGGTCAGGCGCCGGTCGGCCGGGTCACGCAACGGATTGGTATGACGCGACGGGCGGGGCGGATCCTGGGGTGTTGCGGGCCATGCTGGTGTCACGTGTGCTGTGCCTTCCTGCTGCGTAGGGCGTGTTGATCGGTGGTGATCGACAGATGCGGCTAGATCTGTTCGGCAGCGTTGATCAGGGTCTCGATCGCTGCCGAGCGGTCCTTGAGATGTATCCGCACCACCGGTTGTCCGGTTTCGGTCAACACCGAGCCATCTCCGGCGGCTTGGGCGGTGATCAACTCTGCGAAACTGTAGTTCAGCCCCGGGATTTGCAGGTCGAGTTCGGAATCGGCGGTAATTTGAATGAACACGCCGGTGGCCGGACCGCCCTTGTGGAACTGTCCGGTGGAGTGCAGGAACCGCGGGCCCCAGCCGAAGGTCACCGGCCGACCGTAACGACGGGCCAGCGCCGGGCGCAGGCGGGTGAGGTGCTGTTGCCGCAACCGGTTGGTGTAGGCCTGCACCGCCAGGTAGCTATCGTCCTCCAGCACCGTACCGAGTACGGTGAACACTTCGGTGAGGATCTGTTGGGCTTCACCGGTGGCTTCCACATCGCCGAGCAACCCAGCCGGACCGAATAGATCGAATTCGGCGGTGCTGATCTGGGGTGGTTCCGGTGTGGTCGGCTCGGCCAGCACAGCGCGGGTGGCGACCTTGGCCGATTCCACATCAGGCTGATCGAAGGGGTTGACCCCGATCAGGCTGGCTGCGGCCACGGTGGTGACCTCCCAGAACACTAGCTGGGCACCTAAACTGCCATAAATCTGCACCTCGTCGTCCCGAGGATCTTCCGGATTCAACGTCGCCTGGGATTCCCCGGGGTCGGCGATCAGGTGCAGGTGGATCACGTCCTCGTCGTGACTACGGTTCTCCACGGCACCGGGCTCGACGATCACCGGCAAGAATCCGGTCCCGTGTTTTCCGGTGGATTCGGCGATGAGCTGTTCGATCCAGTCCCCGAATCCGGGCAGAGCTTGATCAAAATTAGTGATGATGAGTTTATTGCGACTCGGCGCCCCGGCCCCCAAAACTGCGGCAGCCCGTAGCGCCGGGTTGGTCTCGTCGTCCTCGTACAGACTGTGGGAAGCAACCTCGGCATCGTCGACGATCGTGGTCAGCTCGACCCCGGCCAGTCCGGCCGGTACCAGCCCGAAGGCCGACAGGGCCGAGTAGCGCCCGCCAATGGTGGGATCGGCTTCAAACACTGCGGTGTACTGGTGGTCTCGGGCCAGCGACTCCAACGGAGATCCGGGGTCGGTGACGGCAATCAGGTGATCGCCGGGCGTCAGCCCGGCCTCCTGCAGTGCTTGAGTAAACGCACGCCGGGCCGCGTCGGTTTCAGCCGTGGAGCCGGATTTGGAGGAAATCACGAAGACCGTATCGGCCACCCCGGCGGCCAAAATAGAGCCCACCAATTCCGGGTCGGTGGAATCCACCACATCCAGCCGGACCCCGGCGGCGCGGGCCATGACTTCAGCACCCAGCGAGGAGCCACCCATCCCGGCCAACACCACCCGGGTGATGCCCTTGTCAGCCAGCTGCTCGCGTAACTGGGTGATCTGTGGGATCAGCTCGAAGGCTGTGTCGAAGGGGTCGACCCAGCCCAGACGTTGCGACGCTTCAGCTTCGGCCTCGGGGCCCCACAGTGTGTGATCACGCTCCAACAGGCGGGAGGCGAAACGGTTGCTGAGCAATTCCTCAACACGCTGGTCAACACCGTGGAGGGCGTTACCGGAAAGATTGATCCCCAGAGAATTCATCGTTGGCTCCTGTCGATACGGGGTGTCCGTGCGCTGAGATTGGTGGGAACGGGTGGATCGGTCAGGCGGTCTTGGCGCGGTCTAGTTGGTCGGTTACGGTGGTCCAGAGCTCTAACCACGCGGTCTCAAATTTGGCGATGCCCTCGTCTTCCAGGGTGGTGACCACCTGCTGGTAGTCGATCCCGACCTTCGCCAGATCGTCGAGGAGCTGATCATCGTCGGCAAAATAGGTCGAGATCTCTGGCTGGTCGACCTCCCCGTGATCGGCGAAAGCTTCCAGGGTAGCCAGTGGCATCGTGTTGACGGTGTGCTCGGCGATCAACCCCTCGACGTAGCACACATCGGAATAGGCGGGGTTCTTCGTGCCGGTGGAAGCCCACAGCGGCCGCTGGACTCGCGCGCCGGCATCGCGGAGATACCGCCACCGCTCGGTGTCCTGGGCGTTGGTGAAGATCCGGTAGGCCAGCCGGGCATTGGCCAGTCCGGCCCGGCCCTGCAATTCCGCGATTCGAGCCGGTTCCAGGGCGGTCTGCTGTAATTGCGCGTCGATCTCGGTGTCAACCCGAGAGACGAAAAAGCTGGCCACCGAGTGGATAGCGCTCAGATCGCGTCCGGCCCGGTGGGCGGCTTCCAACCCCAGCAACCAGGCGTTGATCACTTCCCGATACCGCACCAGCGAGAAGATCAGGGTCACGTTCACCGAAATTCCAGCCGCCAAGACTTCAGTGATCGCCGGCAGGCCTTCAGTGGTGGCCGGGATTTTGATCATCAGATTCTCGCGTCCCACCGCCTCAGCCAGCTGGAGTGCCTGCTCAATCGTGGCCTGGGTGTCCTTCGCCAGTCGCGGGTCGACCTCCAGCGAGACCCGACCATCCACACCGTGAGTGGACCGGTAGATCTCTGCAAACAGATCGCAGGCTTCGCGCACGTCCCGGGTGGTCAGTTCCCTCACGGCCCGTTCGGTATCGGCTCCCTCGGCGGCCAGGGCGCGCAGCTGCGACTCATAGCCGACCCCATCGGCCAGCGCCTTGGCGAAAATCGAGGGGTTGGTGGTGACTCCGGTGAGAGTGTAGGACTCGATCATCTCGCGCAGCAGTCCCGAGGTGATTGCCGGACGGGAGAGATCGTCCAACCAGATCGAGACGCCACGACTGGTGCTCAGTTTTGCGGTGCGGGGACTGGGTTGTACTGTCACGGGTTACGCTCGCTTTCTGCGTGGGACCACGCGGGATCAACGTCGTGCCGGCAGGCGGAAATCGCTCGGTGTTCGGTCGCCGGCTCACCCATCGCCGGATCCGCCACGCACCAGGTTTCTGGCGGCGGCCACCACCGCGTCAACGGTGATTCCGAACTGCTCAAAGAGGGTCTGGTAGTCGGCTGAGGCACCGAAATGCTCCAGCGAAATATGGGCGGCGTTTGGTCCGGTATAGCGTTGCCAGCCCTGGGCCACCCCGGCCTCGACCGAGACGGTGGGAACACCGGCCGGTAGTACCCCCGCCCGGTAGGTGGCATCCTGGGTGTCGAACCATTCCAGACAGGGTGCCGAAACCACGCGGGTGCCAATCCCGTCGGCCTCGAGCTGGTCGCGCGCTGCCACGGCCAGCTGTACCTCGGATCCGGTCGCGAGCAACACCACATCCGGCATAACGCTCTGCGGACCGCCAGCTCCTTGGGCATCAATCAGCACATAGGCGCCCCGGGCGACGTGCTCCGCCGAGGCGAAGCCCCGTTCTTCCCTGGGCATGATCGGTAACGCCTGACGCGACAGCACCATCCCGGCCGGCCGGTCCGTGTGGGACAGTAGGGTTTTCCAGGCCACCGAAACCTCGTTAGCGTCGGCAGGCCGGATCACGTCCAGTCCGGGTATTGCGCGCAGGGATGCCAGGTGTTCCACTGGCTGGTGGGTCGGCCCGTCTTCACCCAACCCGATCGAGTCGTGGGTCCACACGAACACCGAGGGGGCGCCCATCAGCGCGGCCAACCGGATGGCGGGTCGCTGATAGTCGGAGAAAATCAAAAACGTTCCCATATAGGCCCGGGTCAGCCCGCCCAGATTCACGCCGTTAATGATCGCCCCGGCAGCGTGCTCTCGAATTCCGAAGTGCAACACCCGCCCATAGGGGTGTCCGCTGAAGGCTCCGGTAGACCGGCGTTCAGGAATGAAGCTGGGGTTGTCCTTCATGGTGGTGTTATTGGATCCGGCCAGATCCGCCGATCCGCCCCACAGTTCTGGCATCACATCGGCCAGCGCGTTGAGCACCTGGCCGGAGGCCGCCCGAGTGGCGATCCCCTTCTCGTCGGCGTCAAATACCGGGAATGCCTCGGCAAACCCCTCGGGCAATTTTCGGGCGATCAGGCGGTCATACAGGGCCGAGCGTTCCGGGTTGGCAGCCCGCCACACCGCTAGAGCCTCGTCCCATGTAGCCCGGTACTGGCCGTTGCGGTGTTTGACCTCGCGGGCGCGCTCGAGTAGCTCAGGTTCAATGTGGAAGTGTTGCTCGGGATCAACATCCAGAGCGTGCTTGAGCCCGGCCAGCTCCTCGGGGCCTAGCTTCGAGCCGTGGATCGCCCCGGTGTTCTGCTTGGTCGGGGACGGCCACCCGATAATGGTGCGCAAGATGATCAGCGTGGGCCGCTGGGTTTCTGCTTTGGCCGCCGCGATCGCCTGATACAGCGACCTGGTGTCCTCAACGTAGTCACCCCCGGCCGTCCAGTCGATCTCTTCCACGTGCCAGCCGTAGGCCCGGTAGCGGGCGGCCACGTCTTCGCTAAAGGCGATCTCGGTGTCATCTTCGATCGAGATCTTATTGTCGTCGTAGATCACCACCAGATTGCCCAGTTCCTGGGTACCGGCCAATGAGGACGCCTCGGAGGTTATCCCCTCCTGCATATCCCCGTCGGAGGCGATCACAAACACGTGATAGTCAAACGGGCTAGTCCCTGTCGCAGCCTCGGGATCCAACAATCCGCGTAACCGACGCTGTTCGTAGGCGAAACCTACCGCCGAGGCGAGGCCCTGACCTAGCGGCCCGGTGGTGATCTCCACATGATCGGTATGACTGTACTCGGGATGCCCCGGGGTCTTCGAGCCCCAGGTGCGCAACGCTTCCAGATCGCTCATCTCCAGACCAGCTCCGGCGGCGAATAACTGCAGGTACAGGGTCAGCGAGGTGTGACCGGGGGAGAGGATGAACCGGTCCCGACCGTGCCAGCCAGCATCGGTGGGATCCCAGCGCATGACGTTCTGAAATAACTGCCAGGCCACCGGAGCCAGCGAGATCGCGGTTCCGGGGTGCCCAGATCCGACCTTTTCGACCGCATCAGCAGCCAGCACGCGCAGCGAATCGACGGTGCGCTGATCCTGCTCGGTATAGGTATAGTCTCGCGCCGGTTGAAGCCGGTTTAGGTGATGATGTGTCTGTGCATCTTGTGAGACCACGGAGGACCTTCCTGCAGGGTGAACTTGTGCGACGATGACTTTCCCTGCCACCCGGATCGTCTCCGGACAGGCTCTGGAGAAAAGTGCTGCGTCTTCAGCTTAGCGCCGATCGAGCCGTCCATGCGATGGATCATCCCGAAAACCAGCAGATCCCATCGGTTCGCCCCCAACCGATGGCCCGCACTAGACAAACCGGTCGCCGTAGCCGGCACCACCGGCATGGCAGGCACCATCAGCATGTCAGAAAACTCAGCACCGAGCTCAACCGGGTAGACTAGACACAGACACCAGACGACGAGAATATTAACCACGCGTCCCGACACCCACCGTGGCGGTATCTGCTGGCATCACCACACCTCATCTGCCTGACTGCATCATCGCGACGTGGGCCAAGACCGCACCCTACCGAATCGGACTCACGATAGATGTCGACTTCCGTTAAAAGCACTCAGCAGACCACACCGGGTTCCGCCTCCGAAACCACCTCACGGCCAGGCTCGATCGGTCTGAAGCGTAAGATCGCCGCCTACGTGTCCTTGACCAAGCCCCGCGTGATGGAGCTGTTGCTGGTCACCACGTTGCCAACCATGATCTTCGCCGCCCAGGGCTTCCCCTCGGGGTGGCTGATGCTAGCCACCATGGTCGGCGGTGCCGCCGCGGCCGGGTCTTCGGCCGCGTTCAACTGCTACATCGATCGCGATATCGACAAGGTGATGGACCGCACCCGATCCCGGCCGCTGGTCACCGGTGAGGTCACCCCGCGCGAAGCCTTGATCTTCGCATCGGTGCTGGGCGCGATCTCCTTGGTCATCCTCGCGGTCGGCACCAACTGGCTGGCCACCGCGCTGGGGGCACTGGCCATCTTCTTCTACGTGGTCGTCTACTCCCTGATCCTCAAGCGCCGCACCGAACAGAACATCGTCTGGGGCGGGATCGCCGGCTGTTTCCCGGTACTGATCGCCTGGGCGGCCGTGCGCGAGACCATCGAATGGCCAGCCGTGGTGCTGTTCGCGGTGATTTTCTTATGGACCCCTCCGCACTACTGGCCGCTGTCGCTGAAGTACAAATCCGATTACCGGCAGGCCAACGTCCCCATGCTGGGTGCAATCGCCACCGCCCGGAAAGTCTCCACCCAGTGTGTGCTCTATACCTGGGCGACGGTGATGTGCTCGCTGTTGCTGGTGCCCTTGGGGTGGGCTGGTGTTGTCTACACCGTGATCGCGGCAACGGTGGGTGGCTGGTTCATCTATGAGAGCCACGTTCTTTACCGGGAATCGCAGAAACCGGATTTTCAGGACAAACAGGCTATGAAGGTCTTCCACTTGTCGATCACCTATTTGACCCTGCTGTTCATCGGCCTGGCCATCGACCCGTTCGTGGGTGAGCCGCTGATGGCCGAGGCCGTGACCGCCCCGGCGCTTTAGCCCCGATAGACCGGGTCTCGGTCCGGTACGGTTATCGCTCCGGGACAGGCTCGGTCGCTGTGGGCACGCTGTTGCAGGTCAAGCTGTTGCAGATAGCAGATAAAGGACTCATCGTGACATTCAGGTACCGTGCCGTACACTCTCCGCACACCGCGACATCCGTATCAACACGCGCGCACCGTGGGCTGGCCTTGCTCGCTGGGCTGGCGCTGGTGGGCTCTTTGGGGCTGAGCGGTTGCGTCGAATCCGAGCACCGCGAGGCCACCCCGGATGGCAATGCCGCCCCCACCCATGTCGCACCCGACCACTTTCCGGACAACCAACTCGGCGACACCGGGCGCTGGATCCTGAACCAAATTAACGGCAACCGCGCCATTGACCGCTCCGACTGGTACGACCGGGTGGCCCCTGAACTGACCGAAAAGATCCCCGTCGACTCGCTGGTGGGCACCCTCAATGCCGAGCTACGCCCCCAGAAACCGTATGTGATGACCCACTACGAACAGACCGACCAGGCTAGCGCGATGATGACGTTGACTCCCGATATCTCCGCCCAGCCGCTGGATCTGCACTTCAGTATCGACGAGGCCGGACGACTCACCGAGCTGTGGTACCGCGATACCAACGATCCGAGCGCCAGCGCTGATCCCAGCGACGAAGCCAGCGCTGATCCCAGCTAGGGTCTGGCTTACCCACTCACCGACACCGGTCTGGCCGGTCGGAAGGTGTGATCCTGACCCACCATCAAGGGGTGCAGGAGGGAAAGCGGGTGTTAGCGGGCCGGGCCGGGAGAGGCGCCTTCGGCCTGGGCGTCAGCCACCAGAGTGGCCGGGTCCACGTTGGCCGTGAATCTCGGAGAGCGGGGATCCACCACAGTGTCGTGCGAGGAATAGGACGAGCATTGCCGATCCATCATATTGGTCATCAGCCACGCTAGGAGCCCGGTTCCGAGCATGTGCCCCAGCACGGCCACGATGGGCAGACCGTTAAAGTGCTGATAGTAGCCCACGCTGGCCTGCAGGACGATCACCGCAACCATGGCCCAGACGCTGATCCGCTGGCGCTGGGAGGACGCCAACCGATGCACCAACACCAGCAGGACGATCACCACGGCGATCAGCAGGTAAACCGGGATGACGTGCCAGCGGGTCACGACCGCCGGATCAAAATCGTGGCGGGGCGCCTCGGCATCTCCGCCGTGGGGGCCCGAACCGGTGACGACGGTGCCGAGGATCAAGGTGATCCAGCCCAGCACGAAAGCCGCACGTGCCAACCCGCGGGTCGTGGCGGTGGTCTCGCCATCCACCAGGGACGGGACCTGCTCCACCTCGCCGCCGCCGATGCGACGCTCCAGTCCCACCCGGTTGACCAGTAGGGCGGCCAGGCAGACCAAGAAGCTCGATAACAAGAAGTGCAGGGAGACCACCCAGGGGTTCAGCTCGGTCAGGACCGTCATTCCACCGATCACCGCTTGCCCGGGAATGCCACACAGCAGAATAATCGACAGCCAGAAGATTGCACGGTAGGTGGCCCGCAGTCGCCAGATCGCCAACAGCATCAGCACCGCGACCGCGGTGAGCACAAAGGTCAGCGTCCGATTGCCGAACTCGATATAACCGTGGATTCCCATTTCGGGGGTGTTCGTCAAAGACTCGGGGGTACATTTCGGCCAGGTCGGACACCCCAGCCCAGATTCGGTCAGTCGCACCGCGCCACCGGTAACGATAATGCCAATTTGCGTTATCAGTGACGCCACCGCCACCGCCATGGTCCACCCGGTCACCGAGGTGGGCATCAACCAGTCTTTGGTCCGCTGGACCGGGGACCGGGACGTTTCAGTGTGGTGCTGAGTATGGACATCATCCCGCAGCGCGAAACCAGACACGTTGATCAACCTCTTTCAACATTCGGCCCAGGGGTCACGGCAATCGGAGCGAAACTCTTAGTTATCGCCATTTAAACCAGCGTACTGTGCACCCGGTGAAGATCGCCGCCCAGACCACTAAGATGACGAAGCTGAGCAGATCGAATTGACCGCGCGCCGTGGCGGCCCGCAACCCCTCACCCAGGGCAGCCGAGGGCAAAAACTGCAAGAGCTCACCGAACAGGTTCTCGGGCACGGTAAAAACCACGCCACCGGCGGCCCCCAGGATCACCCAGAGCAGATTCGTGATCGCTAAGGTTGCTTCCGGGCGGACGGTTCCAGCAATCAGCAGGCCCAAGGCGGTAAAGGTGACCGCTCCCAGTACGATGAAGATCCCAGCGTATAACACCCCGACAGCGACCGGTCGCCAGTCGAGAAACAGCGCGGCGAGCCCTAGAACCATCAGTTGCACGATCAGCACCAGTACCACCGCGACCGCCTTGCCCAGCAGGAGTCCGGTCGGTCCCAGGGGAGTGGTGGACAGGTAGCGAAGCACCCCGTAGCGTCGGTCAAATCCGGTCGCGATGCCCTGACCAGTTAGTCCCGAGGACAACACCGCCAAGGCCAACACGCCGGGGGTCGCGAGGTTCACCGGCGAGACCGTGGCCCCTTCAGCGACGATGAAGTCAGTCACCGACAGCGCGATCAGCACCATCAGTGGCAAGATGATCGACACCAGTAGCTGTTCCCCATTGGACAAGGTGGTGCGGGTTTCATAGCCGCCCTGAGCAATCACGCGCCGAAACAAACCTGAGGCGTGGGGCCTGGCCACCGGGGTGAGGTCCAGCACACGATCCTGATAGTGCGAACGGTATGTCAACTCATCGGCCTGTTCACGGAGCTGTCCATCGGGCCGGTCATCCGGGTGTGGGTCGGGCCGTGCCGGTTGGTCCGGGTGCTGTTGGCTCACGGGGTCACCTCCCAAAACACATCTTCTAACGACCGCCGGGACATCGACAGATCACGCGGCAGAATATCCCAGCGTTGCCACCACCGGGTCAATTCCACGTAGTCGGCTGGTTCTTGCAGTCCGCGCACCTGCCAGGTTTCCATCCCGACCATACCGGTCGCTTCGGTAGCGGTAACCCGGTGTACGCTCAACGCCTCGGGCACATCGGCCAGGGCGTGGTCCGACAGGGGAGTTTCGACCGAGAACAGCACAGCGGGACGGTGATGACGATCCGTCAATTCGGCAACGGTTCCTTCACGCTCCACCCGGCCGTGATTGATCAGGATGACCCGATCGGCTAGCTTTTCGGCATCATCGAGGAGGTGGGTGGTGAGCACGATGGCCAGTCCGGCGTGTTTCATCTGCTGGATCAGCTCAAACACGACCCGGCGAGAGACTGGATCGAGTCCGGCCGAGGGCTCATCCAAGAAGATGACCGAGGGCCGACCGATCAGCGCCGCGGCCATTGCAACCCGCTGTTGCTGGCCCCCCGACAGTCGGCGTATGGTCCGATCCTGAAACTCTGTGATCTCCAACCGGTTGATCAAAGCGTAAATATCCAGGGGCTCTCGGTAGAGGTGAGCCAGATGTTCAATCAGGCGCAAGGGCGTCACCGACGGTGGTAATCCGCCATCCTGCAACATCACCCCAACCTGGCTTCGCAGCGCTGCGGTGGCGGTAAAGGGGTCCTGACCTAACAGCCGGACACTACCGGCAGAGGGCTTGACCAGTCCCTGGGCAATCGACAACGTGGTGGTCTTGCCGGCACCGTTGGGCCCCAATAGGGCCGTCACCTCCCCGGCGCGGGCTTGCAGGCTCATACCCCGCAGAATGTTGACGGTGCCTTCGTCAGAATTCACGCTCAGCCACACATCATCAACGTCGAGCAGGATCTGATCTGATCCAGCGTTGCTCGTGTCTGGATGGAGAGAGGATGCAGAAGTCACGGTGTTCACTATAGCTACTTGGATCATGGCTATTCGGACAGCAGAAGCTATTCGGAGATCAGACGTGGAGCAGGTGGGTGCCGGTCTTGACCGGTCATCCGCCGTCATCTCGTCGCGAACTTAGGCATGCCAAACTATCAGTCCGCACGATCCCGCGTATAATTAGGGAATATCATGGTTACTTATTTTCCCCGTCACCAAGAGACTTCCGGAACGAAGTCTGCGACGCAGTCTGCCGAACCGGCCGGTAGCTCTCGGGAAAACACCCGCGAGAAGGTGCTCCATGCCGTGCTGACGCGCGGGCCGGTGAGCGCCGCTGCCATCGGTAGCGAGTTGCATCTGACTGCCGCGGCCGTGCGACGCCACCTCGACGCTCTCGAGTCCGAGGGGTTGATCGAGGTTAAGTCGGTCTCCGGCGATGCGGGTGCTGGGCGTCCCTCCAAACGCTATGTCGTCACGCACAAAGGACAACAACAGCTCGGGGATGATTACCTGGCCGTGACGAGCGCTGCCATGGAAATGATTGCCGAGCTGGGTGGGCCCGAAGCGGTCCGCCGGTTCGCCCGGGACCATTTCGCCGAGGTCGAGACGCTATTCCTGGATCGAGCCACCGACGAGATGACACTGTCGGAGCGGATCAAGGTGCTCACCGCCGTGTTGGATGAACTCGGTTACGCGGCCACCACCCGGCGCGCCGGACGTGGTGCACGCGTGACGACCCTGCGGGCAGCCCAGATTTGTCAGGGACACTGCCCGATCAAGGATCTGGCCGCGCAGTACCCCGAGTTTTGTGAAGAAGAAACCGAACTGTTCGCCCGGTTGTTGCAGGTAGATGTGCGCCGATTGGCGACCCTGCCCACCGGCGGGCATGTGTGCACCACGCACGTGCCCCTAGGGCGCAAGGCCTATGCGTCGTTGACTGCCCAAGCCGAACAGAATGCTGCCCGAGCTTAAGCGGTGACCATCCGGAGTGATCCGGAGGCAAGCCGTTGCGACCACCCGACCATGACAACCAGCGATAAAAGAGGTTGATGATGACCGATCAGATCAGTCAAGACACCGCCGATCCACGGGTCATTCAGAGAGTTCTGGACGACAATCCAGAACTGAAGTCCCTGGGTAACTACGAATTCGGCTGGCACGACTCCGACGAGGCCGGCGCTGTTGCCAAACGTGGCCTGGATGAGGACGTCGTCCGGCACATCTCCAGCATCAAAGAAGAGCCCGAATGGATGCTGAAAACCCGGTTGAAGGGTCTGCGCTACTTCGACCGCAAACCGTTGCCGACCTGGGGTGCCGACCTGTCCGGGATCGATTTCGATCGTATTAAGTATTTCGTGCGTTCCACCGAGCGTCAGGCCAGCACCTGGGAAGAACTTCCCGAAGACATCTTGGAGACTTACGAGCGGTTGGGTATCCCCGAGGCCGAGCGTGAGCGCCTGGTCGCCGGTGTGGCCGCCCAGTACGAGTCCGAGGTGGTCTACCACCAGGTCCGTGAAGATCTGGAGGCCCAGGGCGTGATCTTCATGGATACCGACACCGCTTTGAGAGAACACCCGGAGTTCTTTGAGGAGTACTTCGGCTCGGTGATTCCGGTCGGCGATAATAAGTTCGCCGCGCTGAACACCGCGGTCTGGTCCGGTGGGTCCTTCGTCTACGTCCCCAAGGGCGTACACGTCGAGATCCCGTTGCAGGCCTACTTCCGGATCAATACCGAGAACATGGGTCAGTTCGAACGGACGCTGATCATCGCCGACGAGGACTCCTACGTCCACTACATCGAAGGTTGCACCGCCCCGATCTACCAGACCGATTCGTTGCACTCAGCTGTGGTGGAGATCGTGGTCAAGAAGAACGCCCGCGTGCGTTACACCACCATTCAGAACTGGTCGAATAACGTGTATAACCTGGTCACCAAGCGTGCCGTGTGCGAAGAGGGCGGGACCATGGAGTGGATCGACGGCAACATTGGCGCCAAGACCACCATGAAGTACCCAGCCGTCTACCTCACCGGTGAGCACGCTCGCGGTGAGACCCTGTCGATGGCTTTCGCCGGCGCCGGCCAGCACCAGGATACCGGTTCCAAGATGGTACACCTGGCTCCGAATACCTCCTCGAACATCGTCTCCAAGTCGGTGGCGCGTGGTGGGGGGCGCGCAGCCTACCGTGGCCTGGTCCAGATCGTGTCCGGGGCGAAGAACTCCGCGAACTCCACGATCTGTGACGCACTGCTCGTTGATACCATTTCGCGCACCGACACCTACCCCTACATCGATATTCGCGAAGACGACGTCACTCTCGGCCACGAGGCCACCGTCTCCAAGGTCTCTGAACAGCAGCTGTTCTACCTCATGAGTCGTGGCCTGTCCGAGACGGATGCGATGGCGATGATCGTCCGCGGGTTCGTGGAGCCGATTTCCCGGCACTTGCCCATGGAATACGCACTGGAACTGAACAAGCTAATCGAATTGCAAATGGAAGGATCGGTGGGCTAACGGTGACCAACACTACACACGCTCGTGACACGGAAACCGGGGGAGCGGCTCCCCTGATTCCAGGCATGACGGATGAGGGTGAGACCTTGTCCACGGAGATCGCCGATGCCACCCAGGCGTCCCATCTGGATGCCGAGACCAAACAGAAATTCGGTACCTCACGCGCCGACCGGACCATCAGCTACGATCTGGCGGACTTCCCACAGCTCACCGGACGCGAAGAGGAATGGCGGTTCACTCCGATCGAGCGGCTTTCCGGTCTGGAGTTGCCCGGCGGCGATGAGCAGCGACTGACCGGACCGGGTCCGCAGGTCACCGTGGAAGAAACCCAGGGCGTCACGGTCGAAACCGTCGGCCGCGACGATCAGCGTCTGGGGCAGGCTTTCATTCCTGATGATCGCGTCTCAGCGGCTGCCTGGCACAACTTTCAGGAGGCCACCGTGATCACTGTGGCTGACGAAACCGAACTCGACAAGCCGTTGCTGGTCGATATCGCTGGCGAGTCCCAGGAGCCAGCCGCTCAACACGTGCGAATTCACATAGGTCGCCATTCCCAGGTGGTGCTGGTGATCAACCAGTCCGGATCAGCGGTGCTGGGTCAAAATATCGAAATCACTGTGGATGAGGGTGCCTCACTGAACGTGGTCAGCATCCAAGCCTGGGACGAGGGTTCGGTCCACGCCGGATCCCAGCAGGCCAAGGTGGGTCGCGACGCCAAGTACCGCCATACCTTGGTCACCTACGGCGGTTCGTTAGTCCGATTGACGCCGACGACCCGCTTCGCCGGTCCCGGCGCCAACGTGGAGATGTACGGCCTATACTTCGCTGATGCCGGCCAGCACCTGGAGCACCGGATCTTCGTGGATCACTCCACCGAGAACTGCGTCTCCGATGCGCTGTACAAGGGAGCGCTACAGGGTGATTCGGCTCGTACTGTGTGGGTTGGCGATGTGCTGATCCGTAAAGAGGCCGAAGGCACTGATACCTACGAGAAGAACGAGAACCTGTTGCTCACCGACGGCGCGCAAGCCGATTCGGTTCCAAACCTGGAGATCGAAACCGGCGTCATTGAAGGTGGCGGACACGCATCCTCCACCGGTCGCTTCGATGAGAATCAGCTGTTCTACCTGATGGCCCGGGGTATTCCCGAGCCCCAGGCCCGCAAGCTGATCGTGCGTGGGTTTTTGAACGAAATCATCCAGAAGATCGGTATCGACGATGTGGAACGCCGACTCGTGGAAGTCATGGAAGCCGAAATCCGCGGGCTAGAATTCTAATTCCCGCGAGCTACCCACTACCAACGACGACCGGAGGCCGGTTGGCCTTCACCAAACCAAGGCATCAAGGAGAATTTGTAGCTATGTCAACCCTTGAGGTAAAGAACCTCCACGTCTCGATCGAGACCGAAGACGGCGTCAAAGAGATTTTGAAAGGCGTGAACCTGACCGTCAATTCCGGTGAGACTCACGCGCTGATGGGCCCCAACGGCTCAGGAAAGTCCACTATGGCCTCGGCCATCGCCGGTCACCCGGCCTATGAAGTCACCGCAGGTGAGATCCTGCTCGACGGTGAAGATCTGCTGGAAAAGTCTGTCGACGAACGCGCTCAGGCCGGTCTGTTCCTGGCCATGCAGTACCCGGTGGAAGTCCCCGGCGTGACCATGACCAACTTCCTGCGCACCGCCAAGACCGCCATCGACGGTGAGGCGCCCTCCTTGCGTCACTGGTCCAAGGAAGTCAAGGACGCCTTCGAACGGCTCCAGATGGACCCGGCGTTCTCCACCCGTAACGTGAACGAAGGGTTCTCTGGTGGTGAAAAGAAGCGCGCCGAAATCTTGCAGCTGGAACTATTCAAGCCTAAGTTCGCCATCCTGGATGAGACCGACTCCGGGCTGGACATTGACGCGCTACGTATCGTGTCCGAAGGTGTCAACCGGGCACAGGACGCCAACGGCTTGGGCACCCTGTTGATCACGCACTACACCCGCATTCTGCGCTACATCAAGCCAGACTTCGTGCACGTGTTCGTGGACGGTCACGTGGTGGACTCCGGAGGTCCTGAGCTGGCCGATAAGCTGGAAGAAGAAGGCTACATCAACTACGAAAAGGCTGCCGTAGCTCAGGCCTAGTCGGCCCGTGTGGCCACAGCCTGACAGCGCGAAAGCCACGACCGACCTGAAGAAGGTGTTCCCATCATGACTGACGTGAGTGCACAAACACCGATCGAGGACCTCGAAGAGGCCCTGAAAGACGTGATTGACCCCGAACTGGGTATCAACGTCGTGGATCTGGGGTTACTCTATGGTCTGAACTACGCCGAAGACGGTGTGCTGATCGTGGACATGACATTGACCACTGCAGCCTGCCCGCTGACGGATGAAATCGAAGATCAGGTCGGTCGGGCTATCGGCACGATGGTGGACGAATGGCGACTGAACTGGGTCTGGATGCCACCATGGGGCCCAGAACGCATTACTGAAGACGGGCGCGATCAGATGCGGGCCTTAGGGTTCAACATCTAAGATCGGTCAGGGCGATCGTGTGTCGATCTGGCACGTCCGATCGATCCAGCTGTTCCGACTGTCCGGCAGGAGGGGGCAACCCCCACCTGTTGCAGTGACTCCTGATCCACCTCGAGGGCCGTGTTCACCTGTGTTGTCACCTGACACCGGTGGATACGGTCCTTGATCGTCTCCATCTACTCCAACCACCCCATTTCTTCTCGTAAACTCCCGTTCGTGACATCGTCACGTCCCGCACAGAAAAGGACCGCACATGACTGAGCTGTTGACCGTCGCCGTGGATGGTTCGGCCCTGGGCAATCCCGGTCCTGCCGGATGGTGCTGGTATATCTCTGACGAGCACTGGGCCGCTGGCGGGTGGGACGAGGCCACCAATAACCAGGGCGAGTTACAGGCTGTGATTGAGTTGCTGGCGACCACGGCAAATCTGGACACCGACCTGCACATCGTGGCGGATTCGCAATACGTCATCAACTCCATCACCCAGTGGATGCCGGGCTGGAAGAAACGCGGGTGGAAGAAGAAGGACGGCAAACCGGTGCAGAACCAGCAGATGATGATCCACCTGGATCGGCTGATGACTCAAGCCCAGCAGGCCGGACGAAAAATCCGGTTTGACTGGGTGAGAGGTCACACCGGGCATGAGCTGAATGAGGCCGCCGATCAACGGGCACGGGCCGTTGCCGAAGCCTTCCGGGACGGTACCGTACCTGATTATGGCCCGGGATTAAACAGCGCGGGGAGATCATCGCATCTCACGGCCTCGGAGTCGGTCGCACAGCCAGCCTCAGCCGACCGTCTCGCGTCTGGAACCACCACGACGCAACCGAGACCCGGGGTGCAGGTGACGACCGAGCTCAGTCACGATGAATCGGAGACGATTATTGCCCGAGCCCGACAGGCTCAGCGTAGTCCGCAACAAGAGCTCGCCCGCCTGATCCGACTGGCAATGAACCACGATTACCAGAGCCCGCCCGGCCATTGAGCCTATTATTCTAGTCTGGAGTTGCCCCAGATGTGCACCTCTGCGCCACCCTGGTGTGCCTCCGTGCGGAACCCTTTCAGCTACGACCACAACCCCCAAAGGTAACCCTGATGATTTCTGCTCATAATCTGACCGTCACCGTTGGCTCGCGCACCCTGCTAGAGGACGTGAGTTTCCGTGTGGACCGCGGTACCCGGGTCGGTTTAGTCGGGCGCAACGGGGCCGGCAAGACCACGTTGACCAAGGTGTTGATGGACGAGGTAGTCCCAGCCACCGGCGAGGTGACCCGAACCGGATCGGTCGGATATCTGCCACAGGATCCACGGTCGGGCGATCCCGAGCAAACGGCGCAAGAACGGATTTTAGAAGCGCGTCAGCTCGGAGAACTACTCCGCCGGATGCGCAAGGCCGAGGCGGAGATGTCGTCGCCAGATCCCGACGTGATGGAACGAGGCATCAAGCGGTACCCCGCCGCTGAGGCCGCGTTTATTTCCGCCGGAGGCTACGCTGCCGAATCGGAGGCCAATGCCATCGCCGGGAACTTAGGGATCGACGCCGAAATGCTGGAACGGCCATTGAAAACGCTCTCCGGTGGGCAACGTCGCCGAGTTGAATTGGCCCGGATCCTCTTCTCGGCTCCGGACACCATGATCCTAGACGAGCCCACTAACCACTTGGATGTGGACTCGGTGGAATGGTTACGCGACTACCTCAAAACCTACTCCGGGGGACTGATCGTGATCTCTCACGATCTGGCATTGATCGATGAAGTGGTCAATACCGTCTTTTTTCTCGACGCCACGCGCAGTGTCATTGACATTTACAACATGGGGTATCAGGCCTACCTGAAACAGCGTGAGGATGATGAACGTCGGCGTCGCCGGGAACGGGCTTCAGCAGAGAAGAAAGCAGCGGCTTTGTATGCGCAGGCCAATAAGATGCGCGCGAAGGCGACCAAAGCGGTGGCCGCCCAGCAGATGGCTAAAAGGGCCGACAAGATGTTGGAGGGACTGGCCGAAGAGCGTCACACCGAAAAGGTGGCCAACCTACGATTTCCGGCTCCAGCCCCGTGCGGTAAGGTGCCTCTGTCGGCCGAGGGGTTGACCAAATCCTATGGCACCCAGGAGGTGTTCACCGGGGTGGACCTGGCTATCGACCAGGGGTCTCGCGTGGTCATCCTCGGCTTCAATGGGGCCGGTAAAACGACATTGCTGAAGCTCTTAGCGGGATTGGAACAGCCTGATGCGGGACGGGTCGTTCCCGGACATGGCCTGCGACTGGGGTATTACGCCCAGGAACACGAGACGCTGGATGTCAACCGCACGGTGCTGGAAAATATGCAACGCTCCTCGTTGCACCTGGACGATACCGCGGTGCGAACTGTGCTCGGATCATTCTTATTTTCCGGCGACGATGTTTACAAGCCAGCCGGGGTCCTTTCGGGTGGCGAGAAAACTCGCTTAGCTTTGGCAACCTTGGTGGTGTCCTCGGCCAACGTGTTGTTGCTCGATGAGCCAACCAACAACTTAGATCCGGCATCTCGTGAGGAAATCTTGGACGCGATCCGTCGCTATCAAGGTGCGATCGTGTTGGTGACTCACGACGAGGGTGCGGTCCAGGCCTTGGACCCCGACCGCGTGTTGATCCTGCCGGACGCCGATGAGGATATGTGGTCAGAGGACTATCTGGACCTGGTTTCACTGACCTGAGCTCAACCCATGCCGGAAAGGTAATCGTTAAATTCCCCATCCGATCGGTCGCGACCTTGCAGGTCCTCGGAAGGTGTCGGAGCGTTGGGATCGGCCGGACCGGCGGGAGAATCGTCATCGGGTGGGTCGTTGGAGCAGGTTTCACAGCGCGGTGATTGTCTCTGCTGAAACGGTGGTTTGGGTGGCGGTAACGGCCTGAGGCTACCGGGAAGCAACGGATCGGTGGGGGCTTCATAGGTATGATTGGTGGGAGTGGTCACCTGCAGCCCGTCGGCATCGGACTCGTGCTTCCAGCCGATCTTCTCCTTGGTTTGGTTACACACCCGACACAGTCCCTGACCGTTGTCATAGCTGGTGGCGCCACCATCGGTGTGTCGCTGCGCGTGGTCGGTTTCTTCTACCGGGTTCTCGCAGTGCGGTGTGCGGCAGATATCGTCGCGCAGACTGATCATCTTCTTCAGTCCTGCCGGAAAGAGCCGGGAACCGGATTCCATGGACACCATTTTGCCGGTCTGTCGATCGACAAAGAGCTTGGTAAGGAACAGCTTGGCCTCGGGGTTGGCCAACCATTTCCGAACGGTGGCTGCGGGCACGGGGCCCTGGCCGGCAATCATGGCCGGGGTGTTATCCTCGCCGAGGAATGCGTCGGCGGTGAGCACGATGTTGACTTGGGCAGCGACATTACCGGCCTTGGACTGCCCGGTGATGCGTTCGACCAACAGGTCAGCCATGATTTGTTCAAGAGTGCGGTGATCGGCCGGACCGTGCCGTTCTAATGTCGTGCGTTGGGTGGGCGCGAGGAGTTTCTTGGCATCACGTTCTAAGGTGTTGTAAACAGCTGCAACCTGTTCGGAGGGCAGATACGCGTTAAGGTTGGCCATACCGGGGCCAGCGCTCCCGGTGGTCACACGTCGGTTCTTGCGGGCTGTAGCCGCGCGACGAGCGAGCTGGTCGGCGTCGAGCCGTTGAGCATGGCCACGTGACCGCTTGCCCAACTGTCTGGGTGAGAGCCGACCGTATTGGTCGCTGAGCAGATCGTCGATCTCGGTGATGATCCTGGGGGCCAGGCCACGAACTTCCCGGGATAGGGTCATAGCGTGGGCTTCGGAGAGCTCCCCGGAGCGCATGGCACCGAGGGCACCGGGCATGTGGTGGGTGATGGTACGGGCGGCGTTGAGAAATCCATTGCCACGTTCGGGGGATTGTTTGCGTGCCATGGCGATCTCGGCCCCGAGCCCCGAACCACGCCGATTCTTGGGGATGCCGGCGGCTTTTTCGCGGTCCAGACGGAGCTTCTCTAACTGGGAGGCGGCTTGAGCCTGCATGGCCACAGCCGTGGCTTGGATTTTTTCCAAGGTTGAGATGACATCGATCGCGGTGGATTCGTCGGTGAGCGTCAAGGATTCGGCCAGCGCCCAATGGTGCTGGTGGAGCGTGGTGAGCTCTGCCAGCACGGTCTGATCGGAGTTCTCGCGGGGAATCTGTGGGCTCATGGCCACCACACTAGGTGGGGGACCATCATGGACGGCTGATGGGGATGATGATTGTGGAGTCCTGGCCGCAAAACCGGCTCTTCACAATCGAGGGTGTAGACGGGGCTTGAATCCTCCGCTCTCGAGCAAGGACCTGGCGATGTAGTTGGTGAGATTCCGGAAGCCCAGGGCGGATCCGCGCAGGTGTTCGAGTCGTCCGTTGATGGCCTCGGTGGGTCCGTTGGAGGTTCCGGGGCGGTCGAAGTAGGCCAGGATGTCTGCCGCCCTTTTCTTCAGCGTCCTACCCAGACCGGCCAGCTCGATGAGCTTGGTCGGCACTGCCCGGCCCAGCTTGGCGATCAGCTGCTCCATCATCGCCCTGCCCTCGGCCCTGTCTGTCTGGCGGTAGGCGGCGACCATGTGC